>JAIOQW010000163.1 GCA_021108405.1 Methanosarcinales archaeon
GTGGGATGTCACCATAAAACCCACATTTGGGTAAATTATTTATTGGGAATTCCCTTATATGCCACAGAGAACACAGAGAAAAAAAACTCTGTGATCTCTGTGTTCTCTGTGGCTATCATTTCTACCCCCTAATTTGAAGTGGATACAGTTCATTATAGATTGGTGAAGGTATTGAAGGAGAAATCATAATTGTTTGATAAACTACTGGGAAAAAAGGAACTTGAAAAGCATATTATTGATCTTGAAGCGCAGATCGTAGAGTTGAAGTCAAAGAATGATTCCCTTATTGCCAGGCAGGCATCTAAAGAGGAGACTGCACGTAAAGCTATATCACAAAAACAAATAGTAGAGCAAGAATTAAATATTTCAAATAAGAAAATCGAGACCCTGGAATATGATATTTTAAATTTTAAAAAACAAGTAAAAGATGAATTGAATTTTAGCAATATCAGCTTTATTTCAAAACAATCAATAAACAAGTATCTATCCCGTATTAATTCTTTTAAATCCGAGGATCGTGGTCTGATTACCATAACTCTCAAGAACCAGGAGTCATTGTCAAACCAAAAGAACAGTAATGAGCTTTTAAGGTACCTTGATAAGGATACCGTGAGCTTGATTGATAAAATAGACTCACCTACCGGATTGGTCATATTCTATGATACGGATAGAATGGTGCAGGAAATATTAGCACCGTATTTACCTGTGGATTCATCCGACTGGCAAATAAATACCGGATTTGACATTGGATTACCTCAAAGCCTTATTGAACAAAAGGTGACTCTATGTATTGTACTTGCCCACGCAGGAGAGTCATTTATAGGAATTACGCAAGATTCGAATACTTTTTTATTCCATAGTATTATCAGAAGCAGTGTAAAGGGAAAGCATACGAAAGGTGGGTGGAGTCAGCGCAGGTTCGAGAAATTAAGAACAGAGGATATCCGGCATCATGTTGAAAAAGTGGGAAGTGCACTTAAGACAATGATTACCGATGCAGATAACAAAATAGATTATATTATCGCCGGAGGAGACTTCAAGCTGGTTTCAATGATGCTAAAGGATTTCGAATACTCTTTAGTAAAGAGAAGTTTTGACACATCGGTAGATAAAAAAAATATTGATCGGATACTGCAAGAGGTCTGGTCATGCAAGCGATATGAAATATAATTGACTGCAACAGTGGATTTTGTTCTTTAATATTCTATATAAAATGTTGAACCTACAACATATATTTGACCGTTAGATTCGGCTTTTTGGACAAAAGTATATGATCTAGAAGGGTTTAATTCACCTGGTTTTGGCCATTCATAACTTACCCAATCTCCGCCTGATGCGTTTAATGCAATATCAATAATGCGTTTACCTATTTGATTGCCTTTTGTATCTTCAAACTCGTTCATATCCTGTCCTTCTTTCCTGAAATCCGGTGGATAAACGACCTGAACACCGTCAATTGTCCATACAAAGACAAAGAAGTCATCATGAAACCATTTACTATTAGGTTCCCTGAATTGAGAGAATGCTGCTTCTTTATTTTCTTCAATCAGGTCTACAGCATCATTAACAAGAATAATGACATGCTCTTTATCAGACATAAGTTCAGATCCTATCTTCTCTTCTTGATCTTTATCATTCAGGCATCCTGGGACGGTAAGTAGTAAAAAAATAATAAAAAAACATGATATTATATGATTTGATTTCACTTTATTTATCCCCTCATCCGGATTATTGTAGAACAAAATCTTCCCTTCGGTCGGATTTTTTTGAGTATATCAAGTTATACTTGCTATACTATAAAGAAATTTATTTATTTATTTATTTATTTGTATTGTATATAAGTTTGTTGTAAAATAGTGGTCTTCCATTAGGCATCATGGGACGATCAGTAATAAATTAATTCGTTTATACTTTCCCATATGCCAAGTCAAGTTAATTGGACGATAATTATAAGTAATATTACAACTAATTACTGTACTAGTACATATCTGTTCTTTACAGATAGGAGGAATTATGCATGAAAAGGATTAAATTAATTGCAATAAGTATATTATTCCTGTGTCTGGTTATCATACCTGCGATTGCACAGGAAAATAACACAACATCAAATGAAACTAATGTAACGTCAAATGAAACTAATGCAACAGCAACTATCGAACCAACAGCACACCCGAATGCCACAGAAACAGCTACTTCAATACCAACTGATGGCAAGTTCCGTGTAGGTCCAACTGTAACGCTACGTCCGGTAAATGATGTAATAGATAAACATCAGGATGGTCTGGTCGAATTGTACATGAATAACCCTTCATTGAATGACGTGACTCTTTACGCAGATGTACAGATAAGCGTGCCATCGGGGATCCATGTATACGGAGAAGGATTCGGATATGGCGGTGCTGCCGGAACAGTAGCCGGGACGTTTGAAGTGCCACCCGGAACAGTCAGGACCATACATATCAACATCAAGAGTGAAAAGGCTGGTAACTTCAATGTTCATTTCACAGGCTTATACTGGCCGGATGGTGACAAAGACGCATTCCAGCAGATATCATTGACACACCCACTTACAGTGAAAGAGCCATCATCCAATCCAATGGATCCGGAACCTGGCACTAAAATCCCAACAGATAAACCGAATGGACTGGCATTACCATTTGGCATCCTCTCGATGATAGCAATCGTTTTAGTCGTGCTGATTATGCGAAAATGAATGAAAGAAATAGCAATAAAAGCAAGAAGGAATCGAAAATGGACACAAGAAAATGCTCCCCTTGGTCGCATTTACTTGAGATATATTTTTATAAAATATATACAGTAAAGAAACTCATTGCCATATTCACCATATGTTTATGTCTGGCACTAATGCCTGTGATAGCGCAGGAAAACAACTCAACTGTAAATGAAACGAATACAACAGCTACAATTGAACCAACGACAGTGCCGAGCGACCAACCCGGTGAAGCTAAGTTCCGTGTAGCTCCCACTGTGACACTGCGCCCGGTAAATGATGTGATCAATAAATCACAGGACGGACTGGTTGAATTATACATGAACAATCCATCAGTAAATGACGTGACACTTAACACAGATGTACAAATGAGTGTCCCTTCTGGGATCCATGTATATGGAGAAGGATTCGGATATGGCAGTGCAGCCGGAACAGTAGCCGGAACATTTGAGGTGCCGCCCGGAACAGTCAGGACCATACATATCAACATCAAGAGTGAAAAACCAGGTGACTTTACTATTCATTTCACAGGCTTATACTGGCCGGATGACGACAAAGACGCATTCCAGCAGATATCATTGACACACCCGTTGACTGTGAGTGAACCATCACCTGATCCACTTAATCCGAATCCAACCGGTGGGAAGGAAGAACTACCATATACTTACATAATCGTCGGGTGTCTTGCGGTGATCGCTATTGCATTCATTGCAATGATTATCCGGAAACCTCCAAAGACCGAAGTGGTCATTGAAGAGGAGTAGAGAAGCAGATGAAGAGAATCAAGGTAGGTATAGGTGGAAATGGAACAATCAGGATCAAACTAAAAAAGAAAAAGAGAAACAATGAGCATGCAGGGACATCGGAGATGAGAGGGGATTCTCCCGCATTCCCTGCACCTCATGCTTCTTTTTCTGCAGGGCAGAGGATCTCTCTGTCATACCCCATTATCAGCCAGATGGAGATAAGAGTGGAATCTGTATTCAGACCAAAAGAAACTGATGTTGAAGTAGTATATGCACTTACAGGGTATGGCACAAGCGTTGACCAACTCCATAAATTCACATCAAATGAGGTAGTAGCTCATGCCACATCAAAGATGATCTCATGTACTGCTGCGAAGATGATCGAGCACATAAGAAGCGAGCGTATCGAGATACCGGACCTGATCGTTCATATCCACAGCCATCCATTAGGTGCGCCATCTCTATCTGATGTGGATAAACAGACCATGCCCACGGTTGCTGCACAGATGAGAGCTATTATACCAGATGCAACCATACTATTTGGTGTACATGCCATAGGCAGTGAAGAGCGAAGAGCACGAATACCACCTGAGCGAGTATCACAAAATACGGTGCGATGGAGCAGCATCACCCGTGTACACGAGGTTGCGTTCTTTGATGAATATGCAAAACCTATTGAAGTAAGGATTGATTGATAGCATGGATAGATCAGAGAATATAGAGAAACTGGCCGGGCTTCTCTCGGCAGATGAGTATGGTGATATTATTGCAGAAACGCTTGTCGAGATCCTTGCCGAGGAGCGCAAACGCAATATCTTTGTTACTAAATTACAGGATCTGAAGAATGAAGTAAGAACGATCGACCGGAAGATCACGTTCACACCAATGGAGCAAAGTGTGCTTGATTTCGTAATTGCAATGAAACAGCCACTTAATGCGAGTGAAGTTTCAAAAGGAATGGGCGCTGTATATTCAAGTCTGCAACACAGGACACATGCATCAAGTGTACTAAATACGCTTGTTTCAAAAGGGGTTCTCGGAAAAATTAAAATAGGTCATAGTTACTATTTTACATCACCTGATGAAGCTGTAAGAGAATCCCTAAAAAAGCGGGGAGAAGAACCTGATAGATGTTCGCCGGTTAGAATTGGGGATGAGACCGGGTTGCCTCTGGCGGTTGTGCTTGAGGTGATTGGTGGGTTATTAGGGTGAGGATAAGAATATGAGACGAATCGAATTCCACAATAGAGCTGAGGAAAAAAAAGAAATAAAAAGCCTCCTTGAAACTGAGCCAACGCTGATCACTTTCATTTACGGACCGATAAACAGCGGGAAGACGGAACTGATCAACCACGTGATAGAAGAGTTACCAGAGGAATATGTCGTCTTCTACATAAACTTAAGGACTAAATTCCTGGTGAGCTATGATGATTTCATCGAGTCATTATTCGAGATGGAGATGGAATCCGAGGGGATGAAGAGAAAAGGGAAGGAGACGCTCACAGAGTTGGTGTCATCTGTTACAAAAGTTGCGGGAATACCGATAAATAAAGAGTTTCTAGATTACGTGTTTAAGGATAATAAGCCGAAGAACGCATCCTCATATATAATTAAACTTTTCGAAGAGGTGAAGGTAACAGGTAAGCAACCAGTGTTGATTCTGGATGAATTACAGAAGATAGGGGATGTGAAAGTGAATGGAAAAGATGTAGAGAGTGAATCTAAAAAGCTATTAAAGATCAGAACAAGCCGGATGCTCTCTATATTTGACGACATATCGCTTGGAGAGGTTAAATATTCAGAAAAAAACATAATAAAAGAGTTTAGGAATTTCGAACAAGAAGAAATACTACTGTATGACAGGATAAATAAAGAAAAAATATTTTTAGTTGGGAGAAATGTCTTGTTTATTGACCCGACACAAAGAACAATTAAACCACAATCACGGCTGAATCTGCTTGCGATACGAGAGGTGATAAAGGATGTGTAATATGAAAATGGCTGTTCTGGGATCAGTTCTAGCCAGTCTGCTGCTGCTTGTGGCACTTCCGGTATCTGCAGGAATGCAGGGCTGGCAGTATCAGCAAGAGATTGCGATTCAGGAGAATTCTGGCGAGACACTTCATGATTACCAGGTGCTAGTGGAACTGGATGGCGGTGACTTTCCAGAAGAGGCACAGCCGGATGGCGATGATATCAGATTCACGGATGCGGACGGACATGAATTGAGTTACTGGATTGAGGAATTTGATGCGGGATCTGATTACACAAGGATCTGGGTGAAGGTGCCTGAGATTCCCGCTAATGGTGAAGCTAGGATTATGATGTGGTATGGGAATCCGGATGCTGAGAGTGTGAGTGATGGTGACGCAGTGTTTGAGTTCTTTGATGATTTTGAAGGATCTCGTTTAGATACAGGTAAATGGGATATGAGAAATTCGGAGTATATAACCGTAGCACAGAGTAAGGTAAAAATCGGTGGTGGTGGCAGCTCAGAAACTGATGGTGTGATATGGTCAAAATCTACTTTCCCCAGTGAATACATTATAAGAATGAATGCAGAATTGGCTGATAAGTGGCCTGCCATTGTTTGGAACATTCAAAAAGATGGAGGGGGCTACGCAGAATGGATAAACCCAGAGAATGACAAAGGATATTTCTATTACTATGACGTCTTAGACGGGTCGTATCAGAAATTAGATAAAACTGGGCAGAACACTTACATTTTTAATCAGTTTAAGATAATAGAGGCGGAAATAGCAGGAAATGTTCATAAATTTTATCAAGATGGGATTTTGAAAAGTCATTATACACATTCAGACTATCAGAGTGGCGGAAAAATGGGTTTAGAACAGTGGTCTACTGGCTATTCAGAATGTGATTGGCTCTTAGTCCGACAATACACATCCTCCGAACCCACTGTCACCCTAGCTCCACCCACCCCCGCAATCCATACAGCGCTCTATATTACTAAATCCCCATCCCTCCACTCCATCCGTCAGTTCGGTGAAACCGCAATCATACTATCCATCGATAACTCAGGCACCATAGACGCAACCGACATCGAGATCACTGATACGATCCACCCCAGTTTCGATCTCACATCAGGCGACTTCCCGAACCCGAAGCGCTACGACCTGATCCGACCCGGCGAGACAAGAGATCTCCAATACGCAATCTCATCAAAGGAGAGCGGCACATTTACGCTTGACCCTGCCACTGTCACATATGCAGATGAGGATGGCAACATCCAGGAAGTGAAATCAAAACCCGCATCTATTAAAGTCATCCCGTCCACAGAGAGCGATACTGCTGGCACATCACACAACCCGTCAGTCTCGAGTGCAAGCGTGCAGCTTCACGGCGAAAAAACAGATGTCGTTCTCGGTGAGGATATCCTGTTGAAACTCTCTGCTGTGAACCTGATCACTAAACCCACGATGCATGTGCAGGTCATAATCATCCCGCCTTCTGGTATGAGTGTCACGTCCTCTGCTTTCGCCAAGTCCGGAGCCGGGCAGTATACGACCACTTATGAACTTGAGCCCGGAACCGGTAAAGATATCGAGGTTGCGATACGGTCGAATCAGGTAGGTGATTTCGATGTGAAAGGCAGGATCATCTACTACTTCGGCAATGATCGCGAAGACGCGGAGGATCACACACTCACCCTGCCGATCACTGTGCAGGCGAAGGCAGAGGCGGGTGCGGGCGCAGAGTGGACAGCAGGCACATCAGAATCGGAGGAGAAGGGAACGAGTACGTCTGGATTCGTGGTAGTAATTGCTATCATCGGATTATTACTGGCTTATCTGAGGAAAAGAGCATGAAAAGAATTGCATTCCACGATCGCGAAAGAGAAATAAAAGAGATCATGAATATACTGGACTCGGAGCCGTCCCTGATCACCTTCGTGTACGGTCCGATAAACAGCGGCAAGACCACACTGATCAGCCATCTGATAAAGGAACTTCCAGACGAGTATGCCCCGTTCTATGTTAATCTGCGAGGACGATTTATTGTGGACTATGAAGATTTCCTAAACGTCCTTTTCGAGATTGACGAAATAAGTGGGGTTAATAATGTTACCGAGTATTCGAAATCGATATTGAAGGATCTGGGAGCAGTTAGTGGAATTCCGATACCAATAAATCTATTCGAGCAGATATTTGAAAAAAAGGACAAAAGCAAAGATATGTTTAAATACATAGAACAATTCTTTATGCAAATATCAAAGACGCGTACTCCCATTTTAATCATCGATGAATTGCAGGTGGTCGGAGATCTGAAGATCGATGGGTTACTGATGTATAAATTATTCAACTTTTTTATACGATTGACAAAGGAGTTACATCTCTGTCACGTCTTCGGTGTTTCATCCGATTCATTATTCATCGAAAAAGTCTACAGTGAGGCGATGCTCGATGGAAGGTGCAGATATCTACTGGTGGATGATTTTGATTCCGTAACTGCCGCCGTGTTTCTGGAGGAACATGGTTTTACTGAAGCTGAGAAGGCGGTTGCCTGGGAATACTGCGGCGGAAAGCCAGTGAATTTAATAGAAATGATCTATGCCGATAACAGGGAACGAATTGCAAAGGATATGCTAAAGACAAGAATAACCCAGCTCAAGGATTTACTCGACTATCTGGATTATACCAAGCCGAGAATTATGATTGGAGATGATGAATACATGGTTGAAAAGGAAGATATTGTTGATATCCTTAACAGGTTTGTAGATACGGAATATATCGATGATAAAGGGTTGAACAGACCTGCAAAGCATCTCTTGATCAAGGATAACATCCTGTTCTTTGACCCACATACCGGGGTCATCAAACTGCAGTCGAGGATGAATCTGCTCGCGATACAAGAGGTGATGAAAGATGAAAAGAATTGAATTTTACGACCGCAAAAAGGAAATCAAAGAGATCATGAACATATTGGACACAGAGCCATCTCTGATCACCTTCATCTACGGACCGATAAACAGCGGCAAGACCACGATGATCAGCCACCTGATAGAACAACTACCAGAAGATTATGCTCCTTTTTATATTAATCTTCGGGGTAGATTCATAACAGATTATGAAGATTTCTTAAACGTATTATTCGAGATTGACGAAAAAGGCGTGGTCGATAATGTCACTGAGTATGCAAGATCAATATTAAAAGATATGGGAAATGTTAGTGGAATTCCAATACCAGTTAATCTATTTGAACAGATCTTTGAAAAAAAAGATAAAAGCAAAGATATGTTTAAATATATGGAACAGTTCTTTGTAGAAATATCAAAAAAACGTACACCAGTCCTGATCATCGATGAGTTGCAGGTGGTTGGAGATATAAAAATCGATGGATTTTTAATATACAAATTATTTAATTTTTTTATACGACTTACCAAGGAACTGCATCTATGCCATGTTTTTGCAGTTTCTTCTGACTCACTATTTATCGAACAAGTTTACAGCGAGGCGATGCTACAGGGGCGAAGCAGGCATCTGCTGGTGGATGACTTTAATAAGGAGATAACGATGGATTTTTTGGATGAATATGGATTTACCGATGTGGAAAAAGAACTTGCATGGAACTACTGTGGTGGCAAGCCAATTTATCTGGTTGAGTTGGTAAATTCAGGAGAAAACCGAAAAAAGAAGGCAGAAGAGATGCTTGGAATGAGGATAGGACAGATTGAAGGACTCATAGAAGATGCCAGGGAATTTGGATACAGGATATCCTATGGTGATGAGAAAATCATATTGAGCGAGGAGCATATACTTAAAAATTTAGAGAAATTCAGAGACAGGGATTATCTTAAAGCAAGTGAGCTTTCAAAATCAGTTAAACTCGGTTTGATTAAAGCAAACATACTCTTTCTTGACTCGGTTAAACAAATCATTAAGCCTCAATCACAATTGGATTTGCTTGCAATACGAGAGGTGATGAAAGATGAAAAGAATTAAATTTCACGACCGCAAAAAGGAAATCAAAGAGATCATGAACATATTGGACACAGAGCCATCTCTGATCACCTTCATCTACGGACCGATAAACAGTGGAAAGACCACGATGATCAGCCACCTGATAGAACAACTACCAGAGGATTATGCGCCATTCTATATTAATCTCCGGGGTAGGTTCATAACAGATTATGAAGATTTCCTAAACGTATTATTCGAGATTGACGAAAAAGGTGTGGTTGATAATGTCACTGAGTACGCAAGATCAATGTTAAATGATCTGGGGACCGTTAGTGGAATTCCAATACCAGTTAATCTATTTGAACAAATCTTTGAAAAAAAGGATAAAAGTAAAGATATGTTCAAATATATAGAACAATTTTTTACAGAAATATCAAAGAACCGTGTACCTGTCCTGATCATCGATGAGTTGCAGGTAATTGGTGATCTGAAGATCGATGGATTGTTGATATATAAATTATTCAACTTTTTCATACGATTGACAAAGGAGTTACATCTCTGTCATATCTTTGCGGTTTCATCAGATTCACTCTTTATCGAGCAGGTTTATAGTGAGGCGATGTTGCAAGGGCGCAGCCGGCATCTACTGGTCGATGACTTTAATAAGGTCGATACAATGGATTTTCTTAACAAGCATAACTTCAGCGATAAGGAGAAAGAACTTACATGGAATTGCTGCGGTGGCAAACCAATATGTTTGGTTGAGCTTGCGAATGCAAAAATGAATGGAAAAGATATCGAGAGCGAGGCTAAAATGTTAGTAAAGATTAGAACTAGCCAGATACTTTCGATATTTGATGAAATATCACTTGGAAAAGTAGAACATTCAGAAAAGGATATAATAGAGGAGTTTAAGAATTTTGAAAAAGAAGAGATAATACAATATGCTAGAGTAAATGAAAGAAAAATTTTTTTAGTTGGAAGAAATGTGTTGTTCATTGACCCGGTGCAAAGAACAATTAAGCCACAGTCGAAGTTGAACCTGCTCGCAATACGAGAGGTCATAAACAGTGAATAAAATATATCGAATATGGATGGTACCTTTTAGTATCATAACAATACTACTGATCATATCAATAGCATCCGCAACCGATTCTCCCCTTGATACAGTTCAGGTCTATGCTCTCGGACCAAAAGACACAGGTTCATCAGTTGAATCTTCAATAATCCTTGAAAAAGACAGCGAATATTGCATCGTGGTCTCTGGCGTCTTCCAGTTTCGAAGAGATGTTGACTGGGGCCGGGCAGATGCGCAGTTTCGTATGGGCAATGGGGGTGCATATACTTACTCGTTCAACTCGATCGAGTTCAATGGAAAGCGGATGAATGCAGCAATAAGTGATGTCGAGAATCACACATACACATTCTATCACACAGGTGATGGTGAAAAGATCAGGTTCAGTATTTATGACTGCATTATCACTCATGAGCGAGGTGGATACGATAACAATGCAGGAATGCTCTTAGTTGAGATATATCCACTAACAACACTTTCTGTAACAAAACTACCATCACCGCATACTATCGAGAAAGGAGATACGTCAACGATAATCGTGACTGTGAAAAACACAGCTCCAAAAGGAATGGGCGAGTTAAAGGATATCGAAGTGACTGATTCCTGTCCTTCGGGTTTCACACTGATAAGCGGTGATGTGCATGCGCAGTATCAGGTACTCAAACCAGATGAGTCACGCACACTCCAATATGTCATAAAACCTACTCAGAGCGGTACATTCAACCTTGAGCCAGCCAGGGTCTTATACTATGATGAGAGTGGAGAAAATCATACTAAAAGATCAGATACTGCAACACTTACAGTTGTATCATCCCCGGGACTGCAACCCACAGCACCACCTAACGCAAGTGTGAAATTACACGGCGAGAGGACTGATGTAGGGATCGGAGATGATATTTTACTCAAGCTCTCGGCTGTGAACCTGATAACAAAGCCGGTAATGCATGTTCAAATAATTATCATTCCACCGTCCGGAATGAGTGTAGCATCATCAGGTTTTGTTATGTCAGGAGCCGGGCAGTTCACTTCTGACTATGAAATTGATCCTGGCGTGGGCAGGGACATTGAGGTCAGGATCGTGGCAAACCAGATAGGCAATTATACAGTGGAAGGAAGGGTGATCTATTATTTCGAAGATGATGTCGAGAATGCCGAAGACTATACACTACGTTTACCGATCAGGGTAAGGTCTGTCGGTATAGAGTCAACAATAGCCACATCCACACCCAAACCTACATCCGATGGTCATGGCATAATACCAGGGTTGCCAGGATTTACTGGTGTGATTATGTTGATCGTAGTGATGATTGTAACTGTTTTAATAAGAGGAAGAAAAAAACAAAAACGAGATCAATTTTAATTCATTGGAGGAAGTATAAATGAAATCAGGAATTCAGAAACAAATAAGATCATTTCGGAGTATCCGAAGAAGTTGTATATGCCTGATCGCACTTGCAATATTTTCAGGGTGTATATGTATACCGGATGCGGCAGCACAAGCCCCAACCACTATCGACTATATTCACATCACAACTAATGTGAACAATGGCTATGCTATAACCACTGTGGAAGAGAAACTCACCAATCCCCACGACACTCCGACAGATGATGAGTTCAGGTTCCTGATCCCTGATGATGCATTCATCTCAGGTTTTTCTATATTTGTCGATGGAGTTGAATACAAAGCAGATGTTCTCTTAAAAGAAGAGGCAGATGAGCAGTTTGAGCAGGCAGTTTCAGAAGGAAAGACTGCAGGCCTTCTAAAGGTAAAAAAAGAGAATATATTCTCATATTCACTGAGTTTTACACCTCACCAGAGTATTACTATCCGTTTGACATATGAACAACCAATTAAAAAGATACTTGGTGAATATGAATACATTTTATCATTACGAGAAACCGATGTGGCACATCATGTACCTGATCTTCTGGTAAACATTACAGTGACATCAGTGAATAAGATCAACACACTGGAAACTCCTGGATTTAAAGAGGCAAACGTGAAATACCTCTCCCCTACGAAAGCACGGGTCACTTACAGTGCAACGATGCTTCCGGACAGGGACTTAAGAGTTATTTTTACCACTGATAACACATCACTAAATGGAGAGATGCTCTTCTATGAAACAGGTGGGCAGGGTTATTTGATGCATGTTTTCTCACCATCGCAGGAGGACCTGGGGACCACGGCTCTTAGTAAAGAGATCATTTTTGTGGTCGATAAGTCAGGCTCTATGAGAGGTACCAAAATGGTACAGGTTAAACAGGTCTTTACAGGCATTATCACAGACCTTCCACCTGACGACTACTTCAATATTATTTTCTTTGAGAGTGATGTTATAACGTTTCGGGATTCACTCATGGAAGCAAACACACAGACAAAGGCAGATGCAGCGAACTTTGTTAACATGCTCGGCGCAGGTGGTGGCACGAATATTAACGAAGCACTGCTTCAAGCAGTAAATATGTTTGAGCCTGATTCGAAGCGTGTACCTATCATTGTTTTTCTCACGGACGGAGAGCCTACGAATGGCGTAACATCACCTCATGTGATCAGAGACAACGTAAAAAACGCAAATAAGGCAGATGTTTCTATATTCACTATCGCATTTGGGATCGAGGATGAAGAAAACTATGATTTTCTAAGAGCGCTAAGTCTTGAGAACTATGGTGTAGCAGAACAGTTCGACCTCCATGAAAATTCTGAGACCGAAATGAACACATTCTATAAGACAATATCCACACCTGTAATAACTGATATGGACTGGAGCTATACTGATTCATCTGATATCGTGAATACAGGTTACAATACTCTCTTTACAGGATCAGATGCCATTATACTTGCCAGATACCAGGCAGGTAAGAACAATATAGATTCAAGTATTGATGCAATTACACGCACAGGCAACCATAGCTTTGATGAGACATTTTCTGTTGTTACCAAACAAGAGAACAGCTTTATTCCAAAGCTCTGGGCATATACAAAGATAAGGCGGCTGATGGACAGGATGGTTGTAGTAGGTGAGACAGATACAGATGCACTAGTATCCGAGATCACTGATCTTTCTTTGGAGTACGGTTTTGTCACTCCATACACATCACTATTTGTGGAAGTACCTGTCTTTGAAAAGATTAGCACAACAGCCACTGAAACTGACATACCGGTAATGTCAGAAGCGGTACCCGATTCAGCCACTGGTGATAAAACCACTTATAATTCAGCCCCCAGTCATGGAATGGATCAAACAGGAGAAGCTATGGACTGGGATTCCAGACCAATCGACCAGGAAGTTTCTCCTGCAGAAGCAGTTCCTGATGCAGCACCAACAGAACAAGAACCAGGCTTTAGCGCTTTCTTAGCAACTACAGGGATTGTCGCTATTGCATATCTGATGAGAATAAACAGAAAAATTTGAGTGATAATAGCAGAATCTGGCAGGAGAGAAACAGCATGAGACATATAGAATTTCATGATAGGGAAAAAGAGATAACAGAGATAATGAGGTTACTCAACACAGATCCATCCCTGATTACCTTTATTTATGGACCGATAAATAGCGGAAAGACTGAACTGATCACCCATTTGACTAAACAACTACCAGAGAACTATGTTGTTTTTTATATAAATCTTCGAGGGAAGTTCATATCAAGTTACGATGACTTTGTAAGGGCTTTATTCAAATTGGATCGCGAAGAGAAGGAATATAAAGCAATATTAAAAAAGATATCGGAAGTATCGATAAAAAGTCTGAAGTATACTGGAATACCCATAACTGAAGACATTCTGGAATTATTTTTTAGAGAAAGAAATTATGAAGACGTTTTTGAGTTTCTAGAAGATTATTTTACCGAAATAGCAGAAAATAAAGTTCCTGTGTTGATAGTGGATGAACTGCAGAAAATTGGAGATGTTAAGATTAATTCATTTCTGATTTACGAACTCTTCAATCTGTTTATTCGGTTGACAAAAGAGTTACATCTCTGCCACGTCTTTGCGGTTTCATCAGATTCGATCTTCATTGAAAATGTCTACAGTGAAGCGATGCTTGAGGGTAGATGTAGGTATCTACTGGTGGATGATTTTGATGAGGAGACCACTACCGCATTTTTAGATAATTATGAATTTAGCGATGATGAGAAGACGGTTGCCTGGAAATACTGCGGTGGCAAACCGATATGTCTGGTTGAACTCGTGAATATACCAGATGATCGAAAAAACAAGGCAAAGGAGATGCTCAAGATAAGAAAGGGGCAAATAGAAGAGGTTGTGTATTCGCTTGAAGCGAGGGATAAGAAGATGTTTGACATGATAACAAGAATACTTTTTGAATTTATCGAGAAGGATAAGGTCGGATACAAATATCTAAACGATGAAATTAAGTTTCTGGTCGGGAAAAACATTATTTTTGCAGATTCAGTAAATAAAGAATTGAGACCACAATCCAGGTTAAATCTACTTGCTATACGGGAAGTGATGTTATCGATAACTACAACACTGGAATCCACATCTCATCAATAAAAGGCAATTGTTTTATAATTTATAAACAAACCTAATCTATTATGTTCAATTTAGAGTTATGTATCAGATTTCTGATTGGACTTTTCTTCCTCTATGCATGCATATATGCGGTCAGGTCCGTCAAAATCGATTACTGGAAGCAGTGCTGGTATGTTATCCTACTTGGAAGTATAATCCATATGACCTATATCATAGCTGCTTTTATGGAATTTACTTATGCAGGCCATTTAAGAAATCTTGGAATGGGAATTGTGGCGATCGGGATCATAATGGTTGCAAGACGTACTAAAGATATTTTAAGATGATCGAATAACCATATGATCAAATAATAATGATCCCTTCATCAGTGATCTTGTAATTGGCACTTATATGATCACATCCCATCATCGCTTCAACAGTTATCTTTTTACCGTCCATATGCACAATATTATCTACCGTTGCCTTTAACATAGTCTCTATCTGTGAATCTACCACTCCTTCCGTATAGGTGATTATACCTGTACTTCCAGCCAATTTTATCCTCATAGTATATGATTTAAGTACCCGGATCATAAGTATTGGTGAATTATAGGCAAAAAGGGTAGTTGCAGAATCAAGGATCGATCTGAATGTATGTGTTTTTTGGAAGATGGACTGTAGTTCTTCAATAATCTCACTGATGATCTCAGTTGGATTCTGCGGTGAAGAGATCTTGAATGAAGCAGTCTCTTTTTGTACAGACCCGATTGACCCTGATGCAATATCCATTACATAAAGCTGCTTTTTAGTAAAATAGTCATGAATAAACCATTTGAAGTACATCATTGTCTCTTCAAGCTGTGGAAGATTATAATCTGTCATTATATAAAGGCAGTATTCATCGTCAGTTATTGCCTGGTGCAGGAACTGGTAACAAAATATGGACTTACCTGTCTTTGGTGGCCCGTATACCAATGTAATAGTATTATTAGGGAATCCACCGCCAATTAATTCATCAAGACCTGCGATCCCTGATCTGGTAGATTGTATCATTTTTGTTATTATACTCTGTATATAAGATCAAAAAGCGCATTAAGCGTCTGATTGATCCCCTTATTTTTCTTTACTGAAACTGGCACTATATGTACATCTTCCCATAATGCCATACGTTTTTTTATCTCCTCCGGCCGCATAGCACCAGAGAGGTCCTGCTTATTAGCAACAATTATCTTTGGTATTACCTCTGCCCGGCACATATTTATCATTTCCTTTGCACGGGCAAAGGTATTTGGTTGGGTTGAGTCAATTACAATAAAGGCACCGATCGCTTCTCTTGCCAGCGGCTCAAGTAATAGATCAAACCGTTCCTGACCAGGTGTGCCAAAAATATCAGCAGAAAATCCCTTGTAATCAACATGTCCGATATCAAGTCCAACCGTAGTTGGAAATAGTTCATATGCCTGCCTTTCTACCGAGACAGCATCCTGGGAGATCGCATGAACAAATGCTGTCTTTCCTGCATTGTAGGGTCCGGTTACTAACAGCTTTGGAATAAATACTTTAACTCCTCCGGGCATTACCAGTTCGAAAAACGTTTTAGTCCTGGATATTGTACTCCAACTGGACTTTACCACTACATAGACCTGTCTGTACATCACTCTTTCTTCTATACCGAAAAGTTCTATCTCACAGTTGAACAGATCTATCAGTTGTTCTATCATCCGGTCCTCATAATCCCATCTGGTAAATATATATATCATATTGACATCGTGCTTGTTAGCAGCTTCATTCCATGTTTTGATCAATTCCATTGTGTTATTTGCACCAATAGAATCAATTAATGTGGCTACATTTTCGATCACTGCCGTACCACCGGCAATGTCGTTGATCGCACATAATACGGTATCTTTACTTTTATTAAAATCATCAATGCAGTATTTACCGATCGGTGGTACTCCCATCATAGGGGAGATGGAATCAACAAAGAATAACTGGCCTGACTGCAGAGGTGTCATAATATCCCATCCGTATTTGTCAAATACCCGCGAAATCTCAGCAGGTGTACGGGTATTAGTATATATAAATCCGATCTCTTTATTATTGCGTATACGCTGGGCAATGATCTGATAACCGAAAATATCACATAGCATACCTGGTATTGCATTGAATAATACTGATGTTCCAGGTGGTGTACCCCCTTTCAGGATATCATCCAGTCGCGGAATATAGGTTTTTTTCATATCCATTATCCTATACCTCTTCCAGTATCTCCTGAACCTGTTTGGCCCTTATCTCGATCTCGACTGTGATCAGACCAAGCTGGGCTTCTACCTGCGCCAGTGCAAAGAATAGTGCCTTTTCTCCCGAAGGCTTTAACAATAATACACCGTGTTCGGTCTTTACATTAACCTCTGCTACTTCTCCGGTTCCCATTTGCGAACTTGCTGTCTGGGCACTTGCTATAATTGTTGAGCATAGCGCACCGACAATGCGTTCATTCATATCAGGCGGCATTATTGATGTGATCAGCAGTCCTTCAGTACTCACTATCCCTGCAGCGCTTACCTGTCCTACCTGCATAAATTTGGCCAGTACCTGATCCAGCTTTTCTTTTTTAGTTTGCACCATACTCTCACCTATTATCATTACTATCCTCTGTAATTAATATCGTATATCTTAACCCTTCCTCCAGGGATCGTTCTGCAGTGACAGGATCTAACACAACTCCAAGACCAGACAATCTATCCACTGTTTCAGGTTTAATACCTGCTATAATACATGTTGCATCAAGTAGCTTTGCATATCGTGCAATGTTGATCAGAGGATTCAATGTTTCAATATCTTGTTCTATTCCTGTAATATCAAGAATGACAGCTTTTGTTTTAATGTCAGATACCTCTTCTAATATAGTTACCATCAGACTATTAACGCGGCCCGTATATGCCTCAAGCCTCTTGATGGTTTCCTGCAGTTCATGCTTTGATCTTTTTCGCTCGGTAATGTCGCGAGCAGCTGCAAATACCCCAACAATCTCTCCAGCTTCATCTTTATAGACCGATGCATTATAGGCCACAATAGTTTCGGTTCCATCCTTAGCTTTCATGATCAGTTCATAATCCCTGATTTCTTTGGTCTCAAAGACCAGCTCTACAGCTTTGTTTGCCTTTTCAGGGTCTGTGAAATAATCAGCGAATGGTGTTCTTATCAACTCTTCCCTGCTTCTGCCAGTAGCTTTAATTGTAGCCTCGTTCACATCCAGAATAATACCTTTCTTGTCAAAGGTTACAAGAGGATCTGGGTTTACCTCAATTAATTCCCGATTGTAGAGCTGAAGATCCTGTATTTCCTTTTTAGCACGCTTGAGCCCGGTGATATCTTTAAAATCCTCTACAATCCCTAAGAATTTGCCGTTTCGATCAAATCTTGCAGCATTCAGAATAATAGGTATCTCTTTACCGTCCGGTCGGATCTTGATAGATTCTCGCTCAACAAACTCTTCTCCTTTTTTTATCATCTCGAGTGGACATTCTTTAGTATGGCAGCATTCCCCGCTAAAGATATCGTAGCATTTCTTACCGATGATTTCATCCTCATCCATGCCCACCAATCTGATAAAGGTTTTATTCACCTTGATGATGTTAAAATCAGCATCTATTACACACATTGCATTGGCAGCGATCTGGAAGATGAGGTCGAGTTCTGCTTTACTTTCACTTAGTGCAATTTCAGCATTTTTTCGCTCGGTGATGTCGCGAGCAGCGGCAAAAGCTCCGACTATCTGTCCGGTCTCATCTTTATAGACCGACGCGTTATAAGCAACAATGATTTCGTTTCCATCCCTGGCTTTCATGACCAGCTCATAATTCCAAAACTCCCCTATTCCAAAGACCAGGTCCACACCTTTTTGTGCCTTTTCAGGGTCTGTGAAATAATCAGCGAATGGTGTTCCTATCAACTCTTCCCTGCTTGTGCCGGTAGCTTTAATTGTAGCCTCGTTCACATCCAGAATAATACCTTTCTTGTCAAAGGTTACAAGAGGATCGAGGTTTATCTCAATTAATCCCCGATAGTAGCGCTGAAGATCCTGTATTTCCTTTTCAGCACGCTTGAGCCCGGTGATATCTTTAAAATCCTCTACAATTCCTACAAATTTGCCATTTCTATCAAATCTTGCAGCACTCAGAATAATAGGTATCTCTTTACCGTCCGGTCGCTTCTTGACAGATTCACGTTCAATAAATTCTTCTCCCTTTTTTATCATCTCGAGTGGACAATCTTTAGTATGGCAGAATTCCCCGCTAAAGATATCATAGCATTTCTTACCAATGATTTCATCTTCATTCATGCCCACCAATCTTATAAAGGTTTTATTCACCCTAATGATGTTAAAATCAGCATCTATTACACACATTGCATCAGCAGCGATCCGGAAGATGAGGTCGAGTTCTGCTCTACTTTCACACAGTGCAATTTCAGCATTTTTTCGCTCGGTAATGTCACGGGCAGCGGCAAAAGCACCTGCCACCTGTCCATTTTGATCCCTGTAAACAGAAGCATTGTATGAAACGATAGTCTCGGTACCATCCCTGGCTTTCATGACCAGCTCACAATTCCGAACCTCTCCAGTCCCAAAGACCAGCATCGCACCTTTGTGTGCCCTTTCGGGATCAGTGAAATAATCAGCAAATAGTGTTCCTATCAACTCTTCCCGAGTTCTGCCTGTAGCTTTAATTGTAGCCTCGTTTACATCCTGAATGATCCCTTTATAATTGAATGTTACCAGTGGATCAAGGCTTGTTTCGATCAAGCCTCGATTATAACGCTGAAGATTGTGAATTTCCATATCTGTACGCTTTCGCTCAGTAATATCACGGGCGGCAGCAAAAGCACCAATAATCTTTCCACTCTGATCTCTATAGACCGAAGCATTATATGAGACTGTGATCTCTGTTCCATCCTTTGTTTTCATAACCAGTTCATAATCCCTGACCTCTCCGGTTTCAAAGACCAGGTTCACACCTTTATGTGCCTTTTCAGGGTGTAAGAAATAATCAGCGAATGGTGTTCCTATCAACTCTTCCCTGTTTCGACCTATGGCTTTGACTGTTGCCTCATTCACATCCATAATAATTCCATTTTGATCGAATGTTACCAGTGGATCGAGGCTTGTCTCGATCAAGCCTCGATTATAACGCTGAAGATTGTGAATTTCCATATCTTTCCGCTTTTGCTCAGTAATATCGCGGGCGGCAGCAAAGGCACCAATAATCTTTCCACTCTGGTCTCTATGGAC
Source organism: Methanosarcinales archaeon (assembly GCA_021108405.1). GTDB lineage: Archaea > Halobacteriota > Methanosarcinia > Methanosarcinales > Methanocomedenaceae > Methanomarinus. The sequence goes on from JAIOQW010000163.1 coordinate 20,244, forward strand.
CGAAGCATTATATGAGACTGTGATCTCTGTTCCATCCTTTGTTTTCATGACCAGCTCATAATCCCTGACCTCTCCGGTTTCAAAGACCAGATTCACACCTTTGTGTGCCCTTTTAGGATCAGTGAAATAATCAGTGAATGGTGTTTTTATCAACTCTTCCCTGCTTCTGCCTGTGGCTTTGACTGTTGCCTCATTCACGTCCATAATAATTCCATTCTGATCGAATGTTACCAGTGGATCGAGGCTAATTAATTGTAGCTCTTTTTCTATATACCTAAGAGGCGATTTATTTATTATGTTATTCATGTGATAACTTCCAGAGAAATAAAATAAATACAAATTTTTTAGTGATTTATTGGATAAAGTTATTAATTATATAGTTTTGTTTTCATCTTTTAAAAACCCAACTATAAAGTAAAATATCATATGGCTGGAAATTAAAAATATTAACGTCTGTTTGGAGTTTTTGGACCATCTGTGAGACTTTTTATTATTTTCTGGAGGATCAACAGCCAGCCGTGTGATACTGCACCGTAAAAAACGTAAAGTGTACCTGTTCAGCTTTAAATATCCCTGCCATTCTGACTCCAGATTTGAACATTGAATAACTTCAATTTGCAAATAATAACATCAAACTAAAACGAACTGAAACGAACTCTTTGACCAGAAAAAATAAAAAAGTATCCCATCTGTATGGGAAATGATTATATCTACAAAAATTATATATATACCCTCTCATAATATTATACTAACAAATAGATGGTTTTGCAGGAGATCATTTATTACATTAATGAAAAAATCTTACGGTTGGTAGGTTTTCAAGTATAAAATCATACTTAATACACTGTAGAACAAAATCCTTCCTTCGGTCAGATTTTCTTGACTGAGGCTCTTAAAAGAGCCGAAGATTAGAAGATTCGTAAAATCTTCACCTGAGGCTCTTAAAAGAGCCGAAGATTAGAAGATTCGTAAAATCTTCACCTGAGGCTCTTAAAAGAGCCGAAGATTAGAAGATTCGTAAAATCTTCACCTGAGGCTCTTAAAAGAGCCGAAGATTAGAAAATACAAAGTATTTTCGATTCAAGTTAGACTTGATGTACTATAAAAATATGGTTGGAGAGTTGTTATAATATGGTTGATATCAATTACTATAAAGTTAAAATATATGGATACTGGAATTGTTTGAGTGGAAATAAGGTTTTACTGTTATTTATCTTTATTATTTCTACTCTATTAGTGTTACCTATACTGGCTTTAGGTGAAATAGAAGTCCTTGAGGTTGATGAATATGAATTTATTGGTTTTGTACAAAATATACATCCAGGTCATGCCCCATATGTCATATTTTCGTTAACTTCATCAACATACCCGGGTATCCTGTATTATGACTTCCGGACTGGAGATGGTTATGAATCCCTGGACTTTATTGTAGATACTGCCAATCGCCAGATAAAGGGTATGGATAATTTCACCTATTCAACATCGATCTATAATAAAGATGGTGAAGATTTTATTGCATGGCTCGGTGACCCCTATTTTGTCATAGAAGCTGGTAGTGATTGGTATCTGGCCCAAATGCTGGTGAATGAAGACGAAGACGATACCCATCTACTGGAATTAGGTGAGAGCTTGTTACTGGAAGAAGGTATTGCAATAACCCCACTTGAAATAGATACTAATGATAATAAAGTATGTTTTAGTGTTACAAAGGACGGTGAAGAATTAGATAATTCAACTATCAAGGAAGGAGAGATATTCACCTACAAGAAAGACCTTAACGAAAGCGGTTATAATGATAACTGGATATTAAGGTTTAATGTGGATGTAGTATTCGAAGGTATGAATACAAATCTTGTCAAGATTAACAATACGCAACTGATATCAAATGACATAATTAAAATCGAAACACCGGATAATGATATGTTCAGCGGATTTGAGATAACGTCAATAAATAGTGATACAACTCTTCAGATCAGATTTGATAATGCTGATGATAATATTTCCCTGATAAAGAACCAAACAGTCGGTTTCATAGGAGACACATTCAATTTCAAGATCAATGAAGACGGAGATATCGGCGGACTTGTTGTAATGATTACTGAACCTGGTATTCATGAAATTTTTGCAGAAGTCTGTAATTTATCACCAGGGGTTTATTCTTATTTCTATCTGACTTCAGTCAACAATCCAGGTATCCTGTATTATGACTTAGATGAAGGAGTTGGCAGTGAGGTTTTGGACATTACAGTTAGCAATGATGATCTCGAGATTGCCAAAGGTAATTTCACATATAATACTACTGCCTATAAAGACGAGAATAATAATAATATGATTGCATGGCTCGGTAAACCATATAGTGTCGTAAGTAAATGCGGTGATTGGTATTTCAGTGAACTACTTATAGATGATGGTGATGATGATTTTCATCTATTAGAAATCGGCGAGGCACTGACTCTAAAAGAAGGTTATACTGTAATTCCACAGGAGATTGATGTTGACGGTGAAGAGGCATGGTTTGATATTGTAAAGAATGGTGATGTAATAGACAGTTCAGTTCAATGTGAAGGGTCTCAGTACATATACGAAGAAGATTTGAACGAAAGCGGGAGCACAGATAACTGGGTAATAAAGTTTAATGTAGAAACTGTTATTGCAGGGACGAATACCAACACAGTCAAGATCAATCACACAAGTCAGATTTCATCAGATGTTGTTAAAGCCGAAGATGGAGATAAGGATCTATTCGATGGCTTTATAATCAAAACATACGATATTGCTCCTGGAAAAATTGAGATAGTGATTGATGGAAGTGATGATGAGATCAAACTGAAGAAAGGCGGAACTGTCAGTTTACTTGGTGATAGGTTCAACTTCAAAGTCAATGAAAACGGAGATATCGGCGGTATATTAAAGATAGTAAGCATAAATGAATCCTGGAGAGATAGGTGGATGGGTAATGGTTCGGAAGGGGGATCGAAAGTTACCACAACAGAGCTTCAGGATGCTATTCACCACTGGTTAGAGGATATCAGGATAAGTGAACATTTGCTTTCCACAGCAGACCTTCGGGAGGTTATTGCAATATGGCTTTTTGAATAACAAAATCTTCAAATAAGATGAAAATAATACAACAAAATAAATATTACGTATACCCATAAAAAACGAGGACGTTCAATGAAATATACATATATTGTTTTGTTATTATTATTTATATCTTTATTCCTGATCAATCCTGTCAATGCAGATTCGAAAGTTGCCCCTTATGCAGATATTCCCATTCAACTTAGTGCAAATTGGCCTAAAAATTATATGGATGCAGAATTTATACAGGTAAATAACAATGATAGGATCAGGCAGAATGGAGATATTTCTAAAATAAAATTTGCTGTAGCAGATGCTTCAAATTTGATGGAATTTTATTTTACTATTTGGAGAAAAAACGAAATAGGTGGTTATGATAGAATAGCTATCACAGATAATTTAAGAGGAGATATTTCAAACGGAATAAACGAAATAGAATTGAGTGAACCAATAAGCGGAGTGCAAGAAGGTGATTATTATGGATACCGTATTAAAACTTCCGGACCTGCATTATATGTAGATACAAGAGAGATACGTCTAACATACTATGTAGATGGCAGTGTATTATCTATAATAAATTTTGACTGGGAAAGCAATAGGGATGATTGGGACTTATATATTTTTGTAATTGAACCCTATATGGATAATCCTTACATGACTTTCATCGGTGATTCAATAATAGTTGGAATTCCACAGCATCTTTCTTTCCTTCACGAAAATGAAAATACCAATATCCCATCAACAATTGAATATCAATGGTCAGACAAAGTTAATGATAGAATTTATCAAAACATGGGTTACGGCGGTCATGGAACTCCGGAACTACAAAATAGATTCAATGAAGATGTAGTGCAATTAGATCCGGAATTTGCGTTAATAGAAGGTGGTATTATTGATATTCGTAGAGTTGGTGGCACAAACGAAGTAATTATTAATAACTGGAGGGCAATGATCGAAGAAGCTTATAATAATGGTATAACTCCTGTTATTATGTTAATATTGCCCTGTACAGACATTGATGATTCTAAATCAGAACGAGTAGATGTAATTAATGAACAATTAATAACTATGGCAGCGGAATATTCTCCGTCGATTGTGGTTGATGCAAGGAGCTATGTAGGTATTGATAGAAGTAGTGGTGTTGATGGAAATTTATGGGATATTATTCCATCTTATACTAGTGATGATTTGCATTTTAATTCTGCTGGTAATGAAAGGATCGCTCAGGCAATTAAAGATTCGTTTAAATATGTCTATGGAAAGCCAGGACTCTGCAACCTGATCCAATCTGACGGAACGATCATTTACAGTGGAGGTCTCAGCAATGCAATCAATACTTCCTGGAGAATGGCATCAATCAGCGGCATTGCCAATGTAATTTATAATGAACCCTCTTCACATGAAATTGCAAGATTTACTATTAATAGTGGTACAGTTGATTGGTTCAGTATATGTGATCTATCATCCGGTCAAGATTATTACTTACGAAATTCAGACGGCTCATTTATTGAAAGTAGTACAGCAATAAACGAAATGGTGAAATTTACCACAGATATATCCCACGGTACTTATTATGTAAACTACATCATTCCTGACATCCTTGATCCGGTAATATTAACTGCAACTGCCGATCCGGATGAAATTGAAGCAAATGGAATAGATAATACTCTATTAAATGTCACAGCCTTTGATATTGACAGCGGTATTGCAAGTGTAACTATTAATCTCTTAGCACTCAACGGCTCCCCGGTTCAACCAATGACCAATAATAGCGGTGTCTGGCAGTGCATTATAAATGCCACAATTATTGGAGATCACATCCTCCCTGTCAATGTAACTGATAATGCCGGGAATTCCAATACTTCGGTGTATATTTTATTAAATGCAAGCGATACAATATTACCTGTTATCACCAGTCCGGATGATAGACAGGTTGAACAAAATTTATCTGGAAATATCACCTGGAATATAACAGAAATACATCCTGATAAGTACTGGATATTAAGAAATGGCACCCAGATTATACCTCCTTCATCCTATGAGAACGGCGATAATATCATAGTACCTATAAATACTTCAACATTAGGTACCTGGGACTATATCATCTTTGCAACTGATGAATCGTGGAATACAGCAAGTGACCAGGTGAATATCTCTATAATCAGCAACTGGCGTGATGAGTGGATGGGTGAAAATTCCCCAGGAGGAACTACAGTTACCACAAGCGAGCTTCAGGATGCTATTCACCACTGGTTAGAGAATTTACCGGTCAAAGACCATACACTCTCAACACCGGATCTTCAGGAGGTCATAGCAGTGTGGTTGTCAGAATAAATGCTAATCTCACATATCTTTATATATTAGCATACAATATATTAACATTGTAATTATTTACTGCATGAATGTAATACAGGGGGAAATTTATGGAACGAATATCCACAGGCATCATCGAGCTTGATGCCAAATTAGACGGGGGTTATCCCGAGGGCAAAGTAATACTGGTCACAGGTACACCAGGGGCAGGAAAATCTATATTCGGGCTGCACTTCCTGTATAAAGCCTGCCAGGACGGGAAAAAATGCAATTTGATCGCTACGGAAGAGCCTCCTGATGATATCTTCATCCAGGCTGAGATGCTCGGGCTAAATCTAAGACCCTATGTCGATAATAAACAGCTTGAAGTAGAGCGTATATTTGAGTCCAGAACAGAGACTACCAAACAGGCTGACCAGTATGGGTATGGATTTGAAGGTACGCAGGAAAATATACTTGATAAGGTAAAATCAGTTCCTGATGATACTGATGTAGTAGTAATAGATAATATAGGTGTATTTGCACTGAACTTGAGTGTAAAGGAATTCAGGGACCAGATAGATACCATAAACAGTGTACTCGTTAAAAAAGGCATATCAACTCTCATTGTCATGGATGAGACCGCTTATGAGATAACTCATAGACTTGCCGAATATTCGGTATACGGTTCTTTGAGGCTTATGATGAAGGAGAATCCTTATACAGGTAAGCGTGAGCGGTATATTGATATCCCGAAGATGCGCTGTACTGACATTTCACTTGATCTGTTTGTGTTTGACATAACATCCGAAGGGATCAAACTCAAATAGACCAATATAATCCTCGCTGACGCTCAAAAAGGGGGAGAAGGAAAATAGAGCGAATATCAACAGGAATAGAAAATCTGGATGAAAAACTTAGTGGAGGTTATCCTAAAAACAGGGGTATACTGGTAACAGGAGTATCAGGTGCAGGCAAGACTATTCTCGGACTTCACTTTCTTCATAGATCATGCACTGAAGGTAAACATTGTGTACTTATTGCAACAGAAGAGTTGCCTGAAGATATCCTCTACCAGGCAGAAATACTGGGACTTGATCTTGCCGAATATTATAACAGCAAACAGTTAATTATTGAAAGAATGTTTGAAAGTAGGTCACAAAAAGCGGACCATGTGACAAAATACGGTTTTAAGCTGGAAGGACTTGATATTGAACTGCCGTCTCTTTTGAATTTTATTCCTGATGATACGGATATTGTGATTATCGACAATATCGGAGTATTAATTTTAGGCCTTTCAATTCAGGATTTCAAGAACCAGTTTGATGCATTAAATTATGTTTTCTCCAAAAGAGGCTGCACACCCATGTTTATTATGGATGATGTTGCATATAAAATGACAAATCAAGTAGCCGATTATTCGGTATTCAGCCTGATCAAGCTTCTGGTAAAAGAAAATCCTTATACAGGTAAATTAGAGCGTTATATGAGTATTCCTAAAATACGCAGTACTAATATCGCACCTGATCTGATGGTGTTTGATATTATGTCCAGGGGGATAAGATTTCGAAGACCACATCTTGAATAAGGGGGTTAGATTCATTGGACGAACAAGAGAGACAGGATACAATAAGTACATCTGAAGTAGAAGAAGAATCCGTATTCTTAAATACATTCAATAATCTGCGCGGGTATTTCCACAAAGAAAAAATAAGAACACTGCCTGATTATGATCAGGAAGTACATGGATCCCTTATAGAATATGAAGTTCCTGAAGAATATACGCAGGTTGAGCAGTACTGGTTAGATGAACCATATGCATTAGTAAGTATTCTGCAAAAAAAAAACCAGATGCTCTATCAAGTAATCGAACCAGCTCTCACTGTATTTGAAAAAGAGATACTTGAGAGAATATATGATGATCTGCAGGATATACTGACACTGACAGATACCAGTACGGATGTAGATAAATCAACAATACTACAAAAAAAAGCACTGACTCTTTTGGATTATTATCATGCATCGCTCGAGGTAGCATCAATTCATAAGATATTATATTATCTGGAACGAAATTTACGCGGTTACGATAAACTAAATCCCCTTATCCTGGATCCGAATATAGAAGATATCTCATGCGATGGCAATAATATCCCTATTTTTCTTTATCATATAGCATACCGCAATATAAAAACAAATATTGCTTTTGATGAAACAGAATTGAACTCATTTGTGATCAGGATATGCCAGAAATGCGGTAAGCAAATATCGATCGGCGAGCCAATGATAGATGCGACAATGCCTGATGGGTCAAGATTACAGGCAACTCTTGGCAAAGAAGTAACCACACGTGGCAGTTCATTCAGTATACGCAAATTCAGGGGAGATCCGATCACACCTATTGACCTGGTCAAATTCAATACATGCGATATTGATATGATAGCATATTTATGGCTTGTAACAGAGAATGGAAAAAGTATACTTTTTGCAGGAGGTACAGCATCAGGAAAAACATCAATGCTCAATTCTGTTTCCCTGTTCATACCGTCTCTGGTAAAGATAATATCGATCGAAGATACACGTGAACTGATGCTACATCATGATAACTGGATAGCCGGACTGTCCAGGGAATCGTTTACAGTAAGCGGTGCAGGAGAAGTTTCCATGTATGATCTGCTGCGGTCAGCTCTACGCCAGCGTCCTGAATATATAATTGTCGGAGAAGTACGCGGCAAAGAGGCATTAACGCTATTCCAGGCAATGTCTACAGGCCATACTACCTATTCTACTATGCATGCAGGTGATGTGCAGACAGTAGTAAGCCGGCTTGAGCATGAGCCTATCAATGTACCGCATGTTATGATGCAGTCGCTTAATATAATCTGTATCCAGAAGCAGGTAAATTTAAAAGATGAACGGGTCAGGAGAACAAACAATGTTGTGGAAGTAGCAGGACTTGATCCCAAATCCGGAAATATAAGGATAAACGAGTGTTTTCAATGGGATCCGTCAACTGATACCTTCAAATTTGCAGGAAATTCTATTATACTGGATAATATCATGTTCTCAAGAGGGTGGGATAAAGATACACTTTTAAATGAACTTAACAATCGCAAGAAGATACTTGCATATATGTGTGATAAGAATATGCGGGATTTTATCAGCGTATCAATGGTTGTACAGGCCTATTCTGTAAATCCGGAATTAGTATTAAATGAAATTGAAAATGACACGTTGCAGGAAATGTTCTCACATAGTATTTAATTAAAGGGTTGGACCATGAGCTTTCTAAGCAGTACGGCAGATCGAATATTTAGCCACGATATATATAAATATGTACAAAGATACAGCAATCTGCAATCAAATATACGCAAGGCGCATATACCCGTACCTGTAGAATCATATGTATCGCGTGCTTATCTCTATTCCATACTGATAGGAATTATTGCAGGAATTATTGGTTTTCTGTCTGTAATGTATATTTTAGATATTAAAGGCGCTCCGGTCGTTAATTTGGGTACAGGAACTTTATCAGGATGGATGGAGGTTCATATATTTGAACTCACTTCGCTTGCATCCGGGATAGTTGCCTCTTTAGTGTTTTTCCGTATCACATATCTTGTTTATAACCTTGTCCCTGCAGTTAAATCATCAGTTAACCAGTCAGCTATTGATCGGTCCTTGCCACATGCAGTTTCCTATATGTATGGATTAAGCCGCGGCGGTGGAATGAACCTGTTTGATATATTCAAATCCCTGAGTGGTTATTCACATGTTTATGGTGCAAGCGCCGAAGAAGTGGGGTATGTCGTAAGAGATATGTCATATCTCGGACAGGATCTGCTTACTGCTCTTGGAAATGCCACTATAAGGACATCATCTGAGAAATACAAGGATTTTATAGATGGCCTGGTTTCCATTGTTTCAAGCGGAGGTGATACTACAGCATACCTGAAAAATAAAACAGAGCAGTACCGTCTTATTTCAAGTATAGAACAAAAATTCTTTATGGAAAAACTGGGAATGCTGGCAGAGGTATATATTTCTATCTTTGTGGTTGGTCCCCTGTTTCTTGTGACAATACTTGTTGTACTTGGTATTATAGGATCGACAGCTACCCAGTTACTATATTTCGTGATATATATAATGATCCCGTTCGGGAGTTTGCTTTTTTTACTGGTATTAGAGGTAATTGTGGGTGGTGATGAAAAACTTACCTTTGCATATAAAACTAAAAAAAAACTCAATGTCTTTAATGATATTAATGTAAAACCTGAATCAGAGGATGATATCAAACGTATACGCCAGATGTATTTTTATGAAAAATTATCCGGATTTATTTATGCATTGTCGCATCCGTTTAAGAATTTATCTGAGAAACCTGCCAATACATTTTATTTAACTATCCCGTTAGGTCTGGGGATATTACTACCTATCATATATGCAAAGCTTGCCAGTGAAGGGGTAAATTTACACGATATGCTTTTCAATGTTGGAAATGTTGATATTGTTGGTAATATTAGCCAGAGTATTTTCGCTAAACTGGATAATTATGTGTTTTACTATCTATTGATCATATTATTTCCGTATATCTTCTTTTACGAACTTCGAAGTCGCAGAATAAACCGTATCGAAGACCAGATCCCGGAATTCATTAAACGACTGGCAAGTATCAATGAAGCAGGAATATTATTAATAGATGCAATTGCTTTAGTAGCGCGCTCAAAGATCGGAATACTGCACTCTGAAATAAGTAGAGTGGTAGAAGATATTTCATGGGGAACAAATCTCTCGGATGCACTGCAAAAATTTGAATACCGCGTACGAACAGATATGACAGCCCGTATTATCACTTTGATTATAAAAGCCAGTGAATCAACCAATGATGTTAGAAGCGTGCTCGCTATAGCGGCCACTGATGCTAATATCCAGAAACAATTGAAAAAAGAACGCTCAAATGAGATGCTTATATATGTATTTATAATTTATATAGCATTCTTTGTATTTTTATTCATCATATATGTGCTTGCAGTGAATTTTCTATCAAATATTCCATCATCACTTGATGAAGTAGCAGAAGGTATGCCTATGGTTGCTGATTTTAATATTGATGAATATACCATGCTCTTCTTCCACGCTTCAATGATACAGGGATTCTGTTCCGGATTAATTGCAGGAAAGATGGGAAGCGGGCATATAGCAGCAGGACTGAAGCATTCTATGCTCATGATGTTGATCGCTTATGGTGTATTTATGTTTTTGATCTGAAAAATTATAATTGTGGAGATAATGACAGGACAACGACCATTTACCCAAAATTGTGAAGCAATGTCTGATATTATTGGAGAGCTGCTTATGATGTCAATTGCTGTTCTTGCTTTTGGTGTAATAGCAATGCTGGTACTTTCATATATGGAGCCTTCAGATACACTGCACATAGATATTGATGGGTGGGTAGATGTAGGTACTGATACTGTTTATCTTAGGCACTATGGTGGTGAGTCTGTTGGTTGTAGCGATATTCAAATACGACTGGATATTGATGGTGTGACCAGGGAACTATCATCAGATAATATATCAGCTATTCTTGGTAGCAGTTACTGGGAGCTTGGGGGTATAATTAATATTAATACCTCTGATATGTGGAATATTACCATTAATACAGATAGTTCGGTCAATTCACTTATTATTGCTGATATACCAAATGTTATTGTATTCAAGGGAACACTTCTCGGAGAAGAAATGGCTATTGCGCAGATGCCGACACCAACACCAACGCCAACTCCGGGTGTAGGATGCCCTCTTTCATGGTGGAGATTTGATGAAAGCAGCGGCAATACAATCGAAGATTCAGCATACGGTAATAATGACGGAACAATGGACGGTGCAAAATGGGTGCCAGGCATCAGTGGTTCTGCGTTGAGATTCTATGGAACTTCGGGTGATAAAATTTGTAGTGAGTATGTTACTTGTGGGGATAATGCGAATTTACGGTTTACAGACGGGTTTACGCTTGAAGCATGGGTAAAATTGAATTCGAGTCAATTAGACTCTGAGTATGGTAGAATCGTAGACAAATTTAGTTCTCCTGTCGTTCCCCCCCGCTCTCCTGCTCCTGGAAAGGGATACAGCATGAATAGATACTGGGGGTATGACACGGTCCTTCTGGAGTTTTATGCAGATGATGTCAATCATACTCATTACTGGACAAATAGTACCACGATCATCACCGACGATACATGGCATTACGTGGTCGGGACATACGATGGTACATTGTTAAAGGTCTATATCGATGGAATTCTCGAAGGTCAAAATGATACCGGAGGGAAAAACATCAGCATCTCTTCACATCCTCTGATGATAGGATGCTCTGATGATGATAATAAAACACAAATAATTAAAGGGGTGATCGACGAAGTAGCGGTATGCGGTGAAGCGTTAACTGCAAATGAGATCCTGGAAAAATACAACAATTCAAAACCAAATAGAGATCCCATCTCATGGTGGAAATTTAATGAAAACAGCGGTTCAACAGTTATTGACTGCATCGACGGCAATGATGGAACGATTCACGGAGCACAGCGAACAACAGGCGTTGAAGGTGGGGCTCTGTTCTTTAATGGTAGTAATTATGTCTCTGTACCTGTTGCTGAAAACCTGAATATGGGCAACTCGGATTATACCATAGAGGTCTGGGCATGGGTTGATGAATCTGTTTCCTATTCAGACGAAAAGATGCTTGTGGAGTACGGTGTCTGGTGGCCAGCGGATAATTCCTATCGAAATGGAACCTACCAGATTACATCAATGAATGATACCAATTTCAAGACGAACTTTGTTGGAAGAGATAGTGCAAATGGAAGTGAATGCAATGTCAACTGGACAGATTCAAACTGGCATCATCTGGTAGGTGTGTTTAATGATCGTGAAAATCGTTTATATACCTACTATGATGGAGTGCAGTGTAGTACGACTTTGGAAAATGATGCTCCATCTGATAATAATAATCCCCTGTTCTTTGGTTCCCGTAACGGGACTGAGAAGTTCTTCGTCGGAAAATTGGATGATATCAAGATCTATAACGTATCCTTGACACCAGAAGAGATTCAGGAGCACTACAATTCTGGCAAACCCAAAGCAGAGATGGTGGCACAGTGGCACCTCGACGAGAACACGGGCGCAACTGCGTACGACTCGAAAGGCAGCAACAATGGAACTATTACAAATGCGACATGGACAACATGCGTAAGAGGTTCTGCGCTTAGCTTTGACGGAGACGGTGACTATGTGACCATTCCTGATGACCCGTCCCTCAACTTAACCGACGGGCTCACATTGATGGCATGGATAAATACGGGTGGCAGCGACTCGACTAACCGTCCCAGGATCATCAGTAAACGATCAGGGGGGCCGTATGAACTGGTACTCATCAACGAGAGTGGTCACATCCAACTGGTGCTCAACGATACTGATGGGACTGCTCACTACCTCGAGTCATCAACAAATGTGATGGACGATACATGGCATCTTGTCACAGGAGTGTGGGACGCAACAACGATGCGAATATACATAGATGGCGAACAAGAGCGTACTCTTGGCTTCTCTGGCACGTTGAAGACAAGCAATGACAGCGTCCTCATAGGAGCTCAGAACGAGTGGGATTTCTTTAATGGATTGATCGGTGAAGTTACGATTTATAGCGGTTCATTAGCTGCCAATGAGATCAAGACATACTATGACGAGTCGAAACCCACGTATGTACTTACTCCCGTCTCCTTGTGGCACTTTGATGAGAATTCAGGAACTACAGCCACCGATTCTGAGGATAGCAATAACGGAACAATCAGCGCTTCAGGCTTGTGGGTATCGGGTATCAATGGTTCTGCCCTGGACCTCGAGGCGGATTCTTACAATTATATAAATATTAACCATAATAATAATCTTGATATCACAAGTAACATCACAATTGAAGCATGGGTGAAACCTGAATCGCTTGGTGATTGGGATGAGATTGTCTCAAAAAGGAATGATCAAACCGGATATGCAAATTATATTCTGAGATTCAGTAACACAGGCGCACTCCAATTCTATTGGAAAAATAGCGGGTGGCAGGTATATACTGCAGATGGCTCGTATAATACTGGACAGTGGTATCATATCATAGCGACAAAGAGTGGAACTGCCCTGCCAGTGATATATATCAACGGCAGTGAAGTTTCAGGTAGTTGCACTTATTCCGAAAATAGTTGCGATTGCCTAAATGCGATGTTATCAGATTCAAATGACCTGAATATCGGTGCAGGAATTGGCGATCTTGGCAGTCCTGATTGGTTTTTTGATGGAATTATAGATGAGGTATCGATCTACGATTCAATTCTAACTGCTGATGAGGTTCTTACGCGATATAATGACAATAAACCTTGATTAGGTGGGAGTAGATGCTAATGATTCGAAATACCACAATGATCAGTCAGTCAATGGCACTATTTGAACAACAAATATCAGTAGTTTTACCCTTATATCTTAACAGGAAGTATAGTATATCATGAAACTTAAGTCATTTACCAGATCAGATACTGCAATTTCAACAGTCATGTCAGTAGTGCTGATATTAGGTCTGATAGTAGCAGTTTTATCCACCTATCATGTGTATTATGTCCCGGCATGGAAAACAGACGCAGAACATTCACATATGGATAATGCATGGGAAGATATGGCAGATCTTAAATCACATATGGATATATTGTTGGCTGTTCTTGCTGTTAATAATGAGACTACAATACCAATGAGTATTCCGGTTACTATGGGTGGAGGGGGTATTCCGGTTATTTCTCCAGGGAAATCAAGCGGTACACTCTCAATTAATATCAATGATTTCGGCATGAAAATTAAGGCAATGAATGGAACTACAACGGTATATGATAGTGAAAGTGATAGCAATAAATCACTGATGAATCTCGGTGCGATCAGTTACAGCTCAGGTAATAATTATTATATTAACCAGTTATTTGAGTATGAGAACGGGGCTTTAATGATGGTGCAACAAAATAAATCCCTTATAAAACTCTCACCAGGGATTATATTACAGCGTGTAAATGAATCAAACCTTAGCATTGTGATCAATGCAGTGAAACTTATCAGTCCTGGCCGGTGTATTAGTAGTACTGCAATCGAAGAGATTAAATTATCTTCCAACACATCAGAAGAATTATATTCAAACCACGGAAATATTTCAGAAGTTGGTATTACTATATATACAGCATATCCCGGTGCCTGGGAAGTGTATTTTAATACATCTGCTCAGAGTGGAAATCTTGAATACGGTCTTCTTAACGATTACACTTTATCGTCTGATAACACATCAGTAAGATTGATAGTGACCGGGGAGGCGAATGATAATATTCTACTCAATGTTAACAGGAATATAATTGATGTATCTATTGGGAATATGTAACTGACATTTCTATAAAATTCAAGAGATATCTTATGAAAAGAAGTTTGCAGCTTTTGATACGAAATTGCGCCGCAATATCAGGGATCATAGGAGAACTATTAATGGTAGGTATTGTGGTTCTTGCGTTCGGTATAACTACAGTATTAGTGCTGTCATCCCTGCAACCTTCGCAGGAGCAATTTACTGACATAGAAGGATGGGCGGATGTTGAGAAAGATACCATCTATTTCAGGCACAGTGGCGGCGAGGTAGTCAGTACTGAAGAGATTCGCATAATTGTTGATTTAAACGGGACCAGATATGAACTCTCATCTGATAATGTGACTGCGATCCTGGGCAGCAGTATGTGGGAGTTATCCGATACTATTGTTATTAATACATCTGATCTATGGGGAGTTACGATAGAAGATGATGATTATATAGATGCATCTATTGTTCATACCGGTTTTTCAAGTATGATAAAAACCGGTGTTATTCTTTAAGGGGACACAGGTGCTTCCACAGAGCCACCTGCGCCGCCTGATCCTGGAGAATACACGGGGATGGTCTCTTAGTGGCACATGAGGGATATCTTCAAGTCCGGTTCTGTGAGGGGACTTATAGTAACCTTGGGGCTACTACCTCATCAAGAGGTGCGCTATGAGCTCTACTCGACATTTTATTCCCCTACTTTTTGAAATGGATACGGTTTTTTGTATTAATTCCCAGAACATCCTTCGGATGATCCAGCACATTGATCTCATCAAGTTCTTTCAAGATTTGGACATTCCTGGAATCCAGGTCCCTAACCCGAAGTATCACTTCACCGCCCTTAACGGCACCATGCTGGCAGAGCTCTACGCAATTGCCGCATCCATTACACAACAGTAGGTCTATCTGGGGTTCATCTGTAATAGCCTGTTTCGGACACTGGTCCCTGGGTGGACATATATCACATTGCTTGCATATATCCCTATCAATATTAAAGGGAAGTTCCGAGTGTATCACGCCTGATATATCCACAGGTACTACATATACCGGCACGCTTCCTTTTACTGCCTGGGTTACAACATTGGTAACTAATGTATCTGCAATACCATGGGCGATCTTTGCTATTGAATTGGATGTGACCGGTGTCACCACAAGAGCGTCATATTTGTCCATTAAAAATCTGCCTATCTTCGGACAACTGTAACCTTGATCTTTTTCAAGAAATATTTCTTCCATATATCCGCCTGGGGATATATTGTTCAGTGATTCGAACAGGCCGTACATCTTTAGTACTTCGTATCCGGCACCTGATATGAATATTGTGACCTTCAGGTCAGGATTGTTATTTTTCAGTTTAAATAATGCTTCATAACTTTCCTTAATAAAATGTCCGGCTCCTGTAATTGCCCATGCTATTCTCATTGTTATTACCTTTTCGAATCCTTACTGGAATATCTTCTTAAACTTGTCTTTTGCTGACTGTTTCGATAGAGAGTTTTACTTTGCATGATTTCAATCTCTTAAGTAAGATAAGTTATAAAGGTCTTTGGGTGGGCTTGAATTAAGTCCCAATACTTTAAGTATTTTATCAACTCTATTTTTGTATCCACTTCAAAACAGAGGGTAAAAATGATGGCCACAAAGAACACAGAGATCACAGAGTTTTTTTCTCTCTGTGCTCTCTGTGCTCTCTGTGGCAGTCATATAGAGTTCCAAATTACACTTGCAGAGTAGTATATACTTGAGAAGGCACTATCCTAAAAACCAGTTATTTTAATAGAGGATTATTTAAATCGATACTTGCATAGACACGGATACATTCAACTCCTGCGGAGTTGAATGCCTGCAACGCCTAAGGGGCGTGCAGGTAACACAGATACACTCACCTCCTACGGAGTTGAGTGCCTGCTACGCCTGAAGGGCGTGCAGGTTACACGGATTTAAGGTTGTTGTGGTCGATATTATAAGATCCCATTAAGTTTGTGATAGAAGGTATTCGATTAAAATCAAATCCGTGTAAATCTGTGTAAATCCGTGTCTGAAAAATAACTGGAAAATAGTACAGTGCCACTTGAGAAATATAAAAAATACATTTTATTAACTGCAAACTCTTGAAGTTCTTTAGAATACAATTCAATTTTTTAATCCCATATAGTTAGGTTTATATAGTCAACATACATATATTGACATCATTATAATTAATGGTGGTAATTAGCATGGATTATGAAAATATTTTTAAAAAATTTCATCGTAAATCACGATACATAACAATTCCATTATCTCTTTTTATTTTTGCATTTATAATTCGATTAAATGGAGGAATGTGGGATACTCGTATTGGCAATGATGCATATATATCAAGACAGGCAGAATACATTTACTCATATGGTCATCCGGCAGTTCCTGACCCTTTTAGTTCTGCTCCATTATATCAACCGGGAATGGCATACCTTCTGGCATTCGCTGGTAAATTATTTGACTTCATTCCAATCGGTATGTCAAGTATGACTTTGGCGCAAGGATTGATACCGCCGTTTCTGGGTGCTGCAACAGTTTTAGTCATATTTTGGCTGGGCAGTAGGTTCTACAATTTAAAAGCCGGATTAGTAAGTGGAATATTTGCTTGCGTTTCCATTTTCTTACTTACCAGGACATTGAAAGGTTTTACTTTCCATGATTCACTTTCATTATTCCTGATCGTATTAACAATAGCACTTGTAGTCAAAACACTGGACGTTTTACAGGATCCATTCCCAATAGACAAGAAAAAACAGGTAATTTACTTATCCTGGATATTATTGCCTGCTGTTTCTGTTGGACTTGCTGGCTTTTCATGGGGTGGATATTTTGTTATTCATGCGATACTTATTCTCTACACTCTATTAATTATCCTATACTTTCTTGCAACTAAAAAGGCATTATATCCTCTTTCCTCCTTCCTGACCTTTATGGCAATCACGCTAATCCTGGGGACAATTCTTGCAAGTTTTCTGTATCCTGTAAGGAATCTGGAAGAAATTGTAAGAGCAATGGAGATGATGGGATATGCATCGGGACCAATGGTATATAAATTTACAGCCGATCTCCAACCCACCAGGTTCCAGGATTTAGAGATGTTCTTCGGAAAATATTTGATATTGGGATTAATATTTTTATTTATCGGCCTTTATAGAACATATATTAACAACAAGGCCTTTGGGTTACTGTTAATTTCAGCCACAGGAATTTCAATGTTCCTGGGACTGGCCAGATTTCATTTTATGGATATTTTTTCAATATTCGGATATGTAGGTATCGGAATAGGATTTATTGCACTAATTGACCTGGCTGCCAGGTTTGATTTGAGGAAAAGATCTGCTATTGTATTGTTATCTATTCTTGCAGCGATCCTATTATTCTCATCTATTGTGGGACCATCCATTGATTATATAAAAAATTCCAGGGGATTGAATGAATATTCCGGAATAGGGAACGCTGATATGATGGAGGGATACAGTTATATCAGAAATAATACCGCACCTGATGCTCTGATAATTAATTGGTGGGATTATGGCAATGATATTGGATATCGTGCACAAAGACGAACGGTAATTGACCAAATGTATATTGAAGATGCTGATGTGATCAATGTCTCGAAAATAATAATGGGGACCAGTGGCCCGGAAGGTTTGCAAATATCGAAATATTATAAAAATAAATTTGACAATCCGGAAGTATTTCTTTTAATCGGGAAATTTGACAGCCAAATTAGTTCCATTATAGCATACTGTTCCGGAGAAGGGATGGATGTAGTCTATTCTTTTGACCGGACAGGTAATATTGAAGCTTTGACACCAGATGCATTTGAAACAAATTACTATAAATTATGGACCAATCAAACAGTTGAAGGTTACGATATTGTTTATGCAAATGAAGAAATGAAACTTGTTAAATTGGATGTTTGATTTGAAACTGAACCCATCTGTGTACTTCCTTTACACGTTCAAGTGCTCCATGTCTTGAAAACACTTCTTTGTTTGAAGGTGTGAAGACGTCATATCGATATTCTACAGCAAAAGGAGTTAGATCATCAATATTGTATAACTCGTCTGGAACCTCGATCTCATGTTCAGAGCAAAGATCTATTAATTCTCCTAAATCGTGAGTATGTCGAAATGGAATAATTTTAAACATGAGCAGAGCTTTTAGGAGCTTTTCAATTGCCTGCTGTGAGTGGAAACCAAAAATTTCAGAAGAGATGTCTTCATCGTCTACTATTTTTTCGAGTAATACCATGTCCTCTTCCGCTTTTCGTATCAATGTGCAGATAAGTTCATTGCGAGCATCGGTATCACTCACTATAGACCACCTTACCTTCATGAAGCGCCGGATAAAGCACAGTTCCTATTATATTCCCATAACGTTTGACCTCATCTATTGAAAAGACCAAAATGTCTACAGGTACCCGAAGTGATCGCAAAGAACGCCGGATCCTGACAGTTTCCTCACGTCTAGCTGTGACCTCACGTTCAATGACAAGTAGATCAAAATCACTGTCCACTCCTGCATCTCCGCGAGCATAGGATCCAAAGAGTATGATCTTTTCAGGGTGTGCCACATCTACGATCTGCGCTACAACCTGATCCAATGTTTTAGAAGATAGTTTCTGCATTTTTAATCACTTATATATCTGATATGCTATACATCTGTTTTGTATTAATTATCTTTTATTTGTCTTTCATGAATTAAAAGGGTTCTCTCTGAACTTATACAGGTATGTTACATGCTTGATGATTTTATAACAAAAGAACGTGAAGTAAAAGCTCTCCTGCAAGGTTCAGAGGAACTTCAATGTGATAATCTGTTAATCATTACATGGGATTATGAGGCGGTTGAAATTGTTTCCGGGAAGAATGTCAGATATGTTTCTCTGTGGAAGTGGCTTCTTGGTTAGTGTTCTGTTTTTGCACAAACCATCATAACGGTTTCCGGGGTCGTCGTGTTCAATACACTCAATACCGGAAGGTACAAAGCTAAATGGACTATTTTTAAACTGTAGCATTTTTCGTTTGCCCATAGGCTTTAAGGAAGTCGTTTTGTGGGATACTTACTTGTGTGCAAATAGTTCTTAAAGTTGAGCCTTTGATTCGAGTATGATTAGGCATCGTCAAGGGAGTCCGTGTGTCATCAGGATTTTCAAGAACCATCGCAATATGTTCTCATTTAAAAATAGCTATAGTAGTCAAAACTCCGACAGCATGATACGTTTTATTATAAGGTCTGTTTCCTTCATCATTCTCCATAGTAGTACCATAGTACTCTTTAATCAACTTTAATTGATTTATAGAGTGTAAATACTGATAATGAAGGATATTTTCTTTCTTAATTCTATTTTCCACATTATTAAAATATTCTTTTGCTCTTGATCGTATATCTTCACAGTTATACCAATTCATATTCTTCCCTTCCCCTGATTCTGCAAATCGTACATTTAACACTGTATAAATAATTGCAATTCGATAGATATGATCTTCAGAAACTAATTCTTCTTCCTCGCAAATATCATCACGATCGATATCATTTAATTGATCTTTCGCTTTTTTTAATGCTTTTTTTATATCACTAATTCCAGCTTTTGGTTTACTTTTAGAAATCCATGGGTTCATTCTTTTTGCTTCAATTACAGAAGTTAGTGTTTTATTGTTCATTGAACGATCAATTAAGTGTGCATCTACTCTACCTTGTTTAATATTATTTTTTTTTACATCTTTGCGATCAAAAGAAACCTCTAAAAAACAAAATCGATCCTTTTTATTTAATCCCTGAATAAAAATGGATGAAAGAGTAGTTTCATTTCCCCATTCAAGAATTGTATTTTTAGAACCATTACTATTACAATATTGATCTATAGTTTTATGGAATATTTTGATTCCATCTTCTAATATTTCAAATATTTTATGGTTCCCATGAATTGATACACCTTTTAATTTTTTAACCATATACATTTGTTTATTATCAATTCTATTTAAATTTATTGTGATTCCAAATAATTATTTGTAATAGATATCGAGCATAGAATACCACCCCGCAGGAGTTGAATGTATCAGCGTCTTGAAAATAAAACAGATCAAATTTGAACCCAGTGGATACGACATTTTATTCCTCTCAGAAATCCGTCTCTCAAAATCCTGATCTAATTAGTAATTCCTATACGTAAGTTAATCTATTAGTAACCCAATATATCTATATTATGGCAATTCCTTTACAATGCCCGAGAACTAAAACCGGATCATGTATAGGTAATAAATGTCCAATGTATATAGTGGAGTGGCGCTCAAAAGAAGAATATTGTATAATAGGTTACTACCCCCCGGATGAAAGAAAAAGTAGAGGAAAACCTATCAATGACGATTATGCCAGAGGCATATTAGGTGAGGCAAAAACCAGGATCACACCAGCAGCCGTCTTGTTTGATCAAAAACATACAATTAATAAACCCGTTATTAATCCAAAGACAGAACCAAAACTAAAAAATAATAAAGATCAAAAGATCAATAAAACCAGGGACATGATGAATATGGAAGACATTCCGGATGATTATGAAAAAGAATTCTGGGATCAACAATAATCCGATCACACCATAGACATCCTCACCAATTCCCCAAGATCAATGATCTTTATACCTATATCAGAAAGGTTCCTGATGCATAAAGGACATGCAGTTACCACATACTCCATACCTTGCGGTATATTTGCAGCAAGATCTTTTGCTATTGTACTTGATAGTTCGGGATAACCTAACCTGACACCACCACCACCTCCGCAACATCCTGCTTTCTCCCTGGAATTCTCCATCTCCACAAGAGTACAGATATGATTGATCACTGTCCTGGGAGCATCATAGAGTTTATTGAACCTACCCAGATGACACGGGTCATGGTAGCTTACTGTGATATTAAGTCTCTTAAGCGGTAATTGCTCAAGCCTATCTGATAAAAATTCACTAAGGTGTATAACATTAAATTCATACTGTCCCTTGAACATGGCATAGCATCCGGCACACTCAGTAATGACCGTATGTGCTCCTGCTTTCTTGATCTGGTATGAATTATGTTCTATTAATTCCGATGCATCCGAACCGAGTCGAAATAGAGGTGATCCGCAGCATTTCTCATCTTCCAGCAGCCCCACATTGAACTGCCGCAGGATCGAATATATAGCAGCAGTGGTCTCTTGCTGTCTATATGAAGCAAGACATCCCACAAAATAAATTTGATCAAAAGATCCCTGATCAACCGGAATATCAAGCCAGGATGTCCTGGGTGATTCATCTCCCAGTGAATTTTCTGATTCGGATACACGGTTCATTATCTCTATCTGGTGAGGAGCTACATGTCCCATATCCATAAGTTCACTTCTAACAACTCGTGTAATTTCCAGAGGGTCTGCGCCGGATGGGCATTCGCTTACGCACTGATGACAGGTTGTACAGGTTAGAAAACTATCGATCATCCTCCGGGACGGTTCAAGACCACAAGTACATCCCAGTGCCATTAACATCCTGCCCCTGGGACCTGATGATTCCCAACCCAATACTTCCTGGGAAGGGCATACTGTACGGCACCGCCCGCATTTAACACATTTGATGATATCCTTCAGGTACTGTTTCATTCAAGTCCGACCTTTTGGGGATTCATTATATTATGAGGGTCCAGTGCCTTTTTTATCTGTTTCATTACATCAAGTCCCCTGCCGTGTTCCTGTTCCATATATGCTTCCCTTACACAACCAATACCATGTTCTCCTGATACCGTACCTCCATTTCGAAGAGCAGCCCTGTGGATATCATCAGCCACTTGCTTTAATTGTTCATACTGGTACGTATCCAGTATATCAATAGCCATACCAGTGTGTAAGTTACCGTCTCCTGCATGACCATAGGTCATGATCGTAATATTGTAACGTGAAGAGATCGAACGTATATCTTTAAGCATTGCCGGGATAGCAGATAGAGGTACTGCAATATCCTCACCTATATAGACCCTGGTCTTATCAGGATATAATCGTGTCATCACAGCACCTACTAAGCGTCGTGCTTTCCATATTTCTTGCTGCCCGGAAACAGAACCGGCAGTATTTATATCAAAGGCTCCTAATGCCCGGCAGCAGTTGGCAATATCTACTGCATCAGAGTCAATACTGCAAGGTGTTCCATCTACTTCAATAAGCAGCAGGGCTTCACATTCGGGAATATCCAGGCCAGGGTCATATATATTAAGTGCCTGTATTGTTGTACTATCCATCAATTCACAGGCAGAGGGTACAATTCCCTGGCTCATTATAGCAGGAACGGTCCTACCTGCTGCCTCAAGATCATTGAAATGGGCAAGTACTACTTTTCTGGCTTTTGGTATAGGATGTATCTTTAACCTGGCTGCAGTAATAATTCCAAGCGTGCCTTCAGACCCTACCATAAGTGCAGTGAGGTCATATCCTGATGCAGATTTCATAGTCATGGATCCTGTTCGGATAATCTCACCATCCGGCAGCACAACCTCGAGGTCCAGTACATATCGGGTAACTGTTCCGTATTTGACCGAGCGCATACCACTACCGCCATTGGCAATAAATCCGCCCAGTGTACACATTTCACTGCTGCCAGGGTCAGGAGGGAAGAAAAATCCGTATGGTTCAAGGGCACTGTTAAGCCGGGCATGAATAAGACCGGGTTCGACCAGTACCTGGAGGTTTGGGATATCTATCTTTTGCAGTTTGTTCATACGGCTCATATCAAGTACTATCCCGCCGCTTATTGGTACAGCACCACCTGATAGGCCCGTACCTGCACCTCTGGGTACTATAGGTATATGATATTGGGATGCAAGTTTTACTATGGCTGATACTTCTTGCGTGGAATGGGGCATAACGACATAATCAGGGGATGAAGAGATATATGAAGCATCATATGAATAACAGTATAACTCTGCCGGGTCACGGCTAACGCGATTTAAAGTGACTATGTCCTGGATTTTATTGAATATATCCACTGATAAACCCCCGGATGAAATAATAGTGAACAAAATCCTCCCTCCGGCCTGATTTTATTAACTAATGCTCTATAAGAGCCGAAGATTAGAAAATGCGAACGGAGTGAGCATTTTCGATACTGAAGATTGAAAAATCAGATTCCGGTCCACAGGCATTTTTTATATGATCCGATCACCATTTTTACTTCAGAATCAATGATCCCTTCAATCGTAGAAAACCTATCAATAAAACTCTGCATTTCAATAACCGAAGGGAACATTGCTTCGCACATAATGTTGAACTTTGTATTAACGCGATACATAGCGATAATTCGTTCATGATCATTTAGCAGTTCTTCGACAACCTTCTCAAGGCAGCTATCATCCACTTCCATGTTGATAAATGCCTTTACACATTTTTCAGCTTCCTTGCAATTAAGAAGTAAAATAAACCCCTCGATGATCCCCTTTTTAATCATTTCATTGATCCGGCGCCTGATGGTACCTTCACTGACATCGATCTTGTTGGCAATATCCACATTACTTATTCTTGCATTCTCACCAAGTATACCAATGATCTTCATATCAAGATCATCTATCTGCAAATTATCCAACAGATCACCGCATGACTCCTTTCTCCAGCATTTGATCTCATTATTATTCATTATTACCTAACTGTCATAATGATATAAATAAATTTTGTGTCGAGATTCGTAAAAGTCATGCGAAATATTTATATGGAATTGAAGATTATATCTATTCAATCTAATATAGGTGATATTATGGAAGAATATAAATGGTTTCTAAAAGATGAAGTTGTAGATACTGGAATGTGTACATTGTGCGGTGCATGTGCAGCAGTATGCCCTAATGACCGTATAGAGTTCACAGCCAGTGGCCCCCTATTAAAGGAAGAATGTCCGAGAAACGGGCAGGGAGCCTGTAAAGATGTATGTCAGCGTATAGTAACATTTGCTTCTAAGATCGGGCCTAATATATTTGGGTTTAAAGCAAAGCCACCGTCACTGCTTGGTCAGTATGAGACACTGGTGGCAGCACGTGCGACCGATGCTGCGATCCGTGAAGCCGGGCAGGACGGCGGTGCTGTAACTGCTCTATTGTCATACTGTATTGACCAGGGATTGATCGACGGTGTGGTTACCACTGGTGAGGTTGGAAAACCGAGTTCTGTAGTGGTCAGATCAAAGGATGAACTGCTCAAGAGCGCAGGCTCAACATATTCAGCAATTCCCGTACTTTCTGCGATCAAACAGGCAGAAGATATAACTAATGCTGCTGTGGTCGGGCTGCCGTGTCATGTATATGGGGTAAGAAAAACACAATTCTTCCCGGGTATGATGGCACATGGTTATGAGGTAGGCGAGAACGGCGAGAAGATAAAAGTGCCCAACATTGCTTACGTTATCGGATTGTTCTGTACGGAGAACTTTAATTATGATATCCTGGGGGGCTTTTTGGCAGAAAAAGGAGTGGATATTGAAACAGTCACCAGAGCACAGATACACCTGGATGAACTGGTCGTGACCACTGATAAAGGTACATTTGAGTTCGATCTTAATGATCTATGGAATGCAGGCTGCGTCCAGGACGGATGTGTAATATGCAGGGATGCGGTCTCAAAACTTGCTGATATCTCAGCCGGGTACATGGGTTCAGGCAAGGGATGGACCACGCTCATGGGAAGGACCCAAAAAGGTGTTGAACTGATCAAGATGGCAGAAAAAGCAGGATATATCGAGACTGAATCGAATATCGATCTTCACAGGATCGAGGAGTTTGCCGGTCTTAAGATGCAGCGGTTCAAGTGGGAATTAAAGAGGCGTCTGGATGAAGACAAGAAGGTCAAGTTCTACTGGGCATCTGATTATCCTGGCGTTATGGGCGAGACAAAGGGAACATTCTTTGTTAAGATTAAGACCAATGCCGGACTGACTAATGCAGATAGTCTGGCAAGTGCAGCAGAGCTGGCTAATAAGTACGGCGATGGTACGATTGAGATTACTACCAGACAGAGTGTGGAGATACAGGGTGTTCCGGGTCCCAATGTAGATAAACTTATGGCAGAACTCTATTCAAAAGGAATGGCAACAATAGGAATGGGGTATGTATTGTCGTGTGTGGGTAGTGAATACTGTACAGAAGGGCTGGTTGAGACTAAAAAGCTCGCTGGTGAGCTTACCATGGCATTTGCACAAAAACTTACACCCCATAAAATGAAGATCAGTATATCCGGGTGTCCGAATGCCTGCAGCAGACCAACCCGTCACGATATTGGTCTTATAGGACAGGTACGTCCTGAACTCGACCCTGAGAAATGTAATGGATGCGGCCGGTGTGCCGAACTGTGCAGGGTGGATGCTATTTCAATAGTACTTAAAAAGGCCCAGATCGATAAGGATAAGTGCATATCCTGCGGCTGGTGTATCAGGGGCTGTCCAAGCGAGGCCATGATCGAAAAAGAGCGTGGATACACTATGTGGATAGGCGGAAATGATGCACGAAGGCCTGCAGACGGGATCATATTGAAATCGTTCTGTACACAAGAGGAGATACCTAAATTGATCGAGGCTGTTGCTGGTACGTTTGTTAAATACAGGACAAAGCCGGGTCGAGAGAGACTTGGAAATGTCATGAAACAGGTAGGAACAGGCAAGTTCATTAAAGAGGTACTAGATCAGGTGTGATCTGCCGGGTTAATAAGAGAGAACAAAATCCGAGGGCTAGCGAGGATTTTGTTCTCAAAATATTTAATAACAGCATCGTTTCCATCAGCAGCTTCAGTGACATAATGTCCGTTCTCTCTTAATAGGTTAACAAGGATAGTTCTTGTAAGGATGGTATCTTCAACTACTAATATTTCAGCCATTATCTCCCCTATTATAATTATATCACCATACCAGTTTAATATTATCGGTATATAAAAACATAATACAACTGAATACCAGAACAAAATCCTCCCTTCGGTCGGATTTACTTGATGTATTATTAAAAACGTTTTTAAACAATTACCTATACTTACCTTATAAGGTAGATTTAGATGACATTTGTTTTCCAGGATACTATACCCCTAACTATTCAATGTAATTTCATAGATGACATAAACAATTTTCTCAGTGTAATAGAAAAGATTCTACCTCTTGAAAATAAGTCTTTTGAATTAAACAACCTTATCAAGCAAGAAGAAGAGAAATACTATAAAAAAACTACAGTGATGGAAGCCTTTCATAGTGATTTTGCTCAAACTGTTGAGACCCTGTCAAATAAATATAATATCGATCCGGTTGAACAATGTAAGGATGTATTGAATGAATCTGCTACTAACTGCATATATGGGCAGCGAACCCGGTTGAAAGCAGAACTGGATCATTTAGTTAAATACTCAAAAAAAGAAATCGCCCTAATGGCAGAAAATATCCGCATTAAACTTGAACCATTCTTATGGTCAGGAGTATACGGAGCAAGTAAGACCCATATTATTTTAGGTAGCACTGATAAAGTAACAGGTACTATTAAATTTAATCTCGATGGACTTTCTTATACGTATGAAACTGTTTATACTGATGTTCCATTAAAAATTAAGAAGTTTATCGATGATATATCCTTACCTATTCGCTTAAAAAAAGGTTTGATCCATAAGGAGGAACGGATCACACAACTTGATATTTCAGAATATATCATTACCAGGATATATGATGGTGAGGACTTCCAGTTAGATATGAAGAATAAAAAAGGTACAAAAAAGATCAATATCACAGTACCTGGTGATATCAGGGATGTTAGTATAGTCTATATTGCTGAGGAGGTTTGCAATATTATGGCTGATGATCATCTATCATCCCTGATAAACCTTGATAAACTTGAAAAGCTCAAAAACCTGATATATGAATTTTTTAAAAATGATAGAAATATCATTTCAAAGACATTGGTCAATGTAGAAATTGATGAAAAAGAAGCTATCCCAAACCATGAAATATTTGATTGCGTAAAGATCATTGCATCTTCGTACGGGGAAATGATCAACGAGATATTTGATCATGGGTTTACCAGAGAGGAGATTATTATAAAGGAGATCATTGAGGACGGGACACGTAATGAGCTATTCATTAGTGTGAATGAGATATCAAGTAGACTTTCCGCATTGGGCGGAGATGGGCTGGAAATTAAAGACCTGTTAAACCTTTAGGGACGATCGGGTGTTATATTGTTCTTTATTCGACCTTTTCAACCAGAGGATTTCAATGATATTATTAAGATAGAGTGGGAAATTTTTAAAGAACACGACCCTCATATGTATATGGAACTGTATGAAACTGTTTCAGATGGTTTTTATGTGGCAGTTCATCAACATGTCATTACCGGATTTGTTGTGGGTTTCATTTCCATGCCTGGTAAAGGCCGGATATTTACTCTAGCGGTAAGAGAGAAGTACCGCCGATTGGGCATAGGTTCTAATCTGATGGATACTATTATTTCAATTCTCTGGAAAAAGGGCGCACAAGATATAAGTCTGGAGGTAAGACTACAAAACATTGCTGCCCAGCAGTTTTATCTGAAACATGGATTTGTTCCTGAGTGGGTAGAAAAGGGATACTATAATGATGGCGAAAATGCTCTTGTCATGAAGAAAAAGAACATAACAATAAGCATTTAACTATTAGTGTATTATACTCATCCAAATTGAACTATTGAGGGAAATAATCTTGAAGATAATAGGAGGACCAGCTTCACAACTGCTATCAAGTAGAGTAGCTTTCGCATTAGACTGCGAACTTGCACTGTGTGAGTTTAAGATCTTTCCTGATAATGAGTTATATATTCGTATCCTGGATGATATAGGTCCCGAAGCTGTTATTATCCAGAGCACGGTCACAGATTCTGATCTGATTGCACTACTACAACTTATCGATGCATGCGCTAATGCCGATCGCATCCATGTGGTCATCCCGTATATGGGTTATGCACGTCAGGATAAACAGTTCAATCCCGGGGAAGCATTGAGTGCCAGGGTTATGGCCCGTACAATAGAGGCAGATAATGTTATCACAGTAAATATTCATGAGGAAGCGGTACTTGATCATTTCAGGTGCAAAGCAGTAAATATGAACGCTGCCTACTTGATCGGACAATATGTCAGGGATATGGGCCTGAGCCAGCCCATTATACTTGCTCCTGATAAAGGGGCAAAAGAACTGGCAGCTTCTGCTGCTCATGAATTAAAGATAGATTATGATTATCTTGAAAAAAAGCGAATCTCAGGTGATACTGTACAGGTAACTCCCAAGAACCTGGATGTTGCAGGCAGGGATGTAATTATCCTGGATGATATAGTGGCAACAGGAGGTACAATGGCAGAAGCAGTACGCATGCTGAAAAACCAGGGTGCAGGAGATATTTATATTGCCTGTGTACATCCGGTTCTTACAGGTAGTGCCCTGATAAAACTGTATCATTCCGGTGTAAAAGATGTGATTGCTACAGATACTATTGAAAAGGCAATAAGCAAGGTCAGCGTAGCACAACTGCTGGCCGGTATGATAAAGAACTTATAGATCATGAGTACAGGTAATAATATGAACCTTATGGCACCGGCAGAATCAATGTCTACGGCTGTTAATGTAATTGAAGCAGGTGCTGATGAGATATACCTGGGCATGGAAACACCGGGACTGGTGAATCTTAACCTATCCGGGCGGGGGCAAAGCTGTAATGTAAAGGATGAGATTGAGCTGGCTGATATTGTCTCATATGCCCATGGTAGGAACGTGCTGGTGGATTATACTGTTAATACGCCATTCATGGCTGATGCTATGGAAGAGATGTATATCAGGCATGTCATGTCCGGAGTTGATGCAGGAGTTGATGCTCTGATAGTAGGTGAATTCGGTGCTCTTGCATTATTGAAAGAACTTGATCTTGGGCTGCCCATACATGCCAGTGTGCTGCTAAATACTTTTAACAGAGGTCAGGTAGAGATGCTTTACAGTATGGGTGTATCAAAAGTAGTACTACCTTTTAAAATAACCATAGATGAGATCAGTCAGTTGAATGGTCCGGGTGTAACCCTGGAGGTCTTTGGTCAGTTCGGCTGTTCCAACATTAACGGTACATGTCATCTGATACACAATGCTGATGAAGCTGTTAAACTAGGGCTACCATGTAGAGCGAATTATAGAGTATCTACAGATGGAAGGATCCACAACATACTGGATGCAGGTACGGACTGTTCCCTATGCAGTATTGGTGATTTGATGGATGCAGGTGTTGAGACACTGAAAGTAGTAGGCAGGTGCATGAATCCCGAGATGATACGAACGATAATACGGACTTACCGCCAGGCTATGGACATGGTCAAAGAAGGAGCCTTACCAGGTGAGATCAAGTCCTGGGTACTTGAAGAAATACCTTTTTGGATGATGTTGTGCGATCAGCAGAGGTGTAAATATTTACCAACACCCATTAACAATTCATATATTTAATCATGATATATGCGAAACAGTTTAATAACATACGAATAAATATGGGCTAAAATTCCATCAATAATCTAGAACGAATAATTTTATGCAGTGACTGTGTAATAATTTTGCAATGAAAAGATAATAATAAGATGCAATAGCAGGTCTGACCAACACAGGAGAGAATACTTGAAATGGTTTTAAAAAAAGGCAGATTTATTATAGAAGATCTGGAAAATGTCCAGATAAATATAGGTAATATCACAGGTGCCAAAGTCGAAGAAGAAGAAGACAAAAAAGAAGAAGCACATGGTCCTACCATCGCACCTGGAATACATGGTCTACGTGACTGGGACAGGCGGTTACTTAGCAGGTATGAACCTGTTTATTCTCCAATTTGTGATTTGTGCTGCTACTGTACTTACGGGAAGTGCGACCTTACAGGTAATAAGGAAGGGGCATGTGGGATCAACATGGAAGCCCACCAGGCCCGTGAAGCCATGGTCAGGACCATAACCGGTGCGTCTGCACATGCTGGTCACGGCAGACATCTGTTGCATTACCTGATCGAGCGCTTCGGAGCCGACCATCCAATTGATGTGGGACCCAGTAATATAAAAGCCCCTAACACCCAGACAGTACTGGGTATACGTCCGGAGACTATCGGGGATTTTATCCCTGTGCTAAACTATGTGGAAGAACAGATAACCCAGCTTATAGCAACTGCTCATGCCGGACAGGAAGGAAGTGCACTTGATTTTGACTCAAAGGCCCTTCATGCAGGTATGCTTGATCATGTGGGTATGGAAGTATCTGATATAATCCAGATATCATGTCTTGGCTTTCCTAAAAGTGATGAAAATGCTGCTTTTGCCGATATAGGAATGGGACTGATCGATTCGGACAAACCTGTACTACTGGTCATAGGACATAACGTTGCTGCTGTAACATATATTATTGACTATGTTGAAGAAAATGACCTGGTTGATAAGATAGAGGTAGTAGGACTTTGCTGTACTGCAATTGATATGACAAGATACAATATCAGTGCAAAGATCGTAGGATCTATGGCAAAACAGCTAAAATATATACGCTCTGGTATTCCTGATGTGATCGTAGTAGATGAACAGTGTATTAGAGGTGATGTATTAAAGGAAGCCAGTAAACTGCATATTCCTGTGATCGCTACTAATGATAAGATCATGTACAATCTGCCTGATCGAAGCAACGATGATATTAATTCTATTATGGATGATCTCGTATCAGGATCACAGCAAGGAGTATTACTATTTGATTTTGATAAGATAGGCGAACTGGCGCCAGAACTTACCTTGAAGATGGCACCTATCAGAAAGGAAAAAGGTTACACAGCCCTGCCTGATGATGAAGAGTTCAAGAGACTTACCTCAAGTTGCACTCAGTGTGGTGCCTGTGTGATCAATTGTCCCCAGGGACTTGATATAGATGTAGCTATGACTGCGGCAGCTGGTGGTGATCTCACTTTATTTGAGATCCTGCATGATAAATGTATAGGGTGCGGCCGGTGTGAGGAAGATTGTCCAAAAGGTATTCCTGTACTGGATGTGATCGAGAAAGCTGCCCAAAAAGTGATTCGTGAAGAGAAAGGCAAAGTAAGAATAGGGCGCGGCCAGATTGGAGATCCTGAGATAAGGGAAGAAGGAAGAAATCTTGTGCTTGGGACCACACCAGGTATTGTAGCTATTGTAGGTTGTCCCAACTATCCGGATGGCAGCCGTGATATATATGAAATTGCAGAGGAAATGCTTAAACGAAGTTATATTGTTGTTACTTCAGGATGCAGTGCTATGGATATAGGTATGTTCAAAGATGATGATGGCAAGACACTATATGAGCGCTTTGGCGGACGGTTCTCAAAAGGCAACCTGTTGAATGTAGGTTCGTGCGTCTCAAATGCTCATATCACTGCAACTACTATTAAAGTAGCCAGTATTTTTGCAGGCCGTAATATAGACGGTAACTATGAAGAGATCGCTGATTATGTATTATGCAGGATAGGTGCCGTGGGACTGGCATGGGGTGCATTTTCACAGAAGGCCCTTTCTATCGGTACAGGATGCAACCGTATGGGTATTCCAGTGATACTTGGACCCCACGGACCTAAATATAGACGGGCCTATATTGGGAATCCTTATGATCCTGAAAAATGGAATATACTGGATGCACGGGATGGTTCATCTCATTTAATGGAACCTGCTCCCGAACATCTGTTGATTTCGGCTGAAACAAAGGATGAGGCCTTGCCTATGCTGGCCAAGCTCTGTTTCAGGCCAGGTGATAACAGTCTGGGTAGAATGATCAAACTTACACATTATATTGAACTTAGCGAGAAGTATCTTGGGGAACTCCCTGATGACTGGCATGTGTATGTAAGGAGCGAAGCCGACCTGCCACTGGCAAAGAAAGAAATGCTACTTAAGATCCTAGAACAGGAACACGGGTGGGAGATTAACTGGAAAAAGAAAAAGATCATAAAAGGACCATTCAGAAGGCCGGATGTTTCTTTCCAGCCTACGAATGTACCCGGATTATGCAAGGGGGTGTCAGTATAATGGCACAAAAAACAGTAGATACTACTAAGCGGGCTGTACCATTTGATAGGGCAAATGTGCCCGGACCAAAGATGGCTAAACCTGTGAAAGCCGAATTGGCAGGTAAATTAATTTCAAAAGCCAAGCGTCCGCTGCTTATAGTAGGGACACCGGGTGCTGATACGGGGATCCCGGAAATTATCAAGACATTTAATAGTAATAATATTCCGGTAGCAGCAACAGGAAGCTGTTTGAAGGCATTAAAGCAAGCAGATGTCGAAGCTACTTATGTAAATCTTCATGCATTAGTCTCATATTTGAAAGACCCTAAATGGAAGGGATTTGATGGCAATGGGAATTATGATACTGCGATCTTTGTGGGTCATACTTACTACTATGCCAGCCAGTTGATGTCTACGTTAAAGAACTTTACTACGATAAAGGTAATCTCTATTGACAGGCATTATCATCCGAATGCTCAATTGTCGTTTGGGAACCTTAATGATGATGATTTTAGAACGGCACTTAAAATAGTAGCCGCACAATTAGAACAAAATCCTAGCTAACGCTCGGATTTTCTTGAGTAAATCAAGTTATACTTAACATATTAAAAAAAAATAACATTAATGAAACAGGTTATGAGATAAACACGCAAGTGAGGCAGAATAATGGCAGACGAATATCCATTTGAAATATCACCTATGTTCGAAGGAGAAAGGGTTAGAAAGGACGATCTTTATATTGAATTTGCAGGCCCTAAATCCAAAGGATTCGAATTGGTCAGAGTTGCCGAAGAGAATGAGATAGAAGATGACGGATTTACACTTATCGGTCCTGATATCTCAGAAATGGAGGAAGGCTTACTCTATCCATTAGGAATGATATACCGTATTTCAGGGGCACTGGTAGAACCGGACCTGGAGGCTATTGTAGAGAGACGAAATCATGATTTCCAGAACTATATCCAGGGAATGATGCATTTGAACCAGCGGTATGATGTATGGCTGAGGATCAGTAAGGACATGATAGCTAATGGCCTGGAATCCCTGGAACATATTGCAAAAGCTACTATGATGCTTTTTAAGAATGAACTTTCCTTTATTGAAAAGATAGAGGCTGTTTATATCACAGACCTTGAAAAGGTAGAAGAGGAACTTACCAAAGCTATGGAAATATATGCTGCCCGGGATGAAAGGACAAAGAACCTTCATGATGAGGATGTGGATAATTTCTACGGATGTACACTTTGCCAGAGTTTTGCACCTACCAGTGTATGTGTGATAACACCTGATCGGATCGCACTGTGCGGTGCAATTAACTGGTTTGACGGCAGAGCTGCTGCAAAAGTAGACCCGGAAGGTCCGCAGTTCGCTATTGAGAAGGGTGAATGCCTGGATGTAATAGGTGGAGAATATACAGGTGTCAATGAAGTTGCCTTGAAAATGTCAGGCGGTGAATATAATAAGATCAAACTGCATAGTTTCTTTGAATTTCCACATACTTCATGCGGGTGTTTTGAAGTCGTAGGTTTCTTTATGCCTGAAGTGGATGGTATAGGCTGGGTGGACCGTGATTATACAGGCCTGGCTCCTAACGGGCTGGCATTCAGTACTATGGCAGGACAGACCGGTGGCGGTAAGCAGGTCATGGGATTCTTAGGTGTAGGTATCAATTACTTCAGGTCACCTAAGTTCATCCAGGCAGATGGAGGTTGGAACAGGACAGTATGGATGCCAAAGGACCTTAAAAATAAAGTACTCTCCGATATCCCGTCAAGTATTGTAGATAAAGTAGCAACGCAAGATGATGTTGATGACCTGGATAAATTAAAACAGTTCTTGATAGATAAAGAACATCCGGTTGTAGAAAAATGGCCTGCAAAAGAGGAGGAAAAGGCCAAACCACCTGAGAAAAAAGCAGATGAGGTTGGCCAGGTAGCACCTGGTCCGGG
Source organism: Methanosarcinales archaeon (assembly GCA_021108405.1). Lineage (GTDB taxonomy): Archaea > Halobacteriota > Methanosarcinia > Methanosarcinales > Methanocomedenaceae > Methanomarinus. The sequence goes on from JAIOQW010000163.1 coordinate 55,037, forward strand.
AGTATTTGCTCCGACAATGCCTCTAGATATTCCATCCATGATCGGTGGCGGTGGTGAAGGTATCAAAGTAACATTAAAGAATGCAAAGATCTCCATTGATAAGATAATTATCACTAATAAGAAGTAATTTTTAGAGGTAGCCTTGAGAGTTATTGCAATTACCGGAAAAGGAGGAACTGGCAAAACCGCAATCGCAGCAATGCTAATACGGTCATTGGTGAGTAAGAACATGACAATACTTGCAGTAGATGCGGACCCTGACACAAATCTTCCTGAAGCACTGGGAGATACGGTTGAGGAGACAGTAGGCGACCAGAGGGAGTTCATGCTAAGAGAACGAGATAATCTGCCTCCTGATGTTGATAAGGAAAGGATGCTTGAATCAAAGATATACAGTATACTTGCTGAGCGACATGGATATGACCTGCTTGTTATGGGAAGGCCTGACGGCCCAGGATGTTATTGTTACACTAATAACCTTTTAAGAGGAATTATGGACAGGATCGTTAAGAACTATGATCTGACAATTATTGATACGGCAGCCGGACTGGAACATCTGAGCAGACGTATTATCAGGGATGTGGACGAACTTATTGTAGTAACTGACGGGTCAAAACGAGGACTTCAAACCGCACAACGTATACGTGTGCTTGTAGATGAAATAGGCTTGAATATTAGTCATATGCATGTTATATTAAATAAAGTGACACCACAGAACCGGGATCGGCTTATCGAATTGGTAAAACAGTTGGAACTTGAGATGGTTGGAATGGTACCTTATGATGAGGCTTTGGCCAGGTTAGACCTTGAGGGTATTTCGTTAATGGAACTACCAAAAAACTCTTTGGCTCAGGTTGAGATTGATAAAATTATTATGAAACTGGGAATGTGAAGGGTGGAATTATTTATGACAAAAAAGATTACTTTATCCAAATTAAACGGTCTGCTTAAAGATATGGAAGTAGAGGCTTTAGAGGGTGTAACCATTGAAGGTGATATTGAACTGGAAATGGATGCCATAGGCGGGCTTAACCCACAACTAGCTTATATGCTCGGACAGGAGACTGCACAGATAGCCGGGCATTTGATCAATATTTCCCAGCTTTTGGGTTATCCTGTAGATCAATTACTTAGTAAACCGGTAAATGATGATAAACAAAGAATGATTAAACCAATGGAACTGAACCGCTCTACATTCCAGGTCAATAAGATGGAGGAATGGACGAACGAGATACAGGAAGTTACTCTTGGTGCTTCTTCTTCAGACGGTGGGACCAGGAAGTCTATCATCACAGTAGGAGGAGAGAATGCACTGCCTTACTATTTTGATAGTCCTATGCCGCACCGTAATCATATCACAATGGATGTCTTTGATATGCCTATTGGAATGGCAAAGGCTGTAAAATCAAATTATGAGGATGTGATGGATAGTCCGGCAGAATGGGCTAAAAAAAATGTTAATGAATTCGGAGCTGATATGGTTACCATTCACCTGATCAGTACTGACCCTAATATAAAAGATACGTCAGCAAAAGAAGCTGCAGAGACTGTAGCTGATGTGCTTCAGGCAGTAGATGTGCCAATTGTGATAGGTGGCAGCGGTAATCCTGAGAAAGACCCTGAAGTATTGGAGAAAGCTGCTGAGATTGCGCAGGGTGAGCGGGTACTACTGGCCAGTGCCAGTCTGAACCTGGATTATGAGCGTATTGCAAATGCAGCCAAAGAGTATGGTCATGTGGTGTTATCATGGACGCAGCTTGAGATCAATGCACAAAAGGAACTCAACAGGAAATTAATGAAACAGTGTAATGTCGATAGAGAGGATATTATTATGGACCCGACAACGGCTGCACTGGGTTACGGGTTGGATTATGCTTATACTAATATGGAACGCATACGCCTTGCTGGTCTTGTCGGAGATGATGAACTGAACTTCCCTATGAGCAGCGGTACTACTAATGCATGGGGTGCACGTGAGTCCTGGATGATAGATTCGCCATTAAAAGAAGACAGCGACTGGGGCCCCCGGGAATATAGAGGACCTATCTGGGAGATCATTACAGGCTTAACCCTGGCACTGGGAGGTAATGACCTGTTCATGATGATGCATCCTGCTTCTGTGGCTGTACTTAAGGAGATCACCAAGAGTCTTCATGGGTCTCTTGCCAGGGATACGGTTGATATCTCTAACTGGGTAACTACCAAGGTGTAATAATGAAGATCAACAGCCCTCTTGAAGTATATCAGTATCTCCCACAGACCAATTGCCAGGAATGTGGTGAGCTTACATGCATGGCGTTTGCATCTCATTTGATCGATCGCTCAATCAAACTGGAAGATTGTAAACCTATCCTGGAAGACGCTTATAAGGAAAAGTATCAGGATCTGAGTGAATTAATGGCTCCTGAGATCGCAGAAGTAATTATTGGGGTGGGTGAGCATGCTGTAACAGTCGGTGGTGATGATGTGCTGTACCGTCATCAGTTGACCTTTTTTAATCCTCCTGCCTTTGCAGTTGATGTCTGGGATACTATGTCGCAAAGCGATTTGATTGAAAGAGTAACATTTATAAAAGATTATAAAAAATTCTATGTCGGGCGGTTCCTTACACTTGACATGATCGCAATACGCAGTGTTTCGGGTGACCCTGATACTTTCAAACATGCTGTTACTTTAGTGATGGAACATACGGAACTTCCCCTGGTATTATGCAGTCTTGATCCTGCGGTACTACAGGCAGGATTGGAAGTGGCAGCAGAGAAAAAACCGTTATTATATGCTGCTACTAAGGATAACTGGCAGGATGTATATGATCTTGTAGTAGAGTATAATGTGCCTGTAGTTCTGTTCGCACCTGATGAGTTGGATACTTTAAAGAGCTTGGCAATTACATTCATTGAAAACGGATGTAAGGATCTGATCCTTGATCCTGGTACGAATCCACAGGGTAGGAATCTACGTGAATCCTTTGAGAACTTCATAATGATCAGGCGTGCCGGTATCAAGGAAGGACAAAAAGAAATAGCATTTCCATTAATGGCTGTACCTATGACCGCATATATGACCAATGATGACCCGGTATCTGCCAGTTACTGGGAAACTGTATTATGTGGTGTATTCACAGTGCGGTACGGGGATATTATGATACTGCATAGCATTGAACCTTATGCCTTGCTTCCGGAAATGCACATTAAGGATACTGTCTATACTGACCCCAGGACTCCTGTTAAGGTTGATTCGAGGGTATACAAGGTTGGTTCACCTGATAAGGATTCGCCTGTGTTTGTAACTACTAATTTTGCTCTTACTTTCTATACTGTTGAGAGTGACCTGGCCAGTAATGAGATCAACTGCCATCTACTGGCTGTGGATACTGATGGACTTGGTGTGGAAGCAGCAGTGGCTGGCGGACAGCTTACTGGTAAAAATATTGCCGATGATTTTAAAAAGAGTAATTTTGATTTTAGTGATAAGACCAGTCATAATATTGTGATCATTCCGGGTCTGGCTGCAAGATTGCAGGGTGACCTGGAGGATACTTCAGGATTGAATGTGATGGTGGGACCACCGGATAGTGGCAGGATTCCTGGGTGGATGGAGAAGAACTGGGATGGCAAATAGTGAAATAATTGAAAAAATCAAAGATGGAAAATTTGTTAATTAACGACAAACTTTCAAGAAAAAAATACCTTATTCCATTACTAATGTGCAATACTTAGGTGAAATTTAGATAATGGAATTTAAGAAAATATTGTATATAATACTATTGCTTGCATTTGGTTATTCAATTTATGAATTTATTAAAAATACCACAATAGATACTTTTTTTTATAATTTTATAATTGGGATAATTTCTTATTCAGTAATTGTAATCTTTTTTTTTCTAATAAATTCGGAAATTGAATATTCTTATAGAAGTCAATCAAAGGAAATTATAAAATTCATGCCCTTATTATTATGGCTCTTCCTGGATTCCAAGTTGGTGAATTTGAATTGAACAAGTAGCTAAAAGC
>JAIOQW010000350.1 GCA_021108405.1 Methanosarcinales archaeon
GTGAACGGAGTGAGCATTTTCGATATATCAAGTTATACTTGATATACTACAAGAAAGTGATTACTAAATATTCATAATACATATATTGTTTATAATGTAAAAATAAGAATTTGCACACGATTATTTGGAGAGTTGAATGAAAATAATTCATAACAACCAGGTTCTAAAAATAGATTATTTTATTCGCCATGGAAATCAAGAAACAATCCTTTACCTCCATGGTTTGGGATGATCAAAAGATGATTTTCAAAAAGCTACGCAAGTTGACGAACTGCAATCTCATACATTAGTAGCATTTGATCTTCCGGGTTGTGGCGGATCAACATATCCGGAAGCAACCATTTTCCTAACTACGATAATCCTCAGGAATTTTATCATGCTATTTCAAATTTTATAGAGAGGTTCAGTGGTTGTGGAAATCCATGAACTTCTGTGCTCTTTATGACCTCTGTGACAGTCATATAGAATTCCAAATTACACTTGCGAAGCAGTATAATTAAGTATATTTTATACATTTAACAAAATAAAACTCGCAAAATATTAACACAACATTTAAATATATGACTGAAGATTTTGATTGATAATAATTGGTAGGGCCATGACACAAAAAAAAATGTTAGTCTCTTTATTAATTGTAGTAACAATTATTACTACCTTTTGTATTGATGACAAAAGAAAATCACAAGCACCTGATCCACTCATTGAATTATGCGATCTTCCTATCGGATATTACTATGATGAATACACTACTGGGGCAATTCCAAAGAATAAATCTTTTAAAATTTCTTCGGATTTTTTTCAATCATATCCAGTTTATGATGTTCACGAATATTATGGAGATATCTCTATGGATTATAAACGGATTTCAACTGAATACAAGTTATATAATAATAATAGTAGTATTGATATGCTTGTTTATATTTATGAATCTGATTCGGATTCCGGATTTGAAGAATATTTTTCTGGTATGGAATTGAATTACAGGTCTTGGAAAGAAGACTACACTATTACTACAAATTTAATTGGTTGTCATTCTTTATTAATGGTTATAGAACCCGAGTATTATGTGTTACAATTTAACATTAAAAATTATCTAATTATGATATTCGGTGATTCAACCGATAGACATGATTTTGAAAATAATACTATACAAGAAGAAATGTTAAAAGTTGCAGAAGCAATCGAAATAAAGCTCGATGATTCATATCATATCCATGTACAGTGATCTGTCTATGTATAGCGACTGATAAATTGGTTAAAGCCAGAAATAACACACCATGTTTTAGTGTAACCAGTTGGGTACGACAATATCTATACTATCACGTATTAGGTAAATAGAGGAGCAGTAATATGGACCGGATCATCCTCCACGTAGATATGGATAGTTTCTTTGCTTCAGTGGAACAGTGTAAAAACCCGGACTTAAGGGGACTTGCTGTAGTTGTAGGGTCTGACCCTAAACAAGGTAAGGGCAGAGGAGTGGTCAGTACCTGTTCATACGAGGCCCGCAGCTTCGGGATACATTCGGGGATGCCAATTTCCAGAGCATACAGGTTATGCCAGGATGCTGTTTTTTTACCAGTGAATATGCCTCTGTATCAAGAAGTTTCTTGCAGGATCATGAAAATCCTCAGATCCTTTACTGATAAGTTCCAGCAGGTAAGCGTGGATGAGGCATTTCTGGATATTAGCGATAGGACACAGGATTATAAGGAGGCTGTCCAGCTTGCCGGACAGATCAAATCCATGACCAGGGACAGGGAAGGACTTACCTGTTCAATTGGTATTGCTCCTGTTCGATCAGTGGCGAAGATAGCCTCTGATCTCAATAAACCCGACGGCATGACAGTAGTAGAACCTGGTATTGTGGTGGAATTCCTTCAACCCTTAAATGTGCGTAAACTCTCTGGTATCGGAAAAAAACATGAAGATATATTGACAGGGATGGGGATTAACACCTTAGGTCAACTGGCCTGTTTTGATAAGAATAAGCTAATTGAGATCTTTGGTAAGTGGGGTTCTAAAATGCAAAGGCTGGCCCTGGGTCAGGATGATAGTGAGGTAAAAGAAAGTCAGGAGATAAAATCCATCAGCAGGGAGCATACGTTTGACAAAGATACGGATGATCCGGTAATATTAATTAATACTCTTGATATGATTTCAGAAAAGGTGCATAAATCATTAGTACACAAAGGCTATTCCTTCAGTACCGTGTCTGTAAAAGTGAGGTTTGAGGATTTTACTACTTTTACAAGAGCAAAGACACTAAGTTTCAGTTCGCAGGATCAGGATATTATCAAACGTGTATCAAATGAATTATCAAATAAGTTCTTTAACGGAAGGAAGATACGGCTGCTTGGTATCAAGCTTTCTAACCTGGATAAAAGCAAGATGATCCAGACAACATTTGATTATTTTTTATAAAAACAAAATCCTCGCTAACGCCCGGATTTTATTGACCGACATTCCAGAGGTTGCACAGCATGCAGAAAGGAGTCTTATTGCTGTCAATGCTAAAAATAAAAAGCAGTTTAAAGAAGTAATACTGGAACGTCTTGATGATTTAACAGATTCCTAAATAAAGAGAGTGAATAAAGTGATGAACAAAATCGCGAAATTACCGCTGTTGCCAGAATCTATGAAGAAGATAGGTTATGGGGTGCACTCCACTCATTATTTTCACCTGCATCCGCACTAAGCAACCATTTCCACAGCGGTATGAACCTGATACTAAAATCCCCATGCTCTTCGATAGCTTCAATATCATCAGTGATTATTGTACCTTCGTTTAATTTGAATTCATTCATTGCTTCTAAAAGCCCTGCAATTTCACGCTCCCTGTTTTGTTGCGTTACAGAATAACAGACCTGGATAACCTGGGTAATGTCTGCCACTTTTTTCACTATAAAGTCGCATTCGTGCCTGTCTTTGTAATAATATATCTCATCTCCTTTTCTATGTAGTTCTAAAAACACAGTGTTTTCATATAATCTTCCCAGATCCTCGCTGAACTTGAAACCCACGATATTATGCAGCCCCTGGTCTATTGCATAAACCTTTTTTGGGTTTACTTGCTGCTCCTTTAATGAATATGAAAATCTGTTTATAAAAAATATAAGATAGGCATCCCTTAAGTAATATGAAAACCGCTCTACACTGTCCAGGCTTATACCAATAAAATTAGCTATTTTCCTGAAGGATGCAAGTGTGGAAATATTAGTTAAATAATATTTAGCCAGACTCCTCAGCTTATTTATTTTTTTTATTTTGTATCGTTCGGCAATATCACGAAGTAATATATCATTAAAATAACCACGAAGTATGTCATTTTTTTCCTTTGAGAGCACAACCTGTGGAAAACCACCTGATACAAGATATTTGCGCAGCATCTGTCTGATTATTATTCTATTTGATAAAATATCAAGCTTTGATGTTATTGACAAATTATTAAAATGTAAGAATTCCATAAATGTCAGCGGATATACCTGGATATCCACATGTCTGCCTGTAAGTGCAGTGCCAAGTTCCTTGCTTAATAATCTTGCAGATGATCCGGAAACGAAAATGTCCGCACTACCCTTTTCGTGAAGTGCACGGACAAACCTCTCCCACCCTTTAATGTTCTGTATTTCATCAAGAAATATACCTGGTTTGATTGCAGGCTGGACGATCTCTAAAAAAGCTTCATGTGCATCTATTAAGAACCCAACTGATAGATCATCAATGAATTTTGGCTCCTCAAAGTTTATATAAAGATTATTTCTTCTGTCGTCTCCGTTTTCTATCAAATTGTTTATATATTGTCTCATTAATGTTGTTTTTCCAGATCGTCTGACTCCAGTGATGAAAATTACCTGCTCTGTTGTCTTTAATTTTTCAAACAGCGCAAGATATGGTTCCCTCGAAATACCCGAATCTGGAGTTCTTGACCAGAAGTTCCATTCATCCAATACCTCTATTATTTTCTCTTTTTCCATATATTGTATTATGTTATTCTATAGTATAAAACATATCGGTCATTATTTCATCAAAGTGACCGATTTATTTTTCAGGATAAGATGAGACATAAGAACATCCATGCAGGAATGCAAAGAATATCTCCTTTTTGTTCAAAAATATTCTTTGTAATCACTATACCAAAGCAAATATCATAAACACCCATAAAATATTTCAAATTCTTAAGATCGTGATTATATACATTGTTCTGGTATTTCACTTCAACCGGTATGATCACATCATCTATTATCAAAACAATATCTACTTCATGCTTTTGTTTATCCTTGAAATATGTTATATTCTTAATATCCTGTTGTCTTTTAAACTCTCTTATTGTTAAAAGATTTGAATCAATAACAGATTCTATTAACAGACCCATATTTTCACCCACAGTGTCACGTATCTTCAGTAGTGAATTTCGAAGACCGGAATCGATAATAAAGAATTTTTTATTGGATCTTATTTGTTTATTCACGTTTTTTGAAAATATAGGCAGATTCCCGATCAAATATGTGGATTCTAAATAATATATTAGATTTATCACTGTATCCGTACTGATGGAAAGTGTCTGTGCGATCTTATTAAATGAAGTGGTCTGGCAGTTGTTCTGTGCTATGTAAAGCAGGATATTTTCAAGATATTGCGGGTTTTTTAACTGGTAAAGCACAGCAATATCACGATATATAGTCTTTTCAATTACGTCGCTTAGTAGTATATCTTGCCAAATACGTATATCTTGTTCCTTAAAATACTCAGGATAACCACCGGCTAATAAATATTCATTGAAATATAAAGTGATCTCATCCTGGAATTGTGTTAATTCAAAGAACAGATCATCCACATCTATGTGAAAAATATCTTTACCTACATAAGGTTCAAGTAATTTTTTTCTGCCTTTTAATTTGATAAATTCTTTAAAATTCAGGGGCATTATCTTGATCTCTGAAATCCTGCCAACTAAAGATTCTTTTGAATATTTCAATAAATGTGTTGCACTTGAGCTGGATATTATGAATTTTATGTTATATTTCAGATCATAATATTTTTTAAGCCAGAGATTCCAGTCCTTTAGAAAATGTATCTCATCAATAAAAATATATATTTTTTCAACATCTCTTATCTGTTTTTTTTGGATCTTTTCCAGATACTCCTCTAATATTATCCTTAGAGGATCAACCATGGTCATGATCAACGGATCATCCATTGACATGAACAGGATATGCTCTTTTTGAATACCATTACTCAGGAGATGATCTATTAACTGATACATAAGCGTTGATTTACCAACACGTCTGGGACCGATGATTGCTGTAATACGCTCTTTATCAAGAAGGTTGATCAATTCATCAAACTCATCCCTGTGATCAGACTGTAATAGAACGGGAGCTATAGTACCAGTTCTCCACCATTCATTTACTTCATGAAGGTATTGTATAAGCTCCATACTATCTGGTATTCTCGTCAAATATCATATAGGTATCTATTATACATAATATAATGCCGGATTTTTGTCCGGTACAATCGATAATATTCTATTCAAATACCACCCACCGGCATTATATACAATGGCTGTTCTTCATCAGTCATATTAACTATTCGTTTTACTTCATCATCATGGAAAGCTCCGACCACAACAGTCCCAAGATCCAATGAAACTGCCTGTAGATAGACATTCTGGGCAGCGTGCCCTACTTCCATGTGCACATACTTGATCCCTCTTTCTCCATACTTTTGAGTAGTTCGCTCATAAACTGCACAAAATACAATTACTGCAGCACCTTCTTTTATACAGCTTTGATCAAGAGCAGCATCACACAGCTCTAAGCGGATATCGCCTTTTGTGATCAACTCCAGTTCATGTGGATGAGGTTTATACTTATAGGTCCCGGCAGGAAGATCATTTACTTCTCCTGCTATGAAATATACTTCCAGTGGATAAAGAGCTCCTGCTGAAGGTGCTGTCCTGTATCCACCCGGGCGTGTAACACCTTGCGCAGCCCAGAGCAGTTGCGAAACTTCAGACAAGGTAAGTGGCCTGTCATGATAATCCCTGACCGATCTTCGTTTTTGCAGCACAGTCTCGATAGAAAGACTGCTGGAATGATCGGGGTCAGGAAGTGTTATAGTATCCTGGATATTTAAGATAATATCTTGTGTAGAGGACTGGTTCTTTGACATCTGCAACATTGCACTCACCAGGATTATTATGCAGATTATTGCAGTTGTTATAATATATTTTTTCATATTATAACATCTTTAGAGAATAATCTAATAAAGTTTTTCATAGTATAGAGGCTGTCCAACAATCCAAAAGTGGAATAAAAAGAAAGGAAAATAGGGCTGTAAATCCAAAAAGAAGCCTAATTTTTAGTACCAAAAGTAATTATGGGACAGACTCTATATCAAGTAAAACATGATTTGCTGGAAATGCTTCACATTTTCTAATCCTCCATTCCTCCGGAATGTCGGACGAAGATTCTGCGAATCTTCGAAGCTTCAGTCAATAAAATCCGAGCGTTAGCGAGGATTTTGTTCATCTATTCTTTCCCCTGCCCTAACAGATCATGCATCATGTCAATTGCACAGAAGTCACCACACATAGAGCAAGGACCTGTATCAGGGCACATTTTCTTTGGTTTCTCAGAGTCAATAGCATACTTCATCTGTCCTTCCCAGTCCATTGCAACCCTGCATTTTGCCAGCTCAAGGTCATCAGGCTGTGAGCCGTATTTGATGGAATCTCCTATGTGAGCAGCAATACGAAAAGCTACTAAACCTTCCCTTACATCATCTGCAGATGGGAGCCTTAAGTGTTCGGAAGGAGTGATATAGCACAGATAATCGGCTCCGGCTCCGGTAGCCATAGATGCACCTACACAACCGGCAATATGGTCATAACCTACTGCCACATCAACAGGCAGCGGTCCGGCTACAAATAACGGATAATTCCCCATCTGCTTATAATACTTCACATTATCCTGGATATCCGAAGCCCGCACATGTCCTCCTGTACCTTCTATGATCACCTGGACTCCAGACTTGTGTGCTCTTTTTGCCAGCTTCATATTGGTCCGGATCTCCTGTACCTGTGGTGTGTCAAGTATATCATGGATACAGCCACCTCTCATAGTATTTCCTAAAGAAAGCACAACATCTTTTTGCTTAAGTATCTCTAATATATGATCAAAATTATCAATAAACGGATTACCACATTGATTAGAAAGCATATAGACACAGGTAAATGAACCTCCTTTTGAGACCATACCCATGATACGATCACTGTTTCTTAATTTCTCAATACATTCAGGTTCTATACAGTGCAGAACAACAGAACTAACTCCTTCATCCACATGGTCTTCTATGGTTTTTAGAATATGATCCTCAGTCATAGAATGAATGCCCTTATCTACTACTGATTGATATATAGGCACTGTAGTGATAGGCAGGGTAGTATTGCCGAAAATCGAGCGTCTGATAGAATTAATATCCCCACCCATTGAAAGATCAGTAAGAGTATCAGCCCCGTATTGCTGCGCTACCCTGGCTTTGTTGATCTCCTCATTAGCAGATATACAAACACTGGATGTCCCGATATTTGCATTGATCTTGGTAGTAGCCCCTTTACCAATAGCCACGGATATCTCATCCCTTATCATGATAACCAGGCTTCCGTCTGCCAGACCGCTGCGGATAGTATCGGGTTTAAGCCCCTCACAGAATGCTACATCCCTCATTACGGGAGTAATGATACCCTCTCTTGCCATGTCGATCTGTGTTTTTTCCATTTCTATCTCTCTCACTGTCTAATATTCGATCAATATTATGGCAATAAGGTGTTAGAGTATCTCAAAAAAAAGGTTCGGCGTACAAATAACATCCGGGTGCTCCCTTTCTACGCCAGATGGGAATTTTATGTATAAGTCTACAGTAGTACCAAACGGACAGGAATCATGGAAATAATATTCAGACCCCTGCTCAGGATTCTGATAAGTTACGTTTGTAGCCTCTACTACTGCATGATCATACAGAGTACTTATTATAGTAACATTATCAAATTCATGGAACAGGTCAACAATTACAGGTTCAAGACTGCTACTACCTAACATTATAATATATATCCTGGCTACTGCATCCAGTTCATAATTTACCGTGAAGGTAGCATCAGTACCATGCAACTCCATAGTAATGGAATTCACATCTATATATTCTGGTATTTCCGCACTGCCTGATGTTAGAATGAATAACGATATTAATATGCCAATAAATATAAGAATGACTTTGTGTTTCATCTATGTATCCCGCTCAATTTTATTCACAAGTTTATATTATTAACCTACCTGAGATTATTTATGTATTTTGGTCGGAGGAGTATAGGCAAAATTTCGAATCATCCGATATCAATAACCACAATTCAACAAACCCATGATTCCAATTCGATTTTTCAGGATTCGGATGGAGTCCTTTGGTTCACATAGGCATAACAAAGGTCATTAATATCATATACCAGATAATAACACGAGGAATTTATTATGAAAGAACCCACAATAGTCATGACAATAGCAGGATCTGATTCCGGAGGTGGTGCCGGTATACAGGCTGATCTAAAGACCTTTGCCGTACTTGATGTACACGGCACCTGTGCCATTACTTCAATTACTTCACAGAACACGTTAGGTGTACTGGCAGTTCATGACCTGCCTATAGAGACCATTGACTCCCAGATCAAGGCTGTAACATCAGATATGAACATTTCATATGCCAAGACAGGTATGCTATCATCCTCAGGGATCATTAGAAAAGTAGCTGAAATAATTAAGATCAATAAAATCCCTATTGTGGTCGATCCTGTAATGGTGGCAGAAGCAGGAGGAAGCCTCATGCAAACTGAAGCACTTGCCACTCTGCAAGAAGAACTCATCCCTTTATCAACAGTAATAACACCTAATATCCATGAAGCAGAAACACTCGGCGGCATATCAATACACGATTGGCAGGATGCAAGACAAGCTGCAAAGCATATAGTGGATTGTGGTGCTAATGCAGTAATAATCACCGGAGGACATCTTGACGGATCAGACCTATTATTTGACGGCTCTGATCACTCCTTAATTAAAGGAGCACTAATTAAAGGTGGGACTCATGGAGCAGGGTGTACCTACTCAGCAGCTCTTAGTGTATTTCTTGCAAGAGGGGACACACTTAATAAAGCAGCTTATAGTGCTAAGTCCTTTGTCACTAATGCCATCATGCAAAGTAGACAGGTAGGTCAGGGTGTAGGACCGGTTAATTCTGTAAAAAGTACACTGCAGGATGCTTATAGATACAAAGCTCTACTGGATGTTACAAAAGCCGTTGCAATACTTGGATCATCAGATGATATTCACACCCTGATCCCTGAAGTAGGATGCAATATTGTAAGTGCTCTTCCCGGTGCTGCTGGTGTTGATGAAGTATGCGCTATACAGGGAAGGATAGTCAGTCTCAACGCTCAGGCACATAGTGTGGGATGCCCTGCTTTTGGGGCCAGCAGTCACGTAGCACGTATTGTACTGGCAGCTATGCAATATGACCCTCAACTCAAAGGTGCCATTAATATCAAGTACTCGGAAAAAACCCTGCAAGTGATCTTAAATATGGGCTTTACAATAGCATCCTTTGACAGGGAGCATGAACCATCCGGTACAAGTACAATGGAATGGGGTACTGCTCATGCTATTAAGACATATATACAACATCAAAATAAGATACCTGACATAATATATGATCGTGGTGCGGTTGGTAAGGAACCTATGATCCGGCTAATATCACATAGTGCCGAGGATGCAGCTTACAGGGCTGTGAAAATAGCAAAAGCAAGAACAAAATCCTCGCTAAGGCTCGGATTTTCTTGACTGAAGCTTCGAAGAAGCTGAAGATTAGAAAATGTGAACGGAATGAGCATTTTCGATACATCAAGTTATACTTAATATACTTAAAAAATGAGTAAATATAGATCATCCCGAGGGAAAGCCCCGGTGCAGACCCAGTCCTATTGCCATATCCTGAATATTATCACGCTCTTCAATATACGGTGGACGGTTGATCTCATCAAACTCTTTTGCATGGAAAAAAGGTCTATACTGGAACATAATATTCACATAACTGTCCCTGGATATCTCATTGGCAATGAATTCCAATACCTTGAAACTACCTGCCCGATCATTAGGCAGGATCAAGTGACGGATCAACAGCCCGTGATAAGCAATATCCCTTTCAATCACCAGATCCCCTACCTGTTTGTGCATCTCAAGCACTGCTTTACTGCAGACCTCAAAATAATCAGGAACATTACTGTACAGTTGGGCTGATTCATCATTACCATACTTGAAATCAGGCATGTATATATCAATGATCCCATCAAGCAGCTTAAGTGTCTTTACACTTTCATATCCGCTGCAATTATAGACAATTGGTAATCTTAATCCATTTCGAGCAGCAATGGCTATGGACTTAACAAGCTGGGGAGTGTAATGAGTAGGAGTCACCAGATTGATATTATGACATCCGATACGCTGGAGATAAAGCATATTATCTGCCAACTGTTCACAGGTCATAGGCAATCCGACCCCGTTATGGCTGGTCTCATAGTTCTGGCAGTATACACACTGCAGATTACAGTTTGTTAAAAAAACAGCACCAGATCCACCCAGACCTACCAGAGGTGTTTCTTCCCAGAAATGGGGCTGGATCATAGATACCATCATATTCGCATCTGATTTGCAGTACCCTGTCTTGCCCTGGAGTCTGTTTATTTTACATTCCCTTGGACAGAGATCACAATGCGTTAAAATATCAAATAAACTCTCAATACGCTCATCAATCTCCCCCGTATTTACCAGTTCCATATATGCAGGTGTAAATTCCATAGTAATTCCTTTTTTCTGTTTTCATCTTCGCAGAATCATGGTCCTGAGACGGTCTGCTGCCGTATCAGCACTATCTGAAATATTGCCTATATCCCTGACAAGACTTGCCAGATAGAACACACCAGTACCTCCCAGTTCATCCTCATGATCAAATATCTTCTGCTGGAGTTGTTTTTTTGTAATATCGGTCTCATGTTCGAGTTCCTCTACTATAGGGATCATTTTGAGTATTCTTTTAATTTCTTTCTTGCTAAAAGAAGTTTCAAGTAGTTTGGCGATCTCATCCACTGTTGACTCATATGCATCAACGGTCTTGACAGTTCGCTCCATAAGTTCCAGCAGACCTTCTGTTATCTCAAGAGGAAGTTTCATTTTCCTTAATGTAAGCCAGTGTGCCGTATGATGGGCATTGTCTGTTATGGAATCCTGCGGTTTTAAAAAGGAAAGCAGATCATTAGAATCAACAGGCAGCATTATTGAACTTGGGATCAGTTTACGTATGGTCTGTTTAATGATGTCGGCCTCGTATTCAATAGCGAAGATCTCGGTGTTCAATGTCTCTACAGTTATATAATCACCGTGGCAGTAGGCATCTACTGCCATATTCAACTTATGAACTGCCTCAACTGCTTTTTGTGCATGTGTATGCACTGGTTTGAAAGGTGATTCCCCGAAGATCCCCAGAACAGAACGGATATACTCAATTGGCATTATAATACCTCTATTAATATTACAAATATTATCATGGATGTCAGGGCTGCTACTGGCACTGTGATAATCCAGGAAGTTACTATTTTTCTTATGACACTTAAATCAACCGCCTCAAGACCGCCGGCCAATCCAACTCCCACCACAGCCCCGACCAGGGTGTGTGTAGTGGATACAGGTATAGATATGCCGGAATGAAAAAAAACCACAAGAGCTGTAGCAAACTCAGCAGAAAAGCCTCTTGTAGGTGTCAGTTCAGTGATATTCTTACCTATAGTTTCGATCACCCTCCAACCCCATGTCGCAAGACCTATCACAATTCCTATGCCACCTATAGCCAGTACCCATTCTGGAACAACACCTCCTGTTGTAACACCTGCAGCACAAAAAGCTGCTGATATTGGCCCTACGGCATTGGCAACATCATTAGACCCATGTGCCAGAGCCACAAAACAAGCAGATAGTATCTGGAGGTAGATAAATTTCTTTTCAAGATTATAGAGATCACTTACCCTTCCCAGTAAAAATATCCGTATTATCGTGAAAATAATAAATGCAAGAATGGCCCCTATAAGTGGAGAGGTGAGCCAGGAGATCACGATCTTTGCCAGCACTAACCACTGTATTTGATCAATAGAAAAACTATCAACATATATTGTGGCAACAAGACCAAAACCAGTTACTGCTCCCACTATGGAATGTGTAGTAGATACAGGCATATGGTAGAATGTTGCCAATGTTATCCAAAAACCTGCAGCAGCAATGGCTGCCAGGGAACCTATTACTACCAGGTCCGGATCCACAGCCATTATTTCATCAATAGGGACAATTCCCTTTGCAATCCTGCTCGTTACTTTATCCCCAAAGAACACAGCACCTACCAACTCAAGTACTCCTGCAATAATTATTACTTGTTTGATCGATAATGCACCGCTACCTACGGAAGTTCCCATTGAATTGGCAAGGTCGTTTGCACCGATATTCCATGCCATATATAGTCCGGCCACAATTACTGCTAGTAATATCGGGTCAAAAAAGTCCATTCTACTGCCTCATTGGTTCAGGTCTACTTTTAATCCGGTTACTATATACACCACACGCTCACACAAGTTAATCATATGATCTCCCATGCGCTCCAGATAGCGAGATGCAAAAGTAAGATGGGATGCATTGGTTATTTTTTTCGGATCCTCTATCATATATGTGATTAATTCGCGCCTTACCTGGTCAAAAAGAGCATCTATTTCATCATCCCTTGCAGCAATTTTTTTTGCCAGTTCAGCGTCCCGTTTCTCAAGTGCTTCGAGACTGCCTTCCAGCATCTCCTGCAGAATAACAGACATCCTGGGAATATCTACCAGTGGTTTGATATGAGGGGAATGAGATGTGGCCTTTGTGATAAATGCAATATCAATAGATAGGTTCTTTATATTTTCAAGATCGATTACTATCCTTAAAATACCTTTCAATGTACGCAGTTGTACAGGTGTTACCTTTAGCGTCATGGTCTGGGTGCATTTATCTTCTATTATATCACCCAGTATACTGACCTTTTTCTTGTTCTCAATAAGCCTGTCCGCCATACCGGTGTTCTGCTCTTTTAAAGATCTTACTGATCTATCGATGCAAGCTTTAATATATTGTTCGAGTTGCCTGACATCGTGTATAATTTCCCAGATTATATCATCCACATCTGTCGTACTCTTATTTCCCATATACACACCAATAATATTTTTTTTAATCCTCCATTCCTCTGGAATGTCGGACGAAGATTCTACGAATCTTCTAATCTTCAGGCGAACATTCTACGAATTTTCTAATCTTCGGCTCTTTTAAGAGCCTCAGGTGAAGATTCTATGAATCTTCTAATCTTCAGCTTCTTCGAAGCTTCAGTCAATAAAATCCGAGCGTTAGCGAGGATTTTGTTCTATTGTAACCGATCAAGTGAGAAATCCTTATGAAGTACTTGTACAGCCTTTGCAGCAGCATCCTTTTTAACTACAAAAGAGATATTATGCTGTGAAGATCCCTGACTTATCATGATCACATTGATGTTATTATTACCAAGTGCCTTGAATACATTGCCTGCAACACCCGGAATTCCGGCCATACCCACACCGACTACAGCTATAACAGCAATATGTGCATCAGATTCTATTTCACCTACTACACCATTCGTAAACTCTTTTTCTAATGCTTCTACAGCCTTTTTCTTATACGATTCACCCACTACTATAGAAAGATTGGCTTCAGATGAACCCTGACTGATCATAATAATGTTCACTTTTTCATGGGCCAGGACGGAAAAAACCCTTGCTGCAACACCGATAGTACCTACCATACCTGCACCACTGATATTGATCAGGGCCACATTATCAATGACTGAAACTGCCTTTACAACATTTTCAACTGTTTCTTGTTCCTTTACCACAAGTGTGCCCGGATAATCAGGATCAAAAGTATTCTTGACCCTAACAGGTATATCGTGACGTATAGCTGGTTCGATTGCTTTGGGATGAAGTACTTTTGCTCCGAAGAAGGACATCTCCATCACCTCTATATAAGAAATAATAGAAAGAGGACGAGCTTCCGGAACAAGCTTAGGGTCAGTGGTCATAATACCATGTACTTCTTTCCATAACCATATCTCATCAGCCTTAATAGAAGCACCTATAATAGATGCAGTGAAATCAGACCCACCCCGGCCCAGTGTCGTGATTGCACCATGTTCATCCTCTCCGATAAATCCTGATATAACCGGAACAGTAGACTCTGGTAATTGGGACATGTGATCTTTCACTGCCCTGTAAGTAGATTCAAGTGGCCGGGCACTACCGTAATTATCATCGGTCAGTATCCCTATCTCACCACCTGTAAATGGTTCTGATTCCATACCGACTGACCTGAAGGATGCTGATAAGATAGGTGCTGCCAGTCGCTCACCATAAGATGATAATTTATCAATAGACCGTAAAGTAAGTTCACCTAATGAACAAATACCTTTAAGATCATTCCTAAAAGTTGTGATTATTACTTCCAATTTGGCAATTATATCGTCAACAGGATCATTCTCAACAGCATCATATAAAGCTTTCTTGTGTTGAGCAGTGATATTGCTGATAAAATCATCTATCTTTGTAACATTACCTTCGTCCATGGCTTCATAGGCGGCATGTAGAATATCATCTGTAACACCTTCAAGTGCCGATGTGACTACTACGATATCGTTACCCTTATCTTTATACTTCTTGACGAGTTCTGCTACATGGCGTATTTTTTTACCATTACCGACAGAAGTCCCGCCAAACTTCATTATCAGCTTCATTGAAGATGTACTTACCTCCTTAACCTGCTGCTGCCTGAACCGTGGGTTCACTTAGTACACTGGATTTTAGTATCTCTGTACGTCGCAACGGATAGATAACTTTTACTTCCCTGTATATATAGGCCGAGAGTTTACCAAGAATAATTTCCTGCATAAATGAATTAAAATTTGATTCAAGTGCTTTTTTCTTAACTATATAGAGCATATATTGCCGAATAGCCCTGATCTGACTTGCTTTGGCGCGTTTGATGGTAAAACTGGTGGGTTTCACACGGACCTTATATCCATCTGCGGTTATAACATCAATAGTTGTACTTATCATTGATGACTGACGCTTGATCAATGAGCGCAGATAATCCCTGGTGAGCTCATGACCTATTAACTTGGTATAAGCAGAATCTCCTCCTACCTGATCGATCTTAAGTCCCAGTTTGACATTCTGTTTTGAATAATCATTATTTATATCACCCAATGTGACCTCTATCTTACGACCCAATAGATGTTGTGGGTCTTTGGTAACTGTTTCACCTATTTCCTGCTGCCCGATCATATCCGGTGCCATTATGCTGAACCACTGCTTGGATTTCCAGCCGTCTATTTTTCTTTGTCCTCTTTTAGCCAATCTTGTTCCTCCGATTATAAAATTAAATGGTACTCTAGTAGAGTTCGCAATATATAAATATAATGGCTATAACTCTATCTCAAATAGAGGTTTCCCACTTTCCGTGGGTGGAGCTAACCAATCTATTACCTTTTGGGCTTCATCGGTATCCTTTGCTGTGATCTCAACCCATATACTTCCTAACGTCTCATCATCAGGAGGGAAACTGACTTTGCCAGCAGCAGCAGCCTGTTTATTTATATTAAATGTAATAATATTCATTTCAATATGCATATTACTGCGAGCTGTATCCAGTATTTTCCTGCTTCTGAGTTGTTCATGAAATAGTATTAATGAATGATGATCGCCGCACCCCACCAACCGGAATGTCATATTATCCGTCTTATGAAAGTCATATTCCAGTCCTGAAAATATTTTTTCAAAAGCTGACTGTACCCTGATCTTATCTTCCGTAGGATATACTAATGCAGAAACTTCAACAGCTATCATCTATACTTCTCCATGAGCGTTCTTATTTTTTCCCGAAACTCATCCAGCGTTCCATTATTTTCAATACTGATATCAGCCTTTGTGATGGATTTATTAATCCCCCAGCCAAGTTCCCTTTCATCCCTTAAAAGAAGAGCTTTCTCATCCATGAACCTATCATCTTCCCTGCCGCGCTGTTTGATCCTTGCATGTCTGTTCTCCAAGGAAGAGTAAATATTAATTAATAAAAAATCGTCTTTAAATTCTTTTTTAAAAAGATATACCTCCTCAATATTGCGTACTCCATCCACAATAGCAGTATCATCATTAATATTCTTAAGTCCTGGTATACACCGCTGGGCAATAGCTGCAGGTCCTTCCTCTTGCCTGAGTTTAGTTCCTGTCATACCAAGGTTCTTATCTGTAATGGCAAGACCCAGGCGTTGAACTTCCTCTCTTATTACATCTCCCATATTCACTACCATATAACCCATATCTTTGGCAATGACTGCAGCTTCACCTTTGCCTGATGCCGGCATGCCTACGAATGCTATTATTCTCATGTTATCGTTTTATTACTCTTATATTATATCTTTTATATTCTTTCATTTCCATTATCAATTGTACATATCCGGATTTGACGTAAGTGTTTTGTATCAATAGCTTTCACCATTTCCAGCAGTTCATCTCTACTAAATATTTCAATATGTTTCAGATTAAGAGTATTTTCCGGTACACCCTGCTGTATTGCATAGCTCACCTGGGGATATTTTTCCAGATACTGCCCGATCCTTGATATTTCATCTTTGCCGATCAGCCCTCGAAACACTGTGGTCCTGATCTCTACTTCAATATCCGCATCCAGGCATTTATTTAATGTCAGTACAGCGTTCTTTGCTGCCTCTGCCCCTTTTTTTTCATCCAGTCCGATGACCTTACCATATAGTACGGGATCATCCACAGGTGCTTTAATATCCATAAAAACCTTATCCAATATCCCTTCATCCAGCATATCACTTACGATATCCATACCAAACCCATTGGTTTCAAGACCAACTGCCAATGATAGGGATGCTGCATACCTGGCAAGGGTCTTTATTGCTTCGGGTTGCAGAGTCGGCTCACCTCCGCTGAATACCAGTGCACTCACAAACCTGCTTGCCTTTGTGATCCGGGCCTGTATATCCTCCATGCTCATTAGCTCCGACCCGGTGAGATAAGGATAGTTCTGGCAGTAGGGACACCTGAATTGACATCCTCTTAAGAATAATACTGCTGCTGAGCGACCGTACCAGTCCACTGTAGAAATGGGAATAAAATGTCCGAAATTGAATGATGCTTGTTTAGACATACCTGTCAATACTCATCGCAAGATATATAACCATTACAAACGAAAGCCCTTACACTGGTTACTAAATAGGATAATTAATATGAAGATCGAAATAGACCCCACAGTAAAATATAAAGAAGGTGCTCAGAGGGTATTAGGCCCTGATGAAACACTTAAGATCGTTAGTGGAATACTTGATACAATAGGAGTAACGCGTATCGCTGATATCACAGACCTGGACCGCATAGGCATACCGATTTTTTCTGCAATTAGACCAAGTGCCGCAACTGGAGCTATTTCTATTTACAGCGGCAAAGGTTCTGATGAGACCCAGGCCAGGATCTCAGCAATTATGGAAAGTGTGGAACGCTGCTGTGCAGAACAGTCCCATATCTCAATGGACCTGATTGATGAAGATACCCACCCATCGATCGTAAACACCTTTGAAAAACTCTCTGTTAAAGTAAATACGATCCATCCCATGGACCTGCTGCCAGCCGAACCTATGCTGAAAAATACCAGGCTGGAATGGGTAGTAGGTTATGATCTGATCACAGGTGAAAATATCCTGGTACCGTCTAATGCCGTATACCATCCTTATACTCCCTCAGCCGGGAGTACGCAGTTGTTTCGAAGTAATACCAATGGCCTGGCTTCAGGTAATACAATGGAAGAGGCCATTCTGCATGGTCTGATGGAAGTAATTGAAAGAGATGCTCTAAGTATTGCTGAATTTAATAAGAATCCTGGACGGGAGATCATATTGTCCCCTGAGGACGGTGTGGTATACCACCTTATGGAGAAATTTAACGATGCAAAAATAACTGCAAAGTTATGGCTGCTTAAACATGATACTGACCTCTATACTGCTGTATGTGCCCTGGATGATCCAGTACTCAAGGACGCAGCACTATTAGTTATGGGTGCAGGTTCTCACTTGCGGCCCGAGATCGCAGTGTCCAGGGCACTGACAGAAGCTGCACAGAGTAGAGTAGTACAGATCCACGGCGCAAGGGAGGATACTGACAGGGAAAGTATGGTAAGGACTTTTGGGTACGATACTATGAAACGGCTGAATAAATACTGGTATGAGGACTCTGAGGATAAGGTCCGGTTATCAGATCTGGAAGATATGTCTGCCGATACACCTGCCAAGAACATTGAAACCATAATTACTATGCTAAAAGGGATCGTTCCTTATGCTGTTATTATAGACCTTTCACGTTCTAATGTGAAAATGCCTGTGATCAGGGCCGTTCTGCCCACTTTTGAGCTGTATACCCTTGATAGGGACCGCAGAGGTAAACGGATGAAAACAGGACGCAGGAAAACTATGGGTAAGAAAAAATTCAGGCGACCCAGACCGTCATGAAACAGATTGTTATATACACAGGTATTAGTCTTTCATGGGCAGATGCACGAACACTGCTGGATGCTGATTACAGGCCTCCGGTCAAAAGGAGTGATATCAACATCAGGCCAGGCAAAGAAAAACCTGATATCATAGGTATCATTGATGGTGTATTCTTTGACAGGGCTGCTGTCGGGCACAGGGAGATCATTAGTGCACTTAGGGCAGGAGTAACTGTAGTTGGCGGTTCCAGTATGGGTGCACTGAGGGCTTCCGAGCTTGATTCATATGGTATGATCGGAGTAGGCCGTATATATGAATGGTACCGTGATGGTGTTATTGAATCTGATGATGAGGTTGCTGTTACTTTTCATCCTGAAACTTTACAACCGCTTTCGGTTCCGTTGGTCAATATCAGGGCTACGCTTGAATATGAATTGGATAGAGACACGATCGATCCGAGCCAGAGGGATGTGTTGCTTAAGATCGCAAGGTCGATGTATTATCCTGATAGGTCATATCATGCAGTGGTAAAAAAAGGAGTTGAGGCAGGGGTTGTTTCAGTATCTGTACAGGATGAACTTATAGACTTTTTTGTTAATAATGAAGTGGATTTGAAGCGGGACGACGCTTTGCTGGTTATAGAAAAGATACGTCAGCTTCTTTGAGAAGATATATCGGGTAAAGGGGGAAGCCTGTAGTTGGTAGTGAATGAGTAATTCATTGTAAAAACATTCTTAAAGGTCAAGGAAACCGTATCTGTTTTTTGTACCTTTTTGCCATAGAGAGCACAGAGAGCACAAAGATGCCTTTTCATCCCTCAACTCCTAACTCTGTGCTCTCTGTGGCAGTCATATAGAGTTCCAAATTACACTTGTGGAGTAGTATAATAAGAAAACTTAAATTTATAATTTATCGTGCTATTTTAAGTACAAATGGTGGGAATTTGTATTATATCACAAAGTATTAGTATGACTGCATTGGTAAAAAGATTAGAGGTCCAGCTCAAATTAATTAGTCTATAGCCGAACCTCAACAGCCCAAAGGCAAAATTAATACGCCTTATTCTTACTTGAGGTTTTAGTTTTGCCTTTGGGGTAAAAGAATATGGAGTAAAAAAATATGAAAAATAAAGGAATTAAATTAGGGGCGCTGTTAGCGGCAATGCTAATATTGAGCATGACTTTTGTGCCGGCTGTGAGTGCGAGCAAAGAATTAAACGTAACTCAGAAAACCTCTGAATTAGAGCAAGGATTAATTGATGTTTTAAACTCTAAAAAAGAAGGATCATCTACTGAAGATATAATTACTAAATATATCAAATCAAACAAGCAAAAAATCAAATCATATAATAATGTTGGCACAATAGAAAATATAACAGCTGCCAACAATATAGTACAGACATATAACTTAAACAATGGGCTGCAAATAGAATTTACTGATGGGGATTTCTTTTATGTAACTGAGATAAAAAAAGAGACAAATACCATGGTACCTCGAGAAAATCAAAAGAATGGTTATACTCCGGCTGTTGGAATTCAAAGTATGAGTTATACGCCATTAATAGAATATTCTTGGAGTGCATATAGTTGGGCTGGAATTAGATGTTTTACAATCCATACAAAAGGTTATTTTGGATATGATGAAACTAAAGTAGAAGCTCACCATGTTGATTCTTGGTATACAAAAGGTTTCTTGAGTATATGGCAAGTTTCTAATTTTGAAGAAGGTGGATATAATCATAATGATGGTACTTATTCTGAATTCTATATTAGTTGTTTTGAAAATAGGCTCTATAGAAAATCTAAATAAAATGAGTGAGTATAGAAAAATATTAATAGTTCTATGGAGCCCACCTAAATTTTTATATATAATTAATGAATGAAGAGGGTTTTATAAAATTTTTGATACAGAGGGAATCATATTGATCACAAGAAGCTTGGCATTGTTTGGAATTATTTATGGGATGTTTTTTGCCATAAATATAATTAATTTAATTGAATTCAATTTTATTTTAGTAATTGGTGTGGGTCTGGTTTCATTAATTGAAGCAAGTTTAATATATATAATAGTAGTTATAGTAATACATGTTATTAACGATCATAAATAGGTTTCAGCTAAATTCAGAGACTTTTTTTTTATTCTGGTTGAATCAAATATGCGTCTAAAGCAAACAGATTTAACCTAAATATTTCAACTGGCTTCATTAAACGATAAGCAAAGATATCCACCGTCTACAAAAAGGAGATTTTTTAATTTGTTCTAGAAATGATACGATCGGTTATATAGTTTACGAAATATATAAGTAATAATAACTAGTGATCAGGAAATAATAAAAAGTCTCATATACTAAAACAAATGCACTAAAGCAAAAAAAGAACAATTTCAAGAGATCCTCGTATTCATTTTCATTTTCTTTGAATTATGTATTATTGGACAGCCTTTATATAAGAAAATATTCACTATGCAATCTGAATATTGGCATATTACAGTAACACATAATATTAAGATAATATGATTATTTAACAAAACAAAAGATTTAAATATTATAAAATTTACAAAGTTGTTGAGGTTTAGCATCATGTCATTAAGTTTTAGCTAAACCCCAAACAGCCCGTAGGCATAGTCTATGTATGCTTCATAGTTACTTAATAGTTTAGGGTATACCTACGTGGATATACATTAAAGGAAGTAAAATAAAATGAAAATAAAAAAGAAAGGATTGCAAGATGCAGCAGTGCTAATAATATCACTATTGCTTATGGGAGCTATCTTAGTAACTGGAGCAGAAGCTTCTCAGGCTGACTATTCAGTTGAGAATTTCTATGTAGACGAAGATATAGCATGCAATTATGCTATGACATATCTTAATGGATTTGCAATAGACGAAACTCTTGGTTTGAAAGATTGGAATAGTGCTAAACTACAGAAAGACCCAATAACAGTCTATGATATGGATGGCAAAAAGCTGTTTTATACATATACTGTGACAAAGGATGGTAAAGCTATTGGTGAAATGGAAATGAGTGCCAGTAAAGTATTAGGTCGCTTATTAAATAGGATAATAGTAACTGAACCTTTGGATAGGGATAGTATGAAGCAAAAGGCCATAGAGATAGCTGAAAAAAAATATCCCGGATGGGAAATACGTTCTGCAGAATTTGTGTGTTATAGCTATCCAAAGGAAGGCGTAATGCTAACTCTAGTAAGACCGGAAAGTAAAGAAGAAAAAACAGTAATAATAGACACATTTACTTCTTCAGTGGTTCCGTTAAAGCCACCTAAAAATGACGGAGACTCAGGAGTATGGTCATTATATGATGAAATACCTGTTGAAAAACGGGTTAAGATGGTTGAAAATTGGAATAAAAATGAAAGAAAAATTATCACTAAGCAGCTGTCACTATGGATATATCTCCAAAAGGTAGCACAAGCAAAACATTAAAAGTAAAGTTATATGCTCAAGAAGAGAGTAACTGGTGTGCTGCAGCTACGGGACAGATGATAGCTAAATATCATGGACATACTCATTCACAGAGTCTAGTCGCCCTCTTTATGGGACTTGAACCTGGCACTGGAGGTGGAGCAACAATTAGTGATCAACTGAATTATTACCATTATGGTATAAGCAAATATGGATCAGATGATCATGCTGCATCATTTAGCGGTGCAAAAGGAGAAATAAATGCGAATAGACCATTAGTGAGTAGAATTCCCGGACATGCTAGATGTGCAAAAGGATACTATGATAGTAGTATTATAGGTGATTGGCTATTAATAAATGACCCATGGCCTGAAGACATAGGTATAACATATTGGGAATTATGGAACATTAGAGAACACGATAAAGATATATATGTGGAGGATTAATCTCCACTTTTTTTATTTTTTAAGCAGTTAATTTATTAAAGAAAAAATGAGTTAAAGAATATGAAAAAAATAATTTATATAATTGTTGCAGTGTTAGTGATTATAGTAGCGTATTTCGGGGTAATGCTGTTGAATACCGATGAAGAAACAGTTACTATTGTAGAACACGATTATCCAGAAACTCTCGTTGGTGGGATTGATCTGGCATTGAAAGATAATAATACATCCCGAATTGAAGAAATCCTGGATGATAAACTACCTGTTTCATACACCATAGGAAAAAATAAATTTTTTAGCACACGATATTATACAGTCATTCCTTTATCAGATTTTAACAGTTTGAAAGAGACTATATTGAATAACGAAAATATAGAAGTCGATCCAGTAAAACAGGAAGATGGAAATATATACGCTTTACTTCACCTATTAGATGATTCTGATCGTAACGCTACAGACATACTTCAAGAGCACCTTGAAAAATACTCACTGGAAGTAAAAAAGGGTAACAGGTTTTATGTAGAATTTGATAATATACTGTATAAAGAGATAAAACATATGACAAATCTATTAAAAAATGAAAGTAATGCAATCTATGTTCATCCTGATTATCTAGATGGGTAAAAAAGCTTAAAAGGTGAATATTATGGATATACTCATACACAAAGCGAAGTCGCTGAATATATGGGACTTGATCCTGGTACAGGCGGTGCAAATAAAACAAATATATTAAATTATTTCCATAATGGTATAGATAAATATGGATCTAATGAATATGAAGCAGAATTTAGCGAAGCAAAAGAAGAAATAGATGTGGATAGACCATTAATGAGTGGGGTTAAAGGACATGCAAGATGTGCCGTAGGATACTCGGATAGTAGTTGTTTACCCTGTTTATTAATATACGACCCATGGCCTGAAGATGTAGGGCTGAAATACTGGGAAGTGTATTGGGGTAGAAAACACACTACAGACATACATGTGGAGGATTAACCTCCACCTTTTTATTTTTTAATTTATTAAAGAAAAGGTGAATTAAAGAAAATGAAACAAATAATTTATATAATTGTTGCAGTATTGGTGATTATAGTGGCGTATTTAGGGATGATGTTATTGAATACCGATGAAGAAACAATTGCTATTAGAGATCTCGATTTTCCAGAAATTCTCGTTAGTGGGATTGATCTGGCATTGAAAGATAATAATACATCCCAATTTGAAGAAATCCTGGAAAAACAACTATCTTTTTCATACACCATAGAAAAAAAAGATTTTTATGGCGAACGGGATTATACAGTCATTCCTTTATCAGATTTTAACAGTTTGAAAAAGACTATATTAAATAACGAAAATATAGAAGTCACACCAGTAAAACAGGAAGATGAGAATATATACGTTTTACTTCACCTGTTAGGTGAATCTGACCGTAACGCTACAATCAAACTTCAAGAGCACCTCGAAAAATACTCACTGGAAGTAAAAAAGATTAACTGGTTTTATGTAAAATTTAGTGGTAATATACTGTACAAAGAGATAAAGCATACGACAAATCTATTAAAAAATGAAAGTAATGCAATTTATGTTTATCCTGATTATCTAGAGGGGTAAAAAAGCTTAAAAGCAGATTGTTGATAAAATAAAATTTTTAATAATATTATATATTTATCTGTTAATAATTATATAAACACAGGTGATAATGATGAAAATGGAAATTAAGAAGAAAAAAATGCTAGTTGGAACAATATTTTTCATATCGTTACTACTAATAGGATCTATCTTTGTAAAAGGAGCTTTTCAGGATAACTATTCAGTCGAGGATTACTATGTAGATGAAGATACGGTATGGAAATATGCTGTTGCACATCTCGCAGAATTTACAGCAGTTGACACTCCTGGTTTAGAAGATTGGGAAGATGCAGAAGTACAACAAGACCCGGTGACAATTTATGACATACATGAAAAAAAGCTATTTTATACATTCACAGTGACAAAGGATGGTAAAGCTATTGGTGAAATGGAAATGGCTGCCAGTAAAGTCCTTGGTTGTATAATGCATAGGATGATTTTGAGTGAACCTTTAGATAGGGATAGTATGAAGCAAAAGGCTATAGATATAGCTAAAAAAGAATATCCCGGATGGGAATTACGTTCTACAAAACCTGTATGCTATAGCTATCCAATGGAAGGGGTAATGCTGACTTTGGTAAAACCGGAAACTAATGAAGAAAAAACAGTTATAATAGACACATATACCTCTATGGAGGTTCCACTAAAGGAACCAAAAAATGCAGGAGACTTTGGGGCATGGTCGTTATACGATAAAATACCTGCTGGAGAACGGGCCAAGATGGTTGAAAATTGGAATGAATGTGCAAGAAATATTACAATTTAGAGGTTGTGAACAGTAGAGGAGTACAGATACACGGTGCCAGGGAGGATACGGACAGGGAAAGTATGGTAAGGACTTTCGGATACGATACTATGAAATAGTTGCAGATGCACAAGATAATATTGTAGCTACATATCAACTTGAGCCAAAACTTATTGGCAGTAAAGAGTATATTAACAAAGAATCCACCATTCCAGTGAAAACAATCGTTGAACTCTATCAATTAGATATTATAGTACCCAATGGAAAAAGTGGTTCAATTGAAATCTTAACAACAGATGTCATCACGGCCGAAAATTCAGCATGGAAAGAAATTGGTCAAGCTTATCCACTTTTTTACTGCCTGCCATGTCTTCTTGTGAGTAAAGATATGAACGTTATAGCTAAAGGCAAATTTGTCATAGATTATGGCAATGAAGTTGAGTCAGTAGCTCAGCAGTCAACTTCAGAAACAAACTGTGAAATATGTCTCTCAAAATGCAGTTTTGAAAAACCTGAATCTGGTGGGACTCATGAAAGGCAAGTTGATGCCACTGCAGTATGGGCTGTTAATATGGCACCATTAACAGTAAATTTTGAGATATTTTCATGGGTATCTGTAGATAAATTCGGAACCATGGATAGTGGTGCTTCAGATGACTCTTGGTTTACTCCAGGATTCGGATGTTATGCCCCTTAAATAAAATATTACAATTGAAAAGGTTGTTCAAAACAACCTTATTTTTTTAGATAGGTTTACATAAAATACAAGGTTTAATTCATGTACAAAGTAAATTATATAAAATTAGTAACCATAATAATAAGCTTAATTGTTATCGTTAGCTTGATATCGGCTTTAATTACACTAAATCCAGCAAGCCCTTATAACGAGAGTAATGATTTGCAATTCTCTAAAGTATTCAACACCTCTTTCCATAAGTTCCCAATTCCTTTGGTAAGTTACTCTAATTCAGAAGATTATGTAGATTCAGTTATTTCTTCTACATCTCTTAGCAATTATCCTCAAAATATAATTGGTTTAATCAAGTACGAGGAATCAAATATTATATTTATTGAATCTGATGGAATTATTACTGAAATAATAGCTGATGATGAAGCTAATGTTTTAGAAATTTATACCCTTGAGCTAAAGCCAATCAGTTCAAAAGAGTTTTATAAGAAAGGAATTCCAATGGAAAGAACTATAATAAAATTATATGAACTTGAAATTCCCTTAGCAGATATAAGCAATTCCCATTCTTTTAATGTAAGTGTTCTTGAAGTATCCTATGAGAGTTGGGAAGATATAATTAGTTGCAAAGAAAATAATAATAAGAATGTTTACATTGAAGGAAGATTTTTCATTGATAGTTCCGACAGTGTGGTTGCTGTGGGGAATTCAAACGTACTAACTAATTGCATTCTTTTATCCATCACTGAAATTAAAAATCAATCGCAAAATGGGACTGTTGGAATATTTTCTAATTCAGTTAAATGGGAAAGTAAAGGTCTATTCATAAAATCCAAATCAGAAAGAGAATCATATGTTTCAGTAGACAAAAATTTGAACATTGGGACTTGGGTTGCAGAAGATTCATGGATTGGGTTGTATTTGATTTAATGTACATATTTGGGTCGTGTCTAGGATTTATTGACAATGTTTAAATAATTTAAATGTGGTTTTATCGAAAGATAGTAAAGCTATTAGTAAAATGGAAATAGGTACCAGTGAAGTCCTTGGTTGTATACTTCATAGGATGATTTTGAGTGAACTTTTGGATAAGGATAGTATGAAGCAAAAAGCTATAGATATAGTTAAAAAAGAATATCCCGGATGGGAATTACGTTCTACAAAACCTGTATGCTATAGCTATCCGATGGAGGGGGTAATGCTGACTTTAGTAAAACCCGAAACTAAAGAAGAAAAAACAGTCATAATAGATACATATGCGTCTATGGAGGTTCCACTAAAGGAACCCATAAATGAAGGAGACTCGGAGCATGGTCGTTATACGATGAAATACCTGCTGGACGCTGATTACAGGCCTCCTGTTAAAAGGAGTGATATCAATATCAGGCCAGGCAGAGAAAAACCTGTTATCATAGGTATCATTGATGGAGTATTCTTTGATAGGGCTGCTGTCGGGCACAGGGAGATCATTAGTGCACTTAGGGCAGGAGTAACTGTAGTTGGCGGTTCCAGTATGGGTGCACTGAGGGCTTCCGAGCTTGATTCATATGGTATGATCGGAGTAGGCCGTATATATGAATGGTACCGTGATGGTGTTATTGAATCAGATGATGAGGTGGCTGTTACTTTTCATCCTGAGACTCTGCAACCGCTTTCGGTTCCGCTGGTCAATATCAGGGCTACGCTTGAATATGCATTAGATAAAGACATGATCGATCCGCACCAGAGGGATATGTTGCTGAAGATCGCAAGGTTTATATATTATCCTGAGAGGTCATATCATGCAATGGTAAAAAAGGAGTAGAGGCAGGGGTTGTTTCTATATCAGTACAGGATGAATTTATAGACTTTTTTGTAGTATATAATCTCTAAGATAATATACTCAAGAAAATCCGACCGAAGGGAGGATTTTGTTCTTAATAATGAAGTGGATGTGAAGCGGGACGACGCTTTGCTGGTTATAGAAAAGATACGTTAGTTACTTTGAGAAGATATATCGGGCAAATGGGAAAGCCTGTAGTTGGTAGTGAATGAGCAATACTTTGTAAAAACATTCTAAAAGGTTAAGGAAAATTGAAAAGAAAACTTAAACTTACTAATTTATCGTGCTATTTAAATTATGAATGGTGGGAATTGGTATTAAATAATAAAGTATAAGTAGGAATGAGATTGTAAAGAGCTTAGAGGTTCAGCTGAAATTAATTAGACAATAGCCGAACCTCAACAGCCCAAAGGCATTATTAACACGCCTTATTCTTACTTAAGGCTTTAGTTGTGCCTCTGGGGTAAAAGAATATGGAGTAAAAAAAATATGAAAAATAAAAGAATTCAAATAGGTGCAGTACTTGTGGTAATGCTACTGATGAGCATAGCGTTTGTACCGGCAGTGAGTGCAAAAGTTGACAATTCTGATACGAAAGGAATATTAGCACAGATTCCGATTCCTGAAGTAAGTACAGAGATTTTAAAAAATGATATTCGAGCAGACTACCTGAAAAAGGCTATAATGTCCCTTGAAGTGAAAGAAATAACGAATGAGTTTTATTCAAGAGGATATAAAATTGATTTTGAAAATGTTGAAGTTATATCTGTATCAAATATAGATACAAATAATTCTGGAATAAGAGTAGATATTCCATTCCAGACAGGAAATGAATCTGTCTTGGCAGCTTTAACGACATATTTCAATGACCAGGGCCAGGAAACATTTGGACATATTAAAAATGGCGACAAACATGAAATATTTCCACATAATAATACAAATCAAGATGAAACCACGGCATTCCAATACAACAATAGACAGGAGGGTATTAAATGCCTAATGTCAGCATCACATATCTCTATACCTGGATACGATTATGGGGGGACCTATGAATTAGATGACATATGTTATGTATTGGCAGGTTCCTGCGGTGCTGTCTGGATTGGTGCAACAGCTAATTTAATACCTGGAGATGGGACAGTTGTTGCGGTAATCTGTACTCCTGCTGTTACTACAACTTGCTTTATATCCGAAACTATAGATAGATATACTTCATGTGATGATCCAACAATAATCATATATAGTAGAAAATTGTGGAATCCCATTGGTCCAAAGATCTTGGTAATACCTTACTGTAAATAAATCTTTGATGTTTTATTTATTTTCGAGGTTGTATAGTCCCTAAAAGATTTCTCACTAATTTTTACTCTGAAATCTTTACTCAGAGCATGAAATTAGAGTTCAATACGTAAAAATTATGGGACTACACAATTTTTTTTGAGGTAGAAAATGTTAATTAATTGGAAAGTAATCATCTCACTATTTATAATTATTAGCTCAATCTTTATGATGATTTTTGCGTATATAAAATCAGACATTAAAATTGTATTTGGGTACAGATTCTTGTTTGCACTAAATTTTCTAACTATCGGAGTGATATTATTATGTAATTCATGGAATTATTATTTATCTGATTTAGCATACATGATTCTATTTGTTATTGGAATGACTTCTATGATATCTGCGGTTATACTCGTTTACTTAAAAAAAAGAAAAACATAATGCATCATTAATCCTTTTGGAGGCTATATTTTGGAGTTATAGGTTTTGTCCCACAATTGCCTTTGGTAAAACAGGAAACTAAAGAAGAAAAAATAGTTATAATAGATACATATACTTCTATGGAGGTTCCACTAAAGGAACCTAAAAATGCAGAAGACTTTGGTGCATGGTCGTTATACGATAAAATACCTGCTGGAGAACGGGGCAAAATGGTTGAAAATTGGAATGGATGTGCAATAAATATTACCACTTAGTGGCTGTGAACAGTAGATTAGTACAGATACACGGCGCCAGGGATGATACGGACCGGGAAAGTATGGTAAGGACTTTCGGATACGATACTATGAAACGTCTGAATAAATACTGGTATGAAGAGACTGAAGATAAGGTCCGGTTATCAGACCTGGAAGATAAGTCTGCGGATACACCTGCCAAGAACATTGAAACTATAATTACTATGCTAAAAGGGATCGTTCCTTATGCTGTTATTATAGACCTTTCACGTTCCAATGTGAAAATGCCTGTAATCAGGGCCATCCTGCCCACTTTTGAGCTGTATACTCTTGATAGGGACCGCAGAGGTAAACGGATGAAGGTAGGACGTAATAAAAAAATGGGTAAGAAAAAATTCAGGCGACTCAGACCGTCATGAAACAGATCGTTATTTACACAGGTATCAGTCTTTCATGGTCAGATGCACGAACACTGCTGGACGCTGATTACAGGCCTCCTGTTAAAAGGAGTGATATCAACATAAGACCAGGCAAAGAAAAACCTGATATCATAGGTATCATTGATGGTGTATTTTTTGACAGGGCTGCTGTCGGGCACAGGGAGATCATTAGTGCACTTAAGGCAGGAGTGAGCGTTGTTGGTGGTTCCAGTATGGGTGCATTGAGGGCTTCCGAGCTTGATTCATATGGTATGATCGGAGTAGGCCGTATATATGAATGGTACCGTGATGGTGTTATTGAATCTGATGATGAGGTTGCTGTTACTTTTCATCCTGAAACTTTACAACCGCTTTCGGTTCCGTTGGTCAATATCAGGGCTACGCTTGAATATGAATTGGATAGAGACACGATCGATCCGAGCCAGAGGGATGTGTTGCTTAAGATCGCAAGGTCGATGTATTATCCTGATAGGTCATATCATGCAGTGGTAAAAAAAGGAGTTGAGGCAGGGGTTGTTTCAGTATCTGTACAGGATGAACTTATAGACTTTTTTGTTAATAATGAAGTGGATTTGAAGCGGGACGACGCTTTGCTGGTTATAGAAAAGATACGTCAGCTTCTTTGAGAAGATATATCGGGTAAAGGGGGAAGCCTGTAGTTGGTAGTGAATGAGTAATTCATTGTAAAAACATTCTTAAAGGTCAAGGAAAATTGAAAAGAAAACTTAAACTTACTAATTTATCGTGCTATTTAAATTATGAATGGTGGGAATTGGTATTAAATCATAAAGTATAAGTAGGAATGAGATTGTGAAGAGTTTAGAGGTTCAGCTCAATTTGTTTAGAATATAGCCGAACCTCAACAGCCCAAAGGCATTATAAATACGCCTTATTCTTACTTAAGGTTTTAGTTGTGCCTTTGAGGTAAAAGAATATGGAGTAAAAAAATATGAAAAATAAAAGAATTAAATTAGGCTCGGTGCTTGTAATATCGCTACTGTTTATGGGAGCTATATTCGCAACAAGTGCAGAAGCTTCTCAGGCTGACTATTCAGTTGAGAATTTCTATGTAAACGAGGATATGGCATGCAATTACGCTATGACATATCTTAATGAATTTGCAATAGACGAAACTCTTGGTTTGAAAGATTGGAATAGTGCTAAACTACAAAAAGACCCAATAACAGTCTATGATATAAATAGCAAAAAGCTGTTTTACACATATAGTGTGACAAAGGATGGTAAAGTTATTGGTGAAATGGAAATGGCTGCCAGTAAAGTACTAGGTCGCCTATTAAATAGGATAATAGTAACTGAACCTTTGGATAGGGATAGTATGAAGCAAAAGGCCATAGAGATAGCTGAAAAAAAATATCCCGGATGGGAAATACGTTCTGCAGAATTTGTGTGTTATAGCTATCCAAAGGAAGGCGTAATGCTAACTCTAGTAAGACCGGAAAGTAAAGAAGAAAAAACAGTAATAATAGACACATTTACTTCTTCAGTGGTTCCGTTAAAGCCACCTAAAAATGACGGAGACTCAGGAGTATGGTCATTATATGATGAAATACCTGTTGAAAAACGGGTTAAGATGGTTGAAAATTGGAATGAAAATAGAATAATAGTTACAACAAAGCGGCCGTCAACTATGGGTATATCTCCAAAAGGTATTATAACTATGAGTTCCAAAAAAACATTGGATGTACCGTTCCATTGTCAAGACGAGAGTAACTGGTGTTGTGCAGCTGTTGGACAGATGATAGCTGATTATTATGGATATACTCATACACAAAGCGAAGTCGCTGAATATATGGACCTTGATCCTGGTACTGGAGGCGGCGCAAATAAAACAAATATATTAAATTATTTCCATAATGGTATAGATAAATATGGATCTAATGAATATGAAGCAGAATTTAGCGAAGCAAAAGAAGAAATAGATGTGGATAGACCATTAATGAGTGGGGTTAAAGGACATGCAAGATGTGCCGTAGGATACTCGGATAGTAGTTGTTTACCCTGTTTATTAATATACGACCCATGGCCTGAAGATGTAGGGCTGAAATACTGGGAAGTGTATTGGGGTAGAAAACACACTACAGACATACATGTGGAGGATTAACCTCCACCTTTTTATTTTTTAATTTATTAAAGAAAAGGTGAATTAAAGAAAATGAAACAAATAATTTATATAATTGTTGCAGTATTGGTGATTATAGTGGCGTATTTAGGGATGATGTTATTGAATACCGATGAAGAAACAGTTACTATTAGAGAACACGATTATCCAGAAATTCTCGTTAGTGGGATTAGTCTGGCGTTGATAGATAATAATACATCCCAAATAGAAGAAATCCTGGATGATCAACTACCTTTTTCATACACCATAGAAAAAAAAGATGGTTATGGTGACCGGGACTATACAGTCATTCCTTTATCAGATTTTAACAGTTTGAAAGGAACTATACTGAATAACGAAAATATAGTAGTCAAACCAGTAAAACAGGAAGATGGGAACATATACGTTTTTGTTAACCTATTAGGTGATTCTGATCGTAATGCTACAAACAAACTTCAAGAACACCTCGAAAAATACTCACTGGAAGTAAAAAAGATTAACTGGTTTTATGTAGGATTTAGTGATAATATATTGTATAAAGAGATAAAGTATACGACAAATCAATTAAAAAATGAAAGTAATGCAATCCATGTTTATCCTGATTATCTATATGGGTAAAAAAGCTTAAAACCAGATTGCTGACAAAATAAATTTTATAATATTATTATATTTTTTATCTATTTATGATTATATAAATATAGGTGATAATGATGAAAATAGATATTAAGAAGAAAAAAATACTAGTTGGAACAGTATTTTTAATATCGTTGCTACTAATAGGATCTATCTTTGTGAAAGGAGCTTTTCAGGATAACTATTCAATCGAGGATTACTATGTAGATGAAGATACGGTATGGAAATATGCTGTTGCACATCTCGCAGAATTTACAGCAGTTGACACTCCTGGTTTAGAAGATTGGGAAGATGCAGAAGTACAACAAGACCCGGTGACAATTTATGACATACATGAAAAAAAGCTATTTTATACATTCACAGTGACAAAGGATGGTAAAGCTATTGGTGAAATGGAAATGGCTGCCAGTAAAGTCCTTGGTTGTATAATGCATAGGATGATTTTGAGTGAACCTTTAGATAGGGATAGTATGAAGCAAAAGGCTATAGATATAGTTAAAAAGGAATACCCCGGATGGGAATTGCGTTCTACAAAACCTGTATGCTATAGCTATCCAATGGAGGGGGTAATGCTAACTTTAGTAAAACCGGAAACTAAAGAAGAAAAAACAGTTATAATAGACACATATACTTCTATGGAGGTTCCACTAAAGGAACCTAAAAATGCAGGAGACTTTGGGGCATGGTCGTTATACGATAAAATACCTGCTGGAGAACGGGGTAAGATGGTTGAAAATTGGAATGGATGTGTAAGAAATATTACAACTTAGAGGTTGTGAACAGTAGAGTAGTACAAATCCACGGCGCCAGGGAGGATACGGACAGGGAAAGTATGGTAAAGACTTTCGGATACGATACTATGAAACGGCTGAATAAATACTGGTATGAGGACTCCGAGGATAAGGTTCGGTTATCAGACCTGGAAGATAAGTCTGTCGATACACCTGCTAAAAATATTGAAACCACAATTACTATGCTAAAAGGGATCGTTCCTTATGCTGTTATCATAGACCTTTCACGATCCATTGTAATAATGCCTGTGATCAGGCCCTCATGCCCACTTTTGAGCTGTATACTCTTGATAGGGACTGCAGTAAACGGATGAAGACAGAACGCAGGAAAACTATGGGTAAGAAAAAATTCAGGCGACCCAGACCGTCATGAAACAGATCGTTATATACACAGGTATCAGTCTTTCATGGGCAGATGCACGAACACTGCTGGACGCTGATTACAGGCCTCCGGTCAAAAGGAGTGATATCAATATCAGGTCAGGCAGAGAAAAACCTGATATCATAGGTATCATTAATGGTGTATTCTTTGACAGGGCTGCTGTCGGGCACAGGGAGATCATTAGCGCACTTAAAGCAGGAGTGAGGGGTGTTGGTGGTTCCAGTATGGGTGCACTGAGGGCTTCCGAGCTTGATTCATATGGTATGATCGGAGTAGGCCGTATATATGAATGGTACCGTGATGGTGTTATTGAATCAGATGATGAGGTGGCTGTTACTTTTCATCCTGAGACTCTGCAACCGCTTTCGGTTCCGCTGGTCAATATCAGGGCTACGCTTGAATATGCATTAGATAAAGACATGATCGATCCGCACCAGAGGGATATGTTGCTGAAGATCGCAAGGTCGATGTATTATCCTGATCGGTCATATTATGCAATGGTAAAAAAAGGAGTTGAGGCTGGGGTTGTTTCTTTGTCTGTACAGGATGAACTTATCGACTTTTTTGTTAATAATGAAGTGGATGTGAAGCGGGACGATGCTTTGCTGGTTATAGAAAAGATACGTCAGCTTCTTTGAGAAGATATATCGGGCAATGGGATAGCACGTGCCTGGTAGTGAATGAGCAATACTTTGTAAAAACATACTAAAAGGTGAAGGAAAAGAACAAAATCCTCCCGTCAGTCGGATTTTCTTGACTGAAGCTTCGAAGAAGCTGAAGATTAGAAAATGTGAACGAAGTGAGCATTTTCGATACATCAAGTTATACTTGATATACTATTAAAAAGAAAACTTAAATTTACTAATTTATCGTGCTATTTTAATTATATATAATTAGAAATGGTATTACACCATAAAGTATAAGTATAATTGTAATAGTAAAAAGATTGGAGGTTCAGCTCAAATTAATTAGACTATAGCCGAACCTCAACAGCCCAAAGGCATCATTAATACGCCTTATTCTTACTTAAGGTTTGAGTTATGCCTTTGAGGTAAAAGAATATGGAGTGAAAAAAATATGAAAAATAAAGGAATTAAATTAGGCCTGATGCTTGCGGTAATGTTACTGATAAGTATGGCATTTATGCCATTTGTAGGCGCGCAGACAGCGCAAGATGTGGGTGCAACAACATGGATAGACTGCCCCTGCTCACAGGGTGTAGGTATCGCCGATGATTCAGGCGCTAATGTCGATGTTATAGAATTGAGTGGTGCAGAAAAAGAAAAATTTATTGATATTGGTGGAACTAACAAAAAAGTATACCAAGCAAACGAAATAAATGTTTATGAACTCTTTAATGCAAAACCGCATAAACTGCCAGTTCCTCTTTTGAGATATGACAATGCCAAAGATGATTTGAAAAATGAAATTGAATCATTTGCTGACAAAGCAAATATAAAATCTGATGATACTATTGTTGGTATCCTCAAATACAACAATCAAAAAATAGTACTTATTGATTCTGTCGATACGGTAACTGAAATTGTTGCAGATGCACAAGATAATATTGTAGCTACATATCAACTTGAACCGAAACTTATTGGCAGTAAAGAGTACATTAACGAAGAATCCAGCATTACAGTGAAAACAATCGTTGAACTCTATCAATTAGATATTATAGTACCCAATAGAAAAACTGATTCAATTGAAATATTAACAACAGATATCATCGTGGCCGAAAATTCAGCATGGAAAGAACTTGGTCTTGGTTGTCCAATATGTCTTCTTGTGGATAAAGATATGAACGTTATAGCTAAAGGCGAATTTATCATAGATTATGGCAATGAAGTTGAGTCAGTAGCTCAGCAGTCAACTTCAAAAACAAACTGTAAAGCATGTCTCTCAAAATGCAGTTTAGACAGATCTACTTCCGGTGGTACACATAAGAGGCAAGTTGATGCCACTGGAGTATGGGCTGCTAATTTGGCACCAGTAACAGCAAATTTTGAGATATATTCATGGGTATCTGTAGATAAATTCGGAACCATGGATAGTGGTGCTTCAGATGACTCCTGGCTTACTCCAGGATTCGGATGTTATGCCCCTTAAATAAAAAATTACAATTGAAAAGGTTGTTCAAAACAACCTTTTTTTTTAAAATAACTTTACATAAAACACAGGGTTTAATTCATGTATAAAGTAAATTATTTAAAATTGGTAATCATAATAATAAGCTTAATTGTTATCTTTAGTTTGATATCGGCTTCAATTACAACATATCCAACAAGCCCTTATCAAGCGAGTAATAGGTTGCAATTCTTTGAAATATTCAACACCTCTTTCCATAAGTTCCCAATTCCTTTGGTAAGTTACTCTAATTCAGAAGATTATGTAGATTCAGTTATTTCTTCTACATCTCTTAGCAATTATCCTCAAAATATAATTGGTTTAATCAAGTACGAGGAATCAAATATTATATTTATTGAATCTGATGGAATTATTACTGAAATAATAGCTGATGATGAAGCTAATGTTTTAGAAATTAATAGCCTTGAGCTAGAGCTAATTAGTTCAAAAGAGTTTTATGAGAAAGGAATTACGGGAAGAACTATTATAAATTTATATGAACTTGAAATTCCCTTAGCAGATGTAAGCAATTCCCATTCTTTTATTGTAAGTGTTCTTGAAGTATCACATGAAAGTTGGGAAAATATAATTGGTTGTAAAGAAAATAAAAATAAGAATGTTTACATTGAAGGAAGATATTTTATTGATAGTTCCGACAATGTGGTTGTTGTGGGGAATTCAGAAGTACTAACTAATTGCATTCTTTTATCCATCACTGAAATTAAAAATCAATCGCAAAATGGGACTGTTGGAGTATTTTCTTCTTCAGTTAAATGGGAAAGTAAAGGTCTATTTGTAAAATCCAAATCAGAAAGAGAATCACGAATTTCAGTAGACAAATATTTGAACATTGAAGCAGGGGTTACAAAAGATTCTAGGAGTGGATGGTATTTAATTTAATGTACATATTTGGGTCGTGTCCGTGATTCATTAACAATCTTTAAATAATTTAAATGTGAGTTCCTCAAAGGATGGTAAAGCTATCAGTGAAATGGAAATGGGTGCCAGTAAAGTCCTTGGTTGTATATTTCATAGGATGATTTTGAGTGAACCTTTAGATAGGGATAGTATGAAGCAAAAGGCTATAGATATAGCTAAAAAAGAATATCCCGGATGGGAATTACGTTCTACAAAACCTGTATGCTATAGCTATCCAATGGAGGGGGTAATGCTGACTTTGGTAAAATCGGAAACTAAAGAAAAAAAAACAGTTATAATAGACATATATACTTCCAAAGAGGTTCCATTAAAGGAACCCATAAATGAAGGAGACTTCGGAGCATGGTCGTTATACGATAAAATACCTGCTGGAGAAC
This sequence comes from Methanosarcinales archaeon, assembly GCA_021108405.1. Classification (GTDB taxonomy): domain Archaea; phylum Halobacteriota; class Methanosarcinia; order Methanosarcinales; family Methanocomedenaceae; genus Methanomarinus. The sequence goes on from JAIOQW010000350.1 coordinate 37,217, forward strand.
GGAGCAAGATGGTTGAAAATTGGAATGAATATGCAAGAAATATTACAACTTAGAAACCGACAATTTTATGGAACGTCTAATAAAAACCTTCGCGATAAATTAAATCGAAGTGAGGATATATAGATCAATAAATCTGGGCAGGATATGGATAAGACTGTACTTGGTAGTGAATGAGCAATATATGGTAAGAACATTCCAAAAGGTGAAGGAAAATACCGCAAGATATATTCATTACACCTAATCCATATCAAGAAATACATATGGAGGTTGATTATTTCTACTAATAATTGGTGGACTCCAAAAAATTATTTTTTAGGAGTGGTTTTAAATGAAAAAGACAATACTTTATTATGTCTGGAATGGTCTGATTTTCTTGGCAATTTTACTGGCGTTATTCAATGCTTATTTGGAATGGTATCACGATCAATTAAGCCAATTATTGTTAATAATTGTATTATTGCTTATTTTCTTGGCTGCATCTATTAAATATATATTATTAAAACAAAATATAAATTGAAAAAAGGGTTAAGATAGTTGAAAATTTGAATGGATACGAAACAAAATCCTCGCTAACGCTAGGATTTTGTTCTTTGTGTGATTATTCATTTGCTACAAATACCCATTCCATATCAAATAAGTGTTGGAGCAGGATATCTCGCTATATTAATTTTAATCCTATATAATGATAAAAAACACAAAAACTAATACATATGAAAATGACAGGTTGTTCATGTATATCGGAATAGACCACGGCACTACATACATGCGGTTCGCTTCATCTGACAATAATGTCTTTCGAATCTCGAGACGTGATGTAGCTGCTATGTCTATGCACGAACTGCTTGAGAGTATACTGCATGGACTTAAAACATCAGCAGACAAGATCAAAATGATCGCACTCACTTATTCCATGGGTGATGGTATAGATAAGATCACACCTATTGACCATGTATCAAATAGAGGTATTAGAAGCAGGGAGGGTGCCGGACTTCATGTGGGTGGAGGTACACTGGTCTTTGATACCATTTCACAATCAGGTATTCCTGCTATAGTGATACCAGGTCTGCACAGGGGCAATACAGTGGATGATAGGTTCAATGTATTCTCTCACGGCGCCAGTCCCGAAAAGCTTGGTATTATGTACTATGCCCACAGGAAGGGATATGATCATTTTATCATTTGCGACATCAGTTCCAACACAGTGACACTGGTAGCAGCAAATGCCCGCGTCCTGGGTGCTATTGATGCCTGTATCTTTGCACCTGGAACTCACCACGGCCCGCTTGATCTTAGTGCCATACGTGATGTAGATGCCCGACTGTATACTGCTAATGAGGCATTTACTAAAGCAGGGGTCCTTGCCATGACAGAGTATCACGATATACATGAACTAGTAAGTGGATTCGGATCAGGAGATCATAAAGCCATCAATGCCCTTGATACCATGGCACTGTTTGCGTCCATGGAAATTGTTTCAATGAATTTATTGCTCAGGGAAAAAGACATAATGACACCGAAGATTTTTATCTCAGGATCTGTGAGTGAGATCAAATATGTTATAGAAAAGATAGAAGGACATATAGGATCCCGGGTAGAGTCACTGGGTGAATGGAGTGCAGCCAGAGGGTGTGCCTGTATTGCAGAAGATGTCTATAAAGGCCAACATAGTATCCTTGGAATACCTGTGGAGTAAGATCAATAATCCTCTATTGAAATAACTGGTTTTTAGGATAGTGCCATACTACAATAAGTTTAATTTATAATACGCCCTTATAATAACCTCATGGAATTTCATCGCAATCATATAATCTCTATGAAGGATTTTACGCGCGATGAGATTGATTATATCCTGGACCGTGCCGGCAAGCTTGAATCCCTGGCCAGAAGTGGAAGATCTGATATCCTTTCAGGAAAGATACTGGCTTTACTTTTTTATGAGCCCAGTACCAGGACACGTATGTCCTTTGAAACTGCTATGCTCAGACTCGGAGGAAATGTCCTGAACCTGGGTTCAAAGGATGCAAGTAGCGTTATCAAGGGCGAGACCCTTGCAGATACAATTAGAGTAATAAGTACTTATTCAGATGCTATCGTATTGCGCCACACCAGTGAAGGTGCAGCACAGATGGCTATGGAATTTTCATCTGTCCCTATAATCAATGGAGGAGATGGTGCCGGGCATCATCCCACACAGACACTATTGGACCTTTATACTATTAAACGTGAAAGTAGTCTGGAACATCCCGATGTTGCAATAGTAGGAGATTTAAAATACGGCCGTACAGTGCATTCATTGACCTATGCACTATCACTTTATGGTGCGAATATTACCTTTGTTTCACCACAACAACTGAAGATGCCTGACCAGATCATAGGTGACCTAAAAGCAAGGGGTGCCCATGTAAATGAGACCGAGAACCTTGATCAGGTCCTTAACAATATTGATGTGTTATACATGACCCGCATCCAGAAGGAACGGTTTCCTGACCCGACTGAATATAATAAAGTAGCCAACGCATATAAGATCACCAATAAGCAGCTTGCACATGTCAGACAGAATATGATAATTATGCATCCTCTTCCCAGGATCAATGAGATAGATAGTTCAATAGACAATACAGCTCATGCCCGGTATTTTCAGCAGTCATTCTATGGCGTTCCTATAAGGATGGCGCTGCTTACTATAGTTATGGGGACCGATATATGAACACTACGCGTGAACTGAGGGTCAGACCTATTGTAAGTGGTACTGTTATTGACCATATTGTTGCCGGACAGGCAATTAATGTGCTTCGGATACTGGGTATCACAGGTGTTTCCGATGCTGTGGTATCCATGATTATGAATGTTCCGAGTAATACACTTGGACATAAGGATATAGTAAAGATAGAGAACCGTGAACTTAAAGAAAAGGAAGTCGATAAGATCTCACTTATTTCACCCAGCACCTCTATTAATATTATCAGGGATTATGAAGTGGTTGATAAATATAATGTTGAGATGCCTTCTACTGTAGAAGGAATGGTGAAGTGTACTAATCCGAACTGTATATCCAACACCAATGAACCGGTTACTTCAAAGTTTATTGTGCAGAATGATCCGTTCAGACTACGGTGTTTGTATTGTGAACATGTGATATCCGAACAAATAGCGCAATATCTACTATAGAAGACTAATCAAAGATACCTTAAATATTGATAAGGGTTATTAAGGCATCATTATAAGTAAAATAATCGATATAACAATTATAGTGATTATTCATTAATATTAGGGGATGATACTATAGAACTCACACCAATCCAAAAAGAGATATTAACAGCATTAATTAATCTTTACCGTCAATATAAACATGCGATCAAAGGGGAAATGATCGCAGATGTCATTAACCGGAATCCCGGAACAGTCAGAAATCAAATGCAATCACTTAAGGCTCTTGGTCTGGTTGAAGGAATCCCCGGTCCGAAAGGGGGTTATAAAGCCACTGGTGCTACCTATGAGGTATTAAGCATTGATGAAATGGATAATGAAGTAGTAGTACCGATCTATAGAAATCAACAGCACATGGATGAGCTTACAGCTGCGGAGATAAGTTTCACTACGGTACGTCATCCTGATACTTGTAACGGAATTATCCGTATACTTGGAGATATCCGTGTTTTTGATAGCGGAGACACGATCCAGGTAGGTCCTACTCCTGTTAATAAATTGATCATACGTGGGAAAGTGGTGGGACGTGATGATTCATCCAATTCTTTATTATTTTCAATTATCGAAATGGTATCACTACCAAAACGTCCTATTATCGATTATATTTCAGAAAAAAATATTACCGTACCTGCCAGTGCAACAATTCAAGAGGCTGCCAGGATATTTACTCAAAATAATATCCATGGGGCTCCCGTTAATGATAAAGGCAGTATTGTTGGCATTATAACATTTACTGATATTGGTCATACACTTGCCAGTGGAAAGATGAATGTGAAAATAAGAGAGATAATGTCAAAAGATATAATTTCTATTGAGGGGGATATGCCGCTGTGTGATGTTGTAAAGATACTTGATGAGAAAAAGATTGGCAGGATTATGATCACAGTGGATGGAAAATATAAAGGTATTATTAGTAAGACTGACGTTCTTCATGAAATGATTGTTTTATAGTTTTGGTCCAAACAATAATATATGTTTTTTTCTCAGTTTAGGTTCATAGGTATGTATGCAGATTAACGTTGAACCCTACTATCCTGCAGATCAACGTTAATCCTTAACAGTCTGTTTGATCGATTTCAAATGGACTTCCATACACTGAATAATTATGTAGGCCCGTGTTCCTGGATATCTACTTTTTGTTGTTTTCCATGCCAGACAATTGTGCCGTGCTTAAAGTTCTGATAACTTCCATCCTCACTCTCTGTGACTTCAGAAGCAGGTGGGCCGAATTTTCCATCCAGACCCCCTAATTTATACCATTCGATCCTTGGGCGGCCCCTCATCTCAAATATCCCATGATCAGGATGTGAGTAGATATCTCCGAACTGGAAGTGCTGACATTCACCTTTTTGGTCCTCTGTAGCCTGGATCTCCCTGACAGGATATCCCATTACACTCTTCTCGGCTCCCATTTCTCTCCATCTGTCCAGTATCGGACCGTGTAATGCAATGCATTTGAAAAGAGGATGACAGTAAATAGCTCCCCCGGTGAAGTTGTTATAACTACGTTCATCATCAAGACTAATAGTATCTGATGTGGGGAGTTTGAGATAACTTGACTCAGATCCCATTTTCATATACTTACTTTCGACCATGCCGTAAACACAAAAAGCTCCTGAATCCGGATTCCAGTAGATAGAACCGTTATCGAACCGCTGAAATTTTCCTTTATCATCAATGGTTTTTCTAGATTCACCGTGAGGTTTACCTAATACCCCATCAGCACCACCCATAGATGCCCATTTCTTTTCTATTTCATCAAACATATTTTCAACACTCTCTAAAATGAATTTATATAACTGAATATACCTTTTTTAATAATATATAACATACTTGGTTTTTAAATTTTTCGAAATAATACGGCCGTTAAAATAAATGATAAAGCAGTTGTTCATAGTTGATCAGTATTGATCAAACCGTTATTATACGACTACTTGAATATTTTTTAGCCCATATATTAGCAAATTCAGAAGGATCAATAGCAGGAAATGTGTCAATTAGGCACACATCACAACCGTCTATATAATCAGGAAGATACCGTAAATCCCCAAAATATACTTCTGCTGCGATCCGGCCATTTCTTTTAACAACAGCTACTTGCACTGGTTTATCTCCAATAAGTGAAAGGTCTGTTATTGTCAATACAGGTTCGACATCCACACCAAGTATAGCACTATTAACTTCCAGGTTCAGCAGTAAATTCTCAATAGCAGGACGCCATGCATCATTGAATATCACTTTACCTGCACCAAAGAGCATGCTCATCAGGCCAAGTGTACCAGGACCACACATTCCATCCACTACTATCCTGCCACCCAGCATACCTTTTATGTCCAGCGACCCGAGTACCTGCATCTTATGATCATTATCAAATTCGATGTGTATTTTACTTTGATTTTTATATATCACCAGCTCCCCAAAAGCGCTTTGGGCAAGATCACATCTCATATCGCAGCCAGCCAGTAATGAATATTCATGTGGCCTGGAGTTAGAATCCAGTATACCTACACTCTTTGCCTGATCACCTATACGCAGGATCACACCCTTTATCTCAGGCACCTGTTCTACAATGTCCTGTGCCGTTTGCGATCCGGTATTATCTACAATAAGCACAAGCGAGTCGGGTCCAAGACGCGGTGGATACATGATTGGGAAACCTCTATAGATCAAAGGCGTTCCTGTCCGGATAAGACCGGATTTTTCATCCCGTTCACCATGCCTGATCATAATAGACAGAGCATGTGCCATCACTGCATTCAAAGGACGTCGGCCGCATGAACTGCATAATAAGAAAGTACTGCTTAGATCATGTATATCTATAATTGTAGTTAAAGGAGCAGTGGTATTCCATTCAGGTTCAGGCCCACAGTTCCCACAGGCAGTATAGAGTTCGTATATGGAATCCAGAACTTCTTCCGCCACCCGGATGCAGTCAGGGTTATTACATATCTGGCACTTGATCATATTATCAATCCATTTAAAACTGTGTGAATCCACGAGCTTTCATTTCTGTCACATTACCATGTTGTTCAATTATCATACCTTTTTGTATAACTTCACCGATCACAGTATATTGAACTGGTGTTTTATTGTTCAATTTTTCAAGGCATTCGGGTCGAATAGTGAACAGCAGTTCAAAATCACCACCGGTGTAAATACTCCAGTTAAACAGTTCATCTTCATTATAGGCCAGGCTGCGAACATCATTGTGTATTGGTATACTATTTGCCTGTATATGAAATCCTACATTACTAACTGCAGCAATATCATATAGAGATAGTGCCAGTCCGTCGCTGATATCCATCATAGATGTCAAACATCCTGTTTGCGCTAATGATATACCTTCCGGTATCCTCACAACCGGTTGATAGAGTTTATCCAATACAGACCGATCAGTACTTCTATTATGCATAAGTGCATCCAGTGCAGCACCTGCAGTACCAAGCTCACCTGTCACACATACCAGATCACCTATTTGTGCTCCTTTTCTTAAGACTATAATCTCCGCATCTACCAGTCCGAGTGCGGATCCTGTAATAGTTATCTCATCATGCCTGTCAATATCACCACCTATGATAACCGTACCGCTGTGTCTGGCACATTCATCCATGCCCCTTACTAAAGCTTCCACAAAATCCAGCTCAAGATCAGGCGGCAGTCCGAGAGCCATCATGATACCTATTGGACTGGCACCCATAGCTGCAATATCGCTTAAATTCACAGCAACACTCATCCAGCCCATCTGCTGTGGTGTCATACCCGGTGGAAAATCAGTGGTGCTGTGAAGCATGTCTGTTGATGCAACCAGAAGTTTTGAGATGCCAATATCTATAACGGCACAGTCATCCTTTCCGGGACCTATATATTGATCAGGGGCTTGATTGATGTGATTTTGGTTTTTTTCCAGTATGCCGGTGATTAAAGAAATTAGTTCTCTTTCCTTAATATTCTTTATTTTTGTCATATCAGCAGATTTTTTCCTGTAACTGGTAATTGGATTTGATGTTGGTATTTAAGTCCTTCTTCTATTTATCATATAACCTTAAAACCTCCGGCATATTTCGAAACGTTCTTATTGTAGCAAATAATAGAACATAAATTATCAATATTATTGAGGGAATTTAATATGGCAAAGAAAGATAAGAAACTGGTACTTTCAGAAGAGAGTTGTATTGGTTGTGGCAACTGTGCATCAGTATGTCCTACAAATATTAAAAAGCAAAAAGATATAGACTTTGATGTTGATACAGAGGCAAGGGCCATTGCTGTGTCCAATGGAATGGCTGTTATAGATTACGACCTGTGCATAGCCTGCGGTATCTGTGTTAAGAACTGTCCGGTAGATTCATTAATGATCGAAGTTGCAGCATAACATCAATAATTAGTAGCAGTAACTTTTTTCTTTTTTTAAGCTTGAAAGCTTCTATATATCGGGGATATCCACTCTGTATTGGTGGACGACCTGCCTGATGATTTTGATTATATTGCCCAGGGGCACCTGCACAGAAAAGACAGGGAACGATACATCAAGTATCAGGGTAAAAGAATAAATATATCATTTGAAGAAACAAGTGTAAGTATATAGGTCTGAATTATACCGTGATGTTGCATAAGGTATTTTAAGTAATAGTACATCTAAGGGGTATATCTTCAATTATCGCGCCCGTTATGTACAGGGCGGCCCCAGACAAAGAGGCCGGGGCTATAGGGAATTATTTCCTATCGGAGGAATGCATTAAATGGCAGAACCAAAAGAAAAAACCGAACAAGAAGAGATAAAACATATTGTCCGTATCGCTAATACCGATCTGGAAGGAAAAAAGAGTGTTCAGTACTCACTAACAGGTATAAAAGGAATTAACCGACGCTCAGCACGGATCATTGCTGATATATCAGGCATAGACCCTGCAGCGACCATGGGATATCTTGAGGATGAACAGATAGAAACCATGAATAAAACAGTAGATGATATTGAGTCAATTCTACCTGTATGGATGCTTAACAGGCGTAAGGATCTTTTGAGTGGTGAGGATAAGCATATTATTGCTACAGATGTACTGTTAATTAAAAGAGAAGATCTTAATAACATGAAAAAGACCCGTTCATATAAAGGTATCAGGCATGAGCGAGGGCATAAAGTAAGAGGACAGAGAACCAAATCCACAGGGAGAAGAGGTCTTGTTGTCGGTGTCAAGAGAAAGGTGAATTAGGTGGTGATGAAAAATGGGATATCCAGGTAAGAATACCAAGTCATATGAAACACCAAAGCATCCCTGGCAGGCGCTCAGGATGGCAGAAGAAGTGGGTTATATTAAGACCTATGGACTCAGGAATAAACGTGAGGTTTGGAAGGCCCAGAGTATGCTTCGAAAATACCGCCGTTCTGCCATGAAGTTGTTAGCAGAGATCACGGAAGGAGAATTAACAGGTCACAACAGAACGATAGCTGATGATATATTAAACAGACTTAAACGATATAGTGTTTTGTCCACAGAAGGCAGTCTGGATGATATTCTGGCACTTGATACAAAAAAGTTTCTTGAGCGAAGACTTCAGACACAAGTATATAGACAGGGTTTTGCAAGTACCATAAGGCAGGCAAGACAGTTCATTACACATGGTCATATTTCAGTATCTAATAAAAAGATCACTATACCCGGTTACCTTGTATCAATGGATGATGAACAAAAGATAGAGTATTATGCTAATTCACCATTGCAAAAGAAGGAACATCCTCAACGTCTAGCTGAGATCGTGAAGAATGAGATCATTCAGATAGAGGAAGTACAGCAAGACAGAAGGAAGAAAGGTAGAAGAAGATGATAAAAACAACAGGAGTGTAGACCATGACAGAAGGAAAATGGGGTGTAGCGCATATACATGCATCATTTAATAATACCATAATCACTATTACGGATGTAACAGGTGCAGAGACCATTGCCAAAATAAGCGGCGGTATGGTTGTGAAAGCTGCTCGTGATGAGAGTTCCCCTTATACGGCAATGCAAATGGCAAATATATTGGCAGAAAAGCTCAAGGACAAAGGTATACTGGGTATTCATGTAAAAGTACGTGCTCCAGGTGGTAATAAACAAAGAAGTCCTGGTCCGGGTGCGCAGGCAGCCATAAGGGCCTTTGCCAGAGCAGGTATTAGAATAGGTAGAATTGAAGATGTAACACCCACACCACACGATGGTACTCAATCCAAAGGCGGACGTAGAGGTAGAAGAGTATAAGTGAGGCAAAGAATGGAAATAGATATCATCGAATTATCTGATAAAAAAGCCAGATTCCTAATTAGTCAAATAGAACCTGCAATAATTAATGGACTCCGCAGAAGCATGCTGGCAGAAGTCCCTACCATAGCAATAGATTATATCAACATATATGATAATACTTCAGTCTTATTTGACGAACAAATTGGACTACGAATGGGATTGATACCTTTTACTACTGACCTGGAGTCCTATGTTCCTCCCGAGGAATGTGACTGCAACGGTGAGGGGTGTACTAAGTGCCAGGTGTCATTGACATTAAGTTCCCAGGGGCCTAAAATGGTATATTCTGGTGATATATTATCCTCTGACCCTAAAATCGTACCAGGTGATGACAGGATTCCCATAGTAGAATTAAAAAAGGATGATGAGCTGGTATTGGAAGCAATTGCTAAACTGGGTACTGGCCGTAAGCATTCCAAATGGCAGGCTGGAATTGCATGTGGTTATAAGAATTTACCTGTTATTACTATACTGGAAAGCTGTGATTCATGCCAAAAGTGTGTGGATGAGTGTCCAAAGGGAATACTTATGATGGAGGATGATATACTCACAGTCACTGATCCTTTTAAGTGTAACCTATGCAGTCTGTGTATGGCTGTATGTGATATTGATTCCATTGTTGTTCAGGGTAAGGGTGATTCGTTCATATTCCGCATGGAATCTGACGGTTCATTCACAGCCAGGGACCTGTTACTTGAAGGGGCAAATGTTATTATTAATAATGCAAAACAACTAAATGAGATCCTGACAGAAATCGAATGAATTTAATTGACCCTATGCGGGGGTTGCCCAGTCAGGTCAAAGGCGATAGCTTGAGGGGCTATTCTCGTAGGAGTACGCGTGTTCGAATCACGTCCCCCGCATTCTTTTTTCCATATTATCAGTGAAATGAATGACTATAACAGATGCTGTGAAGAAATCGTTTGATGGTGTTATTATTGACCTGGAAGTAATACCGGCAAGTAAGACTGTTAAGGTTGTGAGTGGGTATAATCCATGGAGAAAACGTATCACAGTTAAACTCACACAAGCTGCACAAAAAGGGAAAGCTAATAAGCAGTTAATTGTTGAGTTATCTAAAATATTAATGGTCAGTGAATCTGATATCACTCTGATATCAGGGCAAACCAGTCATAAGAAGACAGTATTTATTAAAGGTGTGGAAGTTAAACAGGTACTTGATTTGTTAGAAGTGTTTTATTATGAATGAACATGACAATAGTATCATAGATACCATAACTTAATATATAGTTTCAACAATAATAGTATTGAAAATAACATTATAATCAAATACAATTAATATTAATAGGTGAAATTTAATAATTAAAATAGTTGGAATAATATCATAATTCAGTATTATCCTTAAAAATAGTGTCCTTACATGACACTTATAAAATTTATTATTATATAAATGGGGTATTCAATTGGATGGGAAAGGAAAAGGGTTAAAAAACTAAAAATATCGGTATATTTACATTCAGGAAAGAATTGTTTAAAATAAATTAAAGGACATATTATTTAATCATCAGATGTCAAAAAATGTTATTATTAAGCAATTTGGGAAATGAATTCTATTTTTCTGTATATTTAATTATAATTACAGTGGATATGGGATTTAAAAAATATATACAAGGTTCAATATTTTTGGACTTTTTTCATTCAGGTAAACTGATATTTTCCGGACTATTTTTTACTCACAGAGGTAATCCATATGCAAAATACAGATACTACAAAATATATAATTCATGCAAAAATAAAAGCGGATGGGATTGTTGAAAGACCTGACGCAGTTGGTGCGATATTTGGTCAAACCGAAGGGCTATTAGGTAATGACCTTGACCTCCGGGATCTTCAAAAAACAGGAAGGATCGGAAGAATAGAGGTCAATATTAAGTCCAATGTAGGTAAATCAATTGGCAATATAGATATTCCTTCGAGTCTTGATAAGACAGAAACATCTATATTAGCTGCTTCACTGGAGACAATAGACAGAATAGGACCATGTATTGCAAATATTGAGATTTCGAAGATAGAAGATATCCGACATTCTAAAAGAAAACAAATAATTGAAAGGGCTAAATTTATTCTTACTGATATGTTCGATGACAGCTGGCCGGAAAGCCAGGAGATCACCGATGAAGTAAAGGAAGCTGCAAGGATTGAAGAATTGACATTCTTTGGCAAGGATAATATCCCCTGTGGACCTAATGTTGCTACTTCCGATGCTATTATTGTAGTAGAAGGACGGGCAGATGTACTAAATATGCTAAAGTACGGGATCAAGAATTCTATAGAAGTTGGGGGTACCAATGTTCCCCAGACTGTCATTGATCTATGTAAGAAGAAGAAAGTTACAGCTTTTACTGATGGGGACCGTGGCGGTGAACTGATCATCAAAGAATTGCTACAAGTAGCAGATATTGATTTTATTGCAAGGGCTCCGGATGGCAAAGGAGTGGAAGAGCTGGTTCAAAAAGAGATTGTAAAATCCCTTCGCCAGAAAATACCAGTAGAACAGGCAATGGATATGTATCAAATTGGGGGTAGAAGAGCAAGACCCATACCTCAATCGAAACGTAGAGAAGATAGACCGGAAATCAGGTCCAGAGTGGTAAAAGCCCCTATCGCCAAATCCAGGGTAGCAGAACGTCCCCATAGAAGAGTGGAACAGACAGCTCCTACAATGGCTAATGAATTCAAAACCCACATGAATGAACTGCATGGCACATTAAGTGCACGGTTTTTAGATAAGAATAAAAAGGTTATTAAGGAAGTTACAGTAAGGGATCTGGCCAATTCAATGAAAGATATAGACAACAGGGTTAAAAGTATCGTGTTTGACGGAGTAGTAACTCAGCGGCTGGTAGATATTGCTACTGGAAAAGAAATACATGATATTATCGGTGCAAAAATAGGCAATATCACGAAAGTACCGGTAGATCTGAATATTTCCTCTACTGGCGAATTGTGAATGTTATTATAATAGTATTAATAGTATATGCATCGATTTGAAAAAAGAGCAGCTCATTGTGCAAAGACCATAATAGATCAACAGGATGTCCATGTGATATCCCATATTGATGCTGATGGTCTGACCTCAGCAGCAATCATCTGTACTGCCCTTGAACGTGCAGGTAAAGATTATTCGGTAGAATTCGTTAAACAGCTTGATAATGCTATAATAAACAGGATTGCAGATCTTAATCCTTCAGTTACTGTTTTTACAGATCTGGGCAGTGGGATGCTGGATACGATCAATAGTCTGGGTATCAATGCAGTGATATCCGACCATCATATACCGTCAGGGGACTGTGCAAATCACCTGAATCCCCATATATTTAATATCAATGGTGCCTACGAGATCAGCGGTTCAGGCACTACTTTTTTACTGGCAAGGGCTATGGGTGATAATTATGATCTGGCAGATCTGGCTGTAGTGGGTGCTGTTGGGGATCTGCAACACGTAAAACAGGGTCAGCTTATAGGAGTTAACCGCCAGATCGTGGGTTTAGGAAAACAAAAGGGGATAATACACTGCCAGCGTGATCTTATGCTGTTTGGAAAACAGACAAGACCGGTATATAAGATGCTACAATATTCATCTGACCCGTACTTGCCTGGTCTTACAGGAAATGAAGATGCGTGTATCAATTTTCTTAAGAATAGCGGTATGCATTCACAAGGCGAGAAATGGGCAAGATGGATCGATCTGGACCAACCGAATAAACAGAGAATTGTCTCGAATTTGATCAGGTTCTGTATATCTGCCGGTATACATACTGATAAGATACAGAGGCTGGTCGGTGAAGTATATACTCTGCTCAAGGAGCGAGAAGGTACTGAAGTAAGAGATGCTTCTGAATATTCTACTCTACTTAATGCTACGGCCAGGTATGATCAGGCCCGGACCGGACTGGCTGTATGCCAGGGTGATCGTGAGACTGAATATGAGAATGCAATACATCTTCTGGCACAGCACAGGCGTAACCTTGTGGAAGGGATCAACCTGGTCAGTGAGATGGGAGTGACCAAACTTGATAATCTTCAGTATTTCGATGCCGGGTCCGGAATAAGGGACACTATAGTAGGTATAGTAGCAGGGATGAGTATGACGTCGATAGGAAACAGGAATCTGCCTATGATCGCATTTGCTGATACCCAGGAAGGTGTAAAAGTATCTGGCAGAGGCAATTATGATCTGGTACGGCGTGGTCTGAATCTCGCTGCAGCAATGGATGAATCTGCCAAATCCGTGGGAGGAATTGGGGGTGGGCATGATATTGCCGCTGGCGCGACAATACCGGGAAATGCCAGATCAGAGTTTATCCGGATGCTTGATGGGATAATAGGTACACAGTTGCAATAATGAGACTACCTCCTCAGTCAATAAAATCCGAGCGAAGGGAGGATTTTGTTCTAAAACCACACCCTTTATTACTCATAAAAACATCTGCATAATACTGCTCATGAAGGTCTCATCACTTGATATTCCCGAAAAAATAAAACAATTCTACAACACATCAGGGATCTTAGAACTCTATCCGCCCCAGGAGATAGCCATAGAAGCCGGACTGCTTAAGCAGCGCAGTATCCTGGCAGCCGTACCAACAGCATCAGGAAAGACCATGATTGCTGAGATGGCCATGCTAAAATCAATAATAAAAGGCGGAAAATGTCTGTATATTGTCCCTTTAAGAGCTCTGGCTTCAGAAAAATATGAACGTTTTAAAACTTTTAAAGATATGAACATAACAGTAGGGATCTCCTCAGGAGATTTCGACTCAAAGGATGAATGGCTTGCCAGAAATGATATTATTGTAGCCACATCTGAGAAGACAGATTCACTTATACGTAACCGTGCACCATGGATAGAGGATATCACTGTAATAGTAGTGGATGAGATACATCTGCTGGACTCACCTGATAGAGGTCCTACACTTGAGGTCACTCTGGCACGGCTTAAACAAACAAATCCCGATGCACAGATCATCGGTCTATCAGCTACAATAGGCAATGCAAAAGAAATGGCAGATTGGCTCGACAGTACTCTTATTGAGAGTGAATGGAGACCTGTTGATCTAAGAGAAGGAGTTTTTTTTGATGATGCTATTAATTTTATACAATCACAGCGCCCGATTAAGCATGAATATAAGGAAGACCTGATCAATCTGAGCATAGATACTATCAATGAAGGTGGACAGTGCCTGATCTTTGAAAGTAGCCGAAGAAATGCCGAAGCCAGCGCCAGGCGGTTGGGAGAAAAACTTAACAGGATCATAAACAGTGAATTGCTCATGCAATTACAGGCACTTTCAACAAGCATCTCTGATACAGGCGATACGGATCTCACAAAACGGCTATCAAAATGCATCAAAGGCGGTGCTGCTTTTCATCATGCAGGACTGCTGCCGAATCAGAGAAAACTGGTGGAAGACGGGTATAGGGATAACCTGATCAAAGTGCTTTCATCTACGCCTACTCTTGCAGCGGGACTGAACTTACCTGCCAGACGTGTGATCATACGCGGATTCAAACGGTATGATCCTATTTTTGGGATGGTACCCATACCGGTCCTGGAATATAAACAGATGGCAGGACGTGCAGGACGCCCACAACTTGACCCTTACGGCGAGTCTGTGCTAATAGCACGCTCATATGATGAACAATCAGCGCTTATTGATCAATATGTACTGGGTAGTGCAGAGGATATCTGGTCTAAACTGGGTTGTGAAACTGCTCTTCGTACCCATATTCTCTCTGCAGTCTCAACAAAACTGACAAGAAGCAGGGATGAAATGATGGATTTTCTTGGTCAAACTTTTTTTGCTCACCAGCAACAAACCTGGAAACTGGCTGCAATAGTGGACGAGGTAATATCATTTCTTGAAGAAAATGAGATGCTCGTAGATAGTAACAGGTTATATGCTACAGAATTGGGTGAGCTGGTATCAAGATTATATATAGATCCCTTATCTGCAAGTATCATTATTAACGGTATTCAAAGTACGGATGTAGTAAATGTTACTGAACTTACACTCTTGCACCTGATCTATAGCACACCTGATATGTATCCGTTATATCTAAGATCAAATGACTATGCATGGCTGGGCGATTTTGTTATGGATCATGCAGACCAGTTCGTACACCCACCCTCACAGCACAGCAGTGATTTTGAGGGATTCCTGTCTGAAATAAAGTCGTCCTTACTAATACTTGCATGGATATCCGAAGAAAAGGAAGATGATATTACCTCGCGGTTCAACATAGGACCAGGTGATATCAGGGCCCAATCTGATACCGCTCAGTGGTTGATGCATTCAACTTCACGCATATGTGCCTATCTTGGTAGTGAATATGTCGGTTTTGCACAGGAACTGGTCGAGCGTATATCTTATGGTGCTTCAAAAGAACTATTACCAATTATCAGGATAAAAGGAATTGGCCGTGTACGGGCAAGAAAGCTCTATGATGCAGGTTATAAAGATATAAATGCGATACGTAAGGCAGGATATGATACATTGTCAGGTATCATTGGTCCCAAGATCGCAATCAATACACTCAAACAGGTTGGTGTTGATGTGGATCCGGATCAGATATAGATAGGCTTTTACAGGTGAATTAAGTGCATATAATAATAATTGGTGCAGGTGATGTGGGTTACCATCTTGCTAAAGGACTTTATCATAACCATGAAGTTTCGATCATTGATACTGATGAAGAAGCATGCCAGAAAGCCAGTGAACTTGATATCATGGTAATACATGGTAATGGTGCCAATATAAAACGATTAGAGAATGCAGGTATAAATGAATCCGATCTGGTAGTTGCTGTAACAAACCATGATGAATTTAATATCGTGGTATGTCTGACATCCAAGCTGCTTACTGATAATAAGGTCAAGACCATTGCAAGGGTCAGCAACCCGGAATATATCGATGAACCTGTAACAGTGCGGGAAAAGACAGGCATGGACATCATGATCTGTCCTGAGCTTTCCCTTGCTTTGGAAATGTTCGAGATCCTTTCAGTTCCTTCAGCTGTGCATGTTGAGAACTTTGTAGGCGGTCTGGTCAAGATGATCGAGTTCAAGGTAGATGAGTGGAATTTTTTAGTAAATAAAGCTCTTAAAGATATCCCTTTTCCACAGGGCAGCATGATCTCAGTAATATTTAGAAAATCTGATGTTATAATTCCTGATGGGAATGATGTTATACAATCAGGTGATCGAATAGCAATGATCGGTAAAGAGGAAGCATTTTCAACGATACGAACATGGTTTGAGAAGGAGAACCTGAGTAAGAGAGTACTTGTTGTAGGAGGAGGCAAAGTAGGATTATATCTGATCAGGTTACTAAGTAAGAATGGATTTAATATCACAATTATCGATAATGATAAGAAACAATGCGAGATGATAGCAGAGGTCTTACCTGATGTATTGACATTAAACGGTGATGGTACTGATATTACTTTACTTGAAGAAGTCAATACATCAGCAATGGATGCAGTAGTATCTGTCACAAATAGTGATGAGAAGAACTTGTTGTGTTCGCTTATCACAAAGCAGATGGGTGTAAATAAGGTTATTGCCAGGGTGGATAGAACAGAATATACTCAATTGTTCGAAATGGTAGGAGTGGATGTAGCTATGAGTTCCAGGGACGCAACCATTAATGAGGTAATGAAAACTACGCTTCTTTCGACCGGTATTCAATCAATCACAATGCTGGAAGGAGAAAAGGCAGAAGTATTTGAGCTTACTGCAAAACAAGGTTCGAAGATCATAAAAAAGCAGTTAAAGAACCTTAAGTTTCCAAAAGGGGCAATAATCAGTACTATTGTACGTGGAATAGAGATCATTATACCGGATGGGAATATCCAGATCCAACCGGGAGATGATGTTATAATCTTTACCAAACCTGAAGTGGTCTCAAAAGTAGAGGGATTTTTTAAATAAACCGGATGCATTATGAAATACACAATTGTTCTACATATTCTGGGTACGATCCTGAAATATCTGGGATTATTGATGCTGATCAGTGCACTTGTAGGTTATTATTATTCACGCCTGGATCCATCAGAAGCTCCATCTGTTATGGTTTTTATTTATTCAGGCATTATTACGTCTGCAGTAGGATTAATACTGGAATATAGAAACCAGGGCTCAGAAAACCCAAAGAAACGTGAAAGTTTTGCCATAGTAGCTTTTAGCTGGCTGGCAGCGGCCGTATTTGGTTCATTGCCTTTCTTATTAAGCGGTTTTTCACCTGTTAACGCCCTCTTTGAATCCATGTCAGGTTTTACTACAACAGGTGCCACTATAATGACTGATATTGAATCCCATTCAAAGGCACTCCTGTTCTGGCGCTGTTTCATTCAATGGGTGGGTGGTATGGGTATTATTATGTTGTTCATTGCTATTTTACCAAATCTGGGAGTGGCAGGACGGCAGATGTTTCGGGCAGAGGCTCCCGGACCTACTGAAGATAAACTCAAACCAAGACTTAAGGGGACTGCAAAGATATTATGGATGGTCTATATAGCCATTTCCGTGATTGAATTTATTGTATTGAAAGTTGCAGGAATGAATGTTTATGATGCTGTTACTCATACTTTCACTACTATGGCATGCGGTGGTTTTTCACCTAAATCAGATTCGATAGCAGCTTTCGGAAGTCCTTTGATAGAGGGTATTATCATAGTTTTTATGTTCATTGCCGGGGCTAATTTTGCACTTCATTATAAACTGATATATGTGGATCATAAGAGCCTTCTTAAGGACAGTGAGTTTAAGTTCTATGGTCTGATCGTAGCCGTGGCATCTATCCTGGTCACATTGATGCTGTGGAATACCGGGACTTTTCACAGCGTGTTAGAATCGTTTCGATATGCTATTTTCCATGTGTTATCGATCCTGACCGGAACTGGCTATGCAACGTTTGATTTTAATACATGGCCTGATTCATGCAGAATGATATTATTTTTGCTAATGTTCACTGGGGGTTGTGCTGGTTCTACTGCTGGCGGGATCAAGCTCGTACGGATATTACTGATGATAAAATATGGATATCGTGAACTATTCAAGACCCTGCAGCCGAAGTTAATAAGACATATTCGACTGGGGGACAGGGTAATCCCGGAAGAGGTTATGGGCAGTATCTTCTCATTTATGACTTTTTATATACTGGTATTTGTGACCAGTACTGTTATACTAAGTTTGCTTGAGATAGATATGATCAGTGCAGCTTCAGCTTCTATTGTGACATTAGGGAATGTAGGTCCGGGATTTGATCTGGTTGGACCATGGTCTAATTTCAGTACTATACCTATTATAGGTAAACTGGTGCTGATCACTAATATGTGGATCGGCAGGCTGGAGATATTCACTGTACTGGTACTGCTTATCCCGGGATTCTGGAAGGAATAAAAAGAGGTATAACAATTGAAATACACAATTGTTCTACATATTCTGGGTACGATCCTGAAATATCTGGGATTATTGATGCTGATCAGTGCACTTGTAGGTTATTATTATTCACGCCTGGATCCATCAGAAGCTCCATCTGTTATGGTTTTTATTTATTCAGGCATTATTACGTCTGCAGTAGGATTAATACTGGAATATAGAAACCAGGGCTCAGAAAACCCAAAGAAACGTGAAAGTTTTGCCATAGTAGCTTTTAGCTGGCTGGCAGCGGCCGTATTTGGTTCATTGCCTTTCTTATTAAGCGGTTTTTCACCTGTTAACGCCCTCTTTGAATCCATGTCAGGTTTTACTACAACAGGTGCCACTATAATGACTGATATTGAATCCCATTCAAAGGCACTCCTGTTCTGGCGCTGTTTCATTCAATGGGTGGGTGGTATGGGTATTATTATGTTGTTCATTGCTATTTTACCAAATCTGGGAGTGGCAGGACGGCAGATGTTTCGGGCAGAGGCTCCCGGACCTACTGAAGATAAACTCAAACCAAGACTTAAGGGGACTGCAAAGATATTATGGATGGTCTATATAGCCATTTCCGTGATTGAATTTATTGTATTGAAAGTTGCAGGAATGAATGTTTATGATGCTGTTACTCATACTTTCACTACTATGGCATGCGGTGGTTTTTCACCTAAATCAGATTCGATAGCAGCTTTCGGAAGTCCTTTGATAGAGGGTATTATCATAGTTTTTATGTTCATTGCCGGGGCTAATTTTGCACTTCATTATAAACTGATATATGTGGATCATAAGAGCCTTCTTAAGGACAGTGAGTTTAAGTTCTATGGTCTGATCGTAGCCGTGGCATCTATCCTGGTCACATTGATGCTGTGGAATACCGGGACTTTTCACAGCGTGTTAGAATCGTTTCGATATGCTATTTTCCATGTGTTATCGATCCTGACCGGAACTGGCTATGCAACGTTTGATTTTAATACATGGCCTGATTCATGCAGAATGATATTATTTTTGCTAATGTTCATGGGAGGTTGTGCTGGTTCTACTGCTGGCGGGATCAAGGTCGTACGGATATTACTAATAATAAAATATGCATACCGCGAACTCTTCAAGACCCTGCATCCGAAGTTAATAAGGCATATTCGACTGGGAGATCGGGTAATTCCGGAAGAGATCATAAATAGTATTTTTTCATTTATGATCCTTTATATACTGGTATTTATGATCAGTACTGTTATACTAAGTTTGCTTGGGATAGATATAATCAGTGCAGCTTCAGCTTCTATTGTGACATTAGCGAATGTAGGTCCGGGATTTGATCTGGTCGGACCGTGGTCTAATTTCAGTACTATACCTATTATAGGTAAACTGGTGCTGATCGCTAATATGTGGGTCGGTAGGCTGGAGATATTCACTGTACTGGTATTGCTTATTCCGGGGTTTTGGAAGGATTAACAAGAGGTATGTGAAGTATATTCGGCTCAAGAACATGGAGATGAAAGAGAAGTTTAGTACAGGACAGGTGTTATCCGGATATTATGTTCTTTGTGAAGATAATTCGTGTAAAAAATTAAGTCATACTCGGATATCTCAATTAATATCTGAACATGAAATGTTGGGAATTATCAATACACGATTAAAGACTATTGGAGGACATGGTAAAACCAGATTAATTTCTTTAAATATTCCTAAAGATAGAGTAGAAACGATTTTATGTAGCTGAAGATATCTCCCTGCTTTTTTTTACGTATCCTTGAGGTCATGACATTTATCCTTTTTATATATCGATGTGTAAAGGATTATTTTATGTTTTCAATTTTTCGTAGTTTTGAGGTTTAAAGATAATATATTATACAAAACAATCCAATTTTTATGAAAATTAGGCAAAATTATAGGTGAATATTATACAAAGGGACACTTAATAAATATATATTAAGTACAAAAACGCTGTTTTTTCTACAATGTCCCTATGTGCGGGTTATGTCGATTGTTCCATATAATGTAGGAATATACTTGTTTACAACTGCAAAAGTATGATGAAATAGAAAAGTATATATCAATAAGCATAGGTTCGTAATAATAGTATAAAATTTTAGCCAATAGATAGCGAAATATAATATTTAAAACAGACAACATAGCATTGGTGCGGTGTTTATGATTAATGGCAAAAGGTGATAATAATTGGATAATAAGATAATAGCGGCAATTATTGGCTTGATAGGAATGATTATTATGGCCTTACCAAATTATATACCACCGCCTGACCCAATGCCTGACCCAATGCCTGACCCAACACTTGACCCAACACCTGACCCAACACTTGACCCAACACTTGACCCAACACTTGACCCAACACTTGACCCAACACCTGATCCAACACCTGATCCAACACCTGATCCAACACCTGATCCAACACCAACCATGGACTATGAGGAGATTTTCACAAATTCCATTGGTATGGGGTTCGTGCTGATACCAGCAGGTGAATTTGACATGGGTTCACCAGAAGATGAAGCTAATACTGTCAGTGATGAAGAACCGGTTCATTATGTAAAGATTGAAAAGGCATTCTACATGGGTAGATATGAAGTCACACAGAGAGAATGGTGTGAGGTTATGGGAAATAATCCTTCAGATTTCAAGGGCGATAACCTGCCTGTTGAAAGAGTTTCATGGAACGATGTTCAAGATTTCATCAGGAAGCTCAATGAAAAAGAAGATATGTGGTAAGGTCCATAACATCGTTTACATAAAAAAGCTCAACACATCGTTTACACCTCAAGTGCATATTAGGTCCATAACATCGTTTACACTTTTATTTTTTAGAACA
>JAIOQW010000259.1 GCA_021108405.1 Methanosarcinales archaeon
ATAGAATAAAAAGTGATCTTGATAGAGTTCGAAAGCATTTTTTCAGACACGGATTGACACGGATTAAAATTCCTTAACCGATCACAAATGGAGAAGATTATACATTCTATGCTGGAATCGTTGAATGAAAGTAGCGCACCCGCCCCAGCCAGAGATAGCGGCAGACGGCGCGCGGGTGTTCTGCGATGCGAGTGGTGGCCATAGTGGGGTGGTTAGTGCAGAAAGCACTTGCGCTCTATTTAAAAGTCTGTATCCGCAACATTTTCAAAATCTCCCAGATCAAACAACAAAAACCCCTCCTGCTCTGCAAACTTCTCTGCCCTGCGCGTAAAACCAGCTTTCGATATCACTGCAAAATATTCTGTTCTTTCCCCGGGATACCAGTTAACGAATCCGGATTTCTTTTGCAGATCCTCTAAAACACCAGCATCCGTCTTTTTGTTCTCCCATTTGCACTCACAAAACAGGATATCCTTTGTATTTTCATTTAAAGCAACAATATCGATTTCATAGGTATTCTTCCCTTTCTCACCCCTGAACCTTCCCAAAAACAAAAGGGAGTTTATTTGATCTATTCAGTTCGATCAAAAACTGCTGCGCTATATCTTCAAACGATCTACCTGTAAATGTGTTCAATTCCGCAGTTATCTTTTCCATCACACGTGAAGTGTTTCCTATCTCAAGCTCGGAATAGTTCGGGTATATGTACCTGAACCAGAATCTAAAGAAATTGTCTTTTATCAGGTAGATGCTTTTTTTGCTTTTTTCCTGTTCTGTAACCGGGATCTCTTTTTTCAGGATATCCATATCCTTGATCAGGACATTAAGGTAATAGTCGATCGAAGTTGTTTTTAAGCCGGAGCTAGCGGCAATTTCGGACGATCTCGATACACCTTTTGAGATGTATTTTAAGATGTTGAAGTAGCTATAGCTGTCTGATATCTCAGTTTTTATCAGGATCTCGGGCTCGTTGTAGAGAATACCTGTTCCGGACAGCATACGTTGTATGTTTACCATGACGTCCCTGCTCTCAACGTCTTCAAGGTATTTCGGAGTGCCGCCGTATATCGCATATATCTCAACAAGCCTGTTCGTGGGAAACGAAGGAAACCACTCTTTCAATGCAAAAAAGTTAAACGGCTGGAAATAAAGCTGCCCGGTCCTTCTCCCGTACAGGGGGGATGCATGATCGAATATCTTGTGCATCATGCCTATTGATGAGCCTGAAACTATCAGAAACATCCCTGAATCTTTTGCATATCGATCTATGAATTCCTGCAATAATGAAAAAATGCCCTTGTTGATATTTAAAAACCCCTGGAATTCATCAAATATCACTATCATCTGCCTGTTCAAAGAGTGCACGAAGAGCTTTTCGAATATTTCGTTCCATGATGGTGTCCCGATGAAGCTCAGTCCGAAGCTCTCATGGAATTTTCCTGAAAGCTCAAGCCGGGTATCCATATCGTTAAGCTCAGGCACAAGGAAGTAATTGTAGTTTGACCTGTTTGTTATGAATTCCTGAATGAGCCTTGTTTTCCCAAGCCGCCGCCGCCCGACAACTGAAATGAACCTGAAGTCCTGTTTATTGTACTCCTCTTCAAGATACTTCAGTTCATCTTTTCTGTTAATAAATTCAGATTTTATTGTCATAACAAGTATTGTGTACACAATAATATATAAAGAATTCGCAATTAGATGAAGCGGGTGGCTAGATTTTTTAAAACTCCTTAATGGCAGATAGGTCTTAGTCCTGCCGCCCTCGCCACTTTCGCTCTCCCACTGCGAACGAGAAGCAGTGCGCCCACCCCAGCCAAACACTGCGACAGACTGCGCGCGGGTACTTAGGACAGGACAGTATACATCAGGGACAGGCGAGGGGCAAAGAGTGATGGCACATGAGTTGACGCATGTAGTGCAGCAATCCGGGAAAAAATAGAACTCAGAATCAACACTTATCTAGAATATCATATTGACTTTATACGCAAAGGGTACAAGACCAAACCTTTAAGCCATATGATGGGAAACTATCTTTTACGGTTGTTAGAGGGTAACGGGGGCGCAAGCCCTCCGATCTACTCGGAGACGGTGTACTATAGTAAATGGTGTGGTACAGATTAAGAAAGAATTGAAAATTTGAAAATATGTCAAAGGAGGTTAAAAATGGCAAAAATAACACGATGGTACTTCGGGCCTTCAGGCGGGTCCGGCGGTAGTATCCACATTGATCCTGCCAGGGATCTGGAAAAGCCTGTTCCCAAGCAATTCAATGTAAACTCGGGGTGGTACATTGATCGAGTCGAAGTCCGGGTTGCAGATATCGCGAAATCGAAATCTCATCTTTACAGTTCATCTTTTGGGGGCCATGACGGCACCAAAGTAGGATTTACTCTTGATGACGGCGAGTACATAACCGAAGTGTTTGGTACATACGAAAAATTTCTGGTTACGCTCGGAATTCAAACCAACAAAGGTAAGAAGAAGGAGTGGGGAGGTTACAACGGGCAAGGGAGAGCCGAGTTCAAGTATACTGTCCCATCAGGATATTATATTTGCGAGTTCTTTGGAAGGAGCGGGGCACTTGTTGACGCCATCGGCATTGGGATAGCAAGCATTTCTGACCTTTGAGGGAGCGCAGCACATGATATGACAATTATCCGAATAGATCAGAACTTATCATGGATGCGCTTAGATATTTATTCTCCAAGCGTCAGGATTTGAGATTGGCATCTGCGGTTGAGTTATATCAGGAAGGGAAAGTGACGTTATCCAGAGCCGCCGAGATGGCAGGTATGGTCAACGAAGAATTTAAAGACGTTTTAGTAGAAAAAGGTCTGAAAATCAGAGTGGAATCATTGAGTGATGAAGAATTTAACGAAGGACTAAAACTTATCAAAGATATTAGAGAGAAGAGATGATGATACTTGTAGACACGAACATCCTCTCTACATTTGGAAAAGCTGGTGGAATGAAGCTACTTTTTGAACTATTTCAAACTAAACTGTCTGTATCGTCTAATGTATTTTGTGAAATATCAATCGCTTACGAGAAGGGATATTCTTTTGCTTAAGTCTGTTCTTGATTGTATTAGAAATGAAAAGATAGATGTTGTTGCCGTTGACCAGGAGGATTTACCTTATATGTTAGGTCTTCCAAAATCTTTTGGACCTGGTGAATGAGACAGTATCGCAATATGCGAAAATAGAGGATATGTATTTCTCAGTAATGAGAAGACGGTTAAAAAATTATAACTATAAATGAATCAGGCTTTACTGCATGAAATTTATAAATTAAACCGACAATCGTGAGCATATAATATATCACATTATATAAAATTGGAGTTATTTTATATAAAAAATGTAATTATTACAGAAGATTTTTATACATTGAAATCGAACATTATAATGACGGATTACTAATTGGGTTTTAAAGAACCTTCTATTAGGGAGCGAGTAATTATACAATGAATCTCCTGTTTAACAGCAGGAGCTTACTAATTACATAGAAAAATGGGTGGTATTATGATATTATGTGAATGTGGTGAGCTAATTAAGGAAAATACATTCGAAGAATATATACAAACTTCACCGTATTTTTTATTGTCACAATTTTACAAACGTCAAAAAAGATAACTAAACTCTAAGTTATCCATCCTACTTCTGTCCACATGCACTTCACAACCCGACTTCCCTTTTGTAGATGCCTCGGACTTGATAGGCTGTCCGGTAATTCAAAAGAAAGAGGCATAGGCAAAGACATCGTTATTGTGTTTACACTAATGAGTGTTTACGTAGAAAATATTCCCAGACTAATTGAGTTCGCACTTAGAAAAGGGATTCAGTTTGAAGGAAAAATACCTGAATATTATCTTTTAGCCTATAAAATTGAATTGATTGCCTTTTTTCAACAAATTGTTCTTGTAAAGGACTGCGGAGAATCAAACTGTGTCGAGATTAATGAGATCAATGGCACTGCAGGCTAAGTTGAGTATAGGGCAGCCCGGGGATATAAGCTAACAGTAACGGTTTTAAAAGTACTATAGATACTACCAAGAAAAAAAAATTATAACCCCATTCTAAATCTCATCATTTTAACTGTTATCGACTAACAATTGTTACAAAGGAAGTGAAAAATATGTCTAAAAAAGAAAATTTAGGGAACTATTTCTGGCGAGGAGGCCAGAGAATAGAACTAGAAAAAGAAGAGGAATTCTTCACAGCAATCGTGAAGGATGATGCCGAACTTGAACGAGTTAGATCTCTGCCTGGTGTAAGTGATGTGAAACCTGTGCAGAACCGGATATTTAAAGTTCATGTCTCACGCGATCAGCGGGATGCAGCCATGAAGCATTATGGATCTGAAGAACTAAAGGGTATATCTCACCATGCCTACCGGCCAAAAGGAGCTACAAACACCCGGTATTACCTTACTGACAATATCATCGTAAGATTTGGTCAAGATGTATTACCAGAGAGGATCGAAACCATTATTTTAGAAGCAGGAGTGCGCATTATTAAAGAGTATCCTGGATCAACTAATACATTTCTGGTGCAGGTAACACATGATGCCGGGAAAAACCCAATCAAGGTCGCAAATGCATTAGCAAACCTAGAGGAAGTGGAATCTGCAGAGCCCAACCTTGTGAACCGTTTCCAGAAATTCAATATACCGGCTGACCCGGCTGACACCTACTTTAACCGTCAGTGGCATCTTCGTTCCAGGAAAAAAACAAATCTGGTAGCTGATGCCGACGTTTCAGCTACTAAGGCATGGGATTATACTAAAGGTAAGCGTGATGTCGTAATTGCCGTTATTGATGATGGATTTGACCTAAACAATCCGGATTTTACCGGTATTGACAAGGTGGTCCATCCCAAGGATTATGTTGATGGTGATGCAAACCCATTTCCAGTAACAGAACACGGAGATTACCATGGTACTCCCTGTGCTGGCGTCGCTATAGCAGAAGAGAATGGGAAAGGTGTTGTCGGAGTCGCACCTGGATGTGCTTTTATGCCTGTTCGCTTCCCCTTAAGTGCTGATGATGACTTTCTCTGGGAAATATTTGACTATGTCGGCCAGAGAGCTGATGTGATCTCATGCAGCTGGGGGATGCCACCAGTCTATGCTCCGCTGCCGCAATTACTCAATGATAAATTCCATGAGCTGGCGACTAGCGGTGGTGTGCGAAAAAAAGGATGTGTGGTCGTCTTTGCTACTGGTAACTATAATTCTCCGCTGAATGATCCGGATAATAGCAGCTTCATTTGGAATGATTATGAATATGGTCTGCAGGAAGAAAAAGGACCGATTCTTAATGGATTTGCAATTCATCCTGACATTATCGCAGTCTCAGCCTCCACCAGCCTGAACCGGAAGGCTGCTTACAGCAACTGGGGGAAAGAGGTATCAGTATGTGCACCCAGTAACAATTTCCACCCCCTTGATAGGGGAGTGAGAGTTCCTGGACTGGGCATCTGGACTACGGATAATGAACAGTTTGGGGGAGATTTTACAATAGGCAGTCAGTGGACAGGAGAATTCGGAGGGACTTCCAGTGCAACTCCATTAGTAGCAGGAATAGCAGGTCTTGTGATCTCTGCTTATAAAGATCTTAGCGCCAGTAATGTCAAGCAGATTCTTGAAGAAACTGCAGATAAGATAAAAGACCCTGATCCTGATCCTGTACTTGGCCTAAACAAAGGTAGTTATGATGACAACGGACATTCCGAGTGGTTCGGTTATGGTAAAGTCAATGCTGCTCGGGCAGTACAGCAGGCATGCAAGCTGTATAAAGAGGCTACAAGGATCTCAGATCTAACGATGCGTATAACAGCCAAAGATAATCTTGCTGAAACAGGCGACTTTAAAATTTTCAAGGTAACTATAAGCGATAAGATGAGTGTTACTCTTGAAGGACCTGAGGAAGGGACAGATTTTGATCTCTATCTTAAACAGGGATCAGTACCTACCACACAGGACTGTGATGAAAAAAGTGCCTCATCATTATCCACTGAAAAAGTAGTGATCCAGCCAGTCCAGTTCGGAGATTACTATATTATGGTACGCTCATATAGAGGATCAGGTGATTTTGAAGTTAAAGTAGAGTTAGAATCAGATAACTGTGAATAGTGAAGAGCTGAATAAAAAAAATACTTTCAATTGCCTCGATCTATGAATACAGCGGTTGACCGTATCTTGTTCCTTCGGATGACAATAGGCAACCAGGTTGATTTGAGGTGATATCTGATGCATTGCATGCTAAGCTCAAGATAGGGAAGCATGGTGAGGTGTATGAGCAAGAGGCGGATGCGAGGGGTGAAGGCTGATGGCACATGAGTTGACACATGTAATGCAGCAATCCGGGAAAAAATAAAACTTAGAACAAAGGCAGGAAGTATAATTGGCACCCAAAATTGTTAAAATTACCAAATTGAACGAAATAAAGAACAAAATCCTCCCTTCGGTCGGATTTTCTTGACTGAAGCTTCGAAGAAGCTGAAGATTAGAAAATGTGAACGGAGTGAGCATTTTCGATATATCAAGTTATACTTGATATACTATAAAAAGTAACAAAGCTGGAGATGAGAATATAGACTCAGAAGAGGTTTGGTTCTCTCACAGAGAGAATAAATATGAAGTAAAGAATGGTAGTTTTTCATGGTCAGATAAGAAAGAAATCTGGGACTGGGACCATTGCACTATCGGACTTGCGAGAACTCTCAAAAACGAATTGATAGCTGTGGTTCGAAGCAAAACCAACAAGAACAGCAGATACATGGGCAACAAGCCTGTTGAATTAAGGTTTATGCTAGGATTCGACATCAGCAGAGTATCAGAGCCAAGAATCGAATCATACACAGCACGAGAAAATCACCCGGACACAGAAAAAAGGGAGGGGCCGAAGGAAAGATGGGTGTTCCAGTCGGGTGATGATTACTGGATCTGGGAGTGGGCAAAAGAAAGAGAAGAGATCGGTTCTTCAAATATTTATAGGTTATACAAATTAATAACCGAAGAAATGCTGCATCCTTCAATAAAGAGCGATAACATATTCGATGTAGAATTGGAAAATTCTACTGATACAATAATTCCAGTGATCTATCAACCAGCCGTCGACTCACTGGATAATTTTGTACGCGAGGTACACTGCGTGACAAAGCCTGAAGAGGCAGATGGGTCCTATGAAGTCGAGGTCTCTATAATTTTTAATAATGAGCAGCTGCGCAAACATACCTACGGAGGTATTTTGAATAAGATCTACGAGATATTTCGCCGATTATTCTACGGGAGGACGCTTGATATTGAATCATTCAATATCATAATCAAGAAAGATATCACCAATAATACATTCATTTTCGAAAATATCTATAGCAACGAGCATCAATTAGAAGGTGACTCCATCCACGGAGATCGACCACCTGCACCTGAGCGCAGCATCAAGTACTACTTCAACAACCACAATCATCCTGTTATATTTATTAACACATCCAATCATGCAATGGCTGAGCATGACACAAATCACCAAATCTGGAAATGGGAGTATGTTCCCTGGATAAATAATACACCTGTCAAACCTGGAGAAAAGACTCGAAAAGATATAGAAAAGGAGTTTAAGCCAATACTCAAGTTCTGGTGAAGACCCGTAAAACCACTTAATTTCGATGGCATGCGACAGAGAACGCAAAAAAACTAGTGTCACATACGTCGCGATCAGCGGGGGCGCCCAATGCTTTGCGTAACCACAACCCCTTCCGGATATGCTCGAGACGCTCTTGTTCCGATCAACATCAAAGCCTGCCGCAGCACACCCTTATACTGTGGCTGTTTGATGAAAGGCATAGGTAGCATAAATTATTTATTATTTCATGTCTTACTAGTAAGTGGAGTAAGACATGGAATCAATAACATTGAGTACAAAAGGACAGATAATCATACCAGCCAGAATCAGAAAAAAATATGGGATGAAAAAGGGAGAGAAGCTTCTTATCACAGATGAGAATAATTATATTAAAATCATACCCAAGACAAGACTTGCGGACCTTGTTGGCTCAGTAAAGCTCGATATAATCATTGTGAAAAAACAAATAGAAGAGATGCGAAAAGAGGATCGGTATTAGATGAACAGGATTCTAATAGACACGATGTATATTTCCGCACTTCTTACAGACGAAGACGACTCTTATCATGAGCTTGCGCAAGTAATCGATGATGAAAAAATTGCCGGGTTAGTCTCAGTAGTTACCCTCACGGAATTAGTTACGATCCTTGGCATAAAAATTTATAAAGAAAAAATAAATCAATTGATCACTTCAAAATTGGTTTTTATAAATATCAATCAGATAATAGCAGTACGTGCTGGGGAGCTGCACTTAAAATATGGTCTTCCTACAGCAGATTCATTAATAGCTGCAACTGGTTTGATTGAAAATGTAGAGCATATTGTAACGGATGATAGTCATTTTATTGCAACTAAGAATCTGATTAAACCAATTGACTTGAAAAAGGCCTTAAAACTTGCTTCTAAATGATTATTCATGTATGGAGAAAAGCCAGGGGATGTGTATGAGCAGGAGGCGGATGCCGAAGCCGGGGGTTCAGCGGGAGGTTGAACCAGAGTATGAAGAGACAATTCAGGCCAGACCTCCGAAGTAACAACCGATTTCGAATCTCTATCCAGCCCCTGTTAGTTGCTTCAATCTTCCTGCCGTCCCTGCTCTCAACGTCTTCAAGGTATTTCGGAGTGCCGCCGTATATCGCATATATCTCAACAAGCCTGTTCGTGGGAAACGAAGGAAACCACTCTTTCAATGCAAAAAAGTTAAACGGCTGGAAATAAAGCTGCCCGGTCCTTCTCCCGTACAGGGGGGATGCATGATCGAATATCTTGTGCATCATGCCTATTGATGAGCCTGAAACTATCAGAAACATCCCTGAATCTTTTGCATATCGATCTATGAATTCCTGCAATAATGAAAAAATGCCCTTGTTGATATTTAAAAACCCCTGGAATTCATCAAATATCACTATCATCTGCCTGTTCAAAGAGTGCACGAAGAGCTTTTCGAATATTTCGTTCCATGATGGTGTCCCGATGAAGCTCAGTCCGAAGCTCTCATGGAATTTTCCTGAAAGCTCAAGCCGGGTATCCATATCGTTAAGCTCAGGCACAAGGAAGTAATTGTAGTTTGACCTGTTTGTTATGAATTCCTGAATGAGCCTTGTTTTCCCAAGCCGCCGCCGCCCGACAACTGAAATGAACCTGAAGTCCTGTTTATTGTACTCCTCTTCAAGATACTTCAGTTCATCTTTTCTGTTAATAAATTCAGATTTTATTGTCATAACAAGTATTGTGTACACAATAATATATAAAGAATTCGCAATTAGATGAAGCGGGTGGCTAGATTTTTTAAAACTCCTTAATGGCAGATAGGTCTTAGTCCTGCCGCCCTCGCCACTTTCGCTCTCCCACTGCGAACGAGAAGCAGTGCGCCCACCCCAGCCAAACACTGCGACAGACTGCGCGCGGGTGCTTAGTGATGCGGGCGGTCACCATGTCTATTAAAATATATAACGTATGTAATTTGTCACTCACAGAGCACACAGGTGTGCCGAGCAAAGTTCATACTGTCCAGCTGGTGAAAAAAACGGAGACTATAAGAACACTCGATCATGTCCACCATTTCCTCTGTCTGCCTGCCAAAGATAAAATCCATGTTGACTATATTCCCTACATCAATAGTCACATCATATTCAACTATAAATATTGAGTTGGAATGATAATACGTGGCAAAGCGAATTACGGTAAATTCTAAAAAACAGGCATCAATAAAGAACAAAATCCTCCCTTCGGTCGGATTTTCTTGAGTACATCAAGTTATACTTGATATACTATGAAAATCTAAATTTTCACAGACGAAAGACCGATTTTCGATCTAATAGATCACCTGTTAATCGAATCTTGTTTATTGTCGTCAAGTGTTATTCATGATCTTATGCCTCTTGCGGTGAAAAGTTCCATCATCTCACCAACTGACAAATCAGCTATCTTAGCAGCTTCACCTATTGTTATTTTTCCTTCTGAAAATAATTTTACTGCCATCTCTTGTGCCAGATCATGAATACCATATAACAGCACTTGCTAAAGCATATATGATTCAACTATTGGTTCATACTTCTTAATAACTTCAAATGAATGAGACACTTTCTGTAGAATCTCTATTTCAACCATTTATTTCACTCCTGGTTCTATTGATCAATTCTTTATTATACCATCCGAACTCTTTAGCTACGTGGATGCTCTGCTTTTGGAGAAACTGAAGAAGAAGCATTAGAAGAGGTCAAAATTGCTATAGAACTTTGGATAGAAACTGCAAAAAAAGACGGAAAATATATCCCAGAACCCCATGGAAAAGAATTTCTTAAGAGAGTTTTTGAAGACACTTTTCGCATCACACGACCTCAAAGAGCTGGTGTGTAACAAAGGTTATCAGCTATAGCACTTGCAAACCTTTGCCAGAATCGGGCGATACAGTTCAAGGCCAGTATCCGTATATCACATTAAGCGATAATACTGCAATTCCCATCAACAACCCGGCAGCGACCACATATTTAGGATCCATATGAAATGTAGTTTCATCTGCATCATAATAACGCATTAAACCTGCTGATGACATAAGGCCACTTTTGGTATCTTTCTTTTTTCCCATGATTATTTATCCTCAATACCTTATTATTCTTTATTGCTCATGTATGTATAGGACTATTTATATAAAAGGTTGACTCTGTCATAAAATATACTTGTCATACCAGTGCCTTAAGCAGATCAAAATCGTATATCATTCCTTCGAGTTTACTATCAGCAGAAAGAACCGGAATCTGGTTGATATGATTGCGTTTCATTATTCTTGCTGCATCGCTGACCGTAGTACTGGGTACTACAGTCACAGGATTACGTTTATATTTCATTACTTCTGCAACAGGAGAATCAGGTAATTTGATCCTGGATACACTATAATACAGGCTCATAGTGTCTCGCATGGATTCCCATGTCCATTCATCTTCGTCAGAACCAGCTGACATATCCGAGTGTTCCGTATAATCTTCAATAACGCTCATATTGATCAGGTCTTTATCGCCTATTACACCCAGGACTTCCCTTGCTAAGTTCACTACAGGTGCGGCTTTTGCTTCTGACATCTCCATGATCATGCCCACTATGGAAACAGGTGTTTCATCCCATACAACGACAGTCTTCCCGTCCATCAGTTCCTGAACAGGTTGCATTATATTAAAACTGGCAATGGCACCAATAATATCTGCCAGTGTTATTATGCCCACAAGAGTATTATCTTTAACAACCGGAAGACGCCTGACACCATAATTAAGTATGGTTCCGGAAGCTTCAACCATTGATTGCTCCGGACTGATAGTGATAGGGTCACGTGTCATCAAGATTGCAAGCTGTTCCTCTTCCGGATTTTTTAACAGATCAGTCCTCGTGACAATACCAACCACTTCATTATTCTTAACCACAGGAACTCCGGATACATGTTTTTCCTTTAATATCTCAAGTACTTCATCTCTTGACCCTGGTAATGTAGTATATGCTACATTACGTATCATCATGTCTTCAACTTTAGTATATTGCGGCATAGATTAACTTCCTTTACAGTGTGAATTACCCTTATTTTTCACTTCTTACGATCATTACAGGGACTTTTGCGTTTCTTAATACCTTTTCTGCTATACTACCTAACAGAAACCTGTCAAGACCACCTTTACCAAGTGTGCCCATAATGATCAGGTCTATTGAATTCTTCCTGGAAAATTCAACGATTTCCTCGGCCGGATGCCCATCAACAATATTGCATTCGACTTCAACATTTTCTTTTTGAGCTTGTTCTTCTACAAACCCAGTTGCTTTTTCACCTTCGGATTTTAACATTTCGTATATGTTTCCCCATGCCATATCCATAGGTATGGAAGCAAATGCCCCGGTATCAACTACATATAGGGCAAATACCTTTGATCCTGACATTCTGGCGATCTCAACGCCATGTTTAACAGCTTTAGCTGAATAATCCGACCCATCTGTTGCAATTAGAATTTTTTTATATATTTTACTTTCCAAGAGAACTCCCTCCATTATCTTATTATTTTTACAATATCGTCCGGCCTACCTCTTCTCACAATACTTGCAAGCATATTCTGACTGTTCGATAGGTTAGGAGATCTGTTATTTAACACCATGATATTAGCTTGTTTTTTTTCCATTATCGAACCGATATCTTGATCAAGCCCGAATATTGATGCACCATATTGTGTGCACATCTTAAATACCTGTCCATCATCCAGTTTGTATACTTTTGACAGAAATTCCATTTCAGCGAACATATTGACAGAATTAAGCATAACATTATCCGTACCAACAGCTACCATAATATCCATATCAAGCATCTTTTGTATAGGAGGATGTGTAAGTGAACCTACTCCTGTTATTAAATTTGACCGTGGACATACAACAACCGGTATATCAGCATCGGAAATTGCCTTTAGATCCGTATATTGCGCATGAGTCATATGCACAAGAAAATCGGGTCCCAGCTCAATAGCCACAGGGATATCCGATGCATCCTTTTCACCTGCATGAATGGCAAAGATCTTCCCGGCCCTGCGTGTAATATCAATGGCTTCTTCAAGGACTTGTGAGGGAATATCATTTGCTCCGCTTAAACCGATCCCATTGCAGATTCTGGCAAGTTCATACGTTTCCCCTATATATGGTTTATCTTGCCTCTGCGGCCTGCCCAGGATTATACCGGAAATATCATGAAGTGTACCCAGGACCTCTGTAAGGATAGAAGCACCGGGGATGCCACCTTCCCTAAAGTCACAAAATGTACATGTCCCTGTATTGATCATATCCGAAAGTGTCTGGCACAGGGCATGTTTCATATCAATATCCGGCGTTGATCGAAGTACTCTGTGTTTTAGGCCCAGGGGGGGTTTTACCAGACTGTCCAGGTCTGAAATAGACGGGTCCTTTAAAACCGAATCACCTACATGAGTATGCGCATTTACAAAACATGGAGCAATCACACCGGTAAAATGGGCATCTACATCAGTATCAGTTCCGATTTCTGTGATAATGTTATCCCGGATACCGAGGTATCCTTCTATGACCTCAGGCTTATCACCATAGATTATGGTGCCTGATAATACTTGTTCTTTCGACATTGGGATTATTATTGTTATATCTATTAATAACAATTGGGTATCACATTCACAGCACCTTTAACAAAATCCTCGCTAACAATCGGATTTACCTGATATATGTATCCACTTCAAATCTAAGGGTAATATGAAAAATAATAGACAGGATCAACAGGATATACCGCAACACCAACAACTTGTAAATCCAGTAAATCCTGTCAAAAATATGCTTTTTGAAGTGGATACTGATACACTATTGAAAATTTTATGAAATCAAAAAGATCAGTGGTAAACTAATAATTTTGATTTTAACCTGTTAATTGCTGTGTTGATCTGTATTGTGTGGACCCCCCTATTTCAATTGGAAAAACAAATTAAATAAGAAACATTAATAATAAGATATGATGTTAATAGTAATGTTGTGAATACTGAAAAGGAAATAAATAAGAAGGATTTTAATGATAAAGTGTAGTAAACTGTTTAATTCAATGATAGAATACCATTCACATAATTCCCATCAGATAGGTATATATATTATATTAGCACAACTTAACATGTTAACTTCACGATCACAAATGAATCTTATATTCACACGTCGTATAGAAGAAATCGGAGGGGACGAATAACGATGCAAAAAGTGAAACGCCACATTTTGAGGGGAGTGTGGCTTTTCCCATTACATCTGAGGACTAAAGATGAAGATAAGGCTTGAAATTATTGATGATCATGGATCAACAACAGAGATAGAGATCAATGGTATTCCCACGTCAGAGTCAATATTAAAACTTGTCAATCGTCTGATGAATGTATATAATACCAATTCAGGTGTTACTTCATTACAACCCGATACAACACAAACAGCACAAACAATACAAACACAACCCGGTACCCGGACTCAATCTAAACAAAAATATAACCAGCCACAAAAAAATGAAAAACACAACACCACTGAGACTCGTTTATTCAATATTGCTAAAGAAGAATATAGCAGGCTGAAAAACGAGTCTCTTACAATAAAAGAACGGCTGGAACTTTTCCTAAATTATGAATATGAAGACCAGTGGTTCACATCCATTGAAGTAAAAAAGGATTACGACAGGGTCTATGGAGATATTCACATCAGTACGGTTTCTACTTATCTATCCAGGCTATATAGAGAAGGAAAACTTGAACGATTAGGCAATCGAAACCAGCGTAAATACCGTATCCTGGAAGAAATAGAACGGGATGATTGTTCACTTTATCCGGTTTCTATCCCGCATACGGCATTGTAATCAGTATAATCGGTAAGTAACGATTTGTGTATTCGTCTGGTAAATTCTGCCTGGAATAGAGACATAAAAAGTGTGTTGTCACCTATTTTTACCTTAATGTCACCGGGTTTGGAAGGAATAATGTCGATGGGCATTAATACAGGTCCCCTACATGAAGTACATATCCTAAAGTCCCGATCATGCTTATTAATATATTCTTTGATCTCTTTATCGACAATGATACTCTGCGCTACTGCATCACTATAAGATGATATATTATTCACCACTTAGAGCAGGGACATATTTTCAAGCTGTTCCCTTACTATCTCAACTCCTCTCTGGCAATCCGCAGGCGACTTACCTCCGGTTACTACAAGTTTTCCCGAGCTGAAGATAAGAACTACGATCTTTGGAGAACTGATACGGTATACCAGACCAGGGAACTGTTCCGGTTCATATTCAATATTCTCAAATCCAAGACCAATGGCTATTGCATTCAGGTTTAATTTAGTACCAAGATCTGCAGATGCCACAATATTCTGTATGGTGATATCCGGATCTTCTACTACTTCAACACCAAGGGAGCCTATCTTCTTTGCAACATTGTGAATGACAGTAACTACATCCTCCACATTCTTTGCACCTGTACACACTACTTTTCCTGATGTAAATATTAAAAAGGCTGCTTTGGGGTTTGTTACCCTATAGACCATTCCAGGAAATTTGGCTTTATTGTATTCAGCTCCTTCAAGTTCCGACTCAATGCTTATAAGGTCAAAACTCTCTGCTAATTTAGTAGATGCGACCACATTCTGTATATTAATCTCCGATTCTG
Organism: Methanosarcinales archaeon; assembly: GCA_021108405.1. Taxonomy (GTDB): domain Archaea; phylum Halobacteriota; class Methanosarcinia; order Methanosarcinales; family Methanocomedenaceae; genus Methanomarinus. The sequence continues at coordinate 15,304 of JAIOQW010000259.1, forward strand.
GCATGTTTTATCCCGTTAATTAATCTATTAATATCAATCTATTCAGATTACTGAACATTAGTCTATAAACTATGGCATAAACGATAAAACCTACGGAAAAAATCCGGGCAAAATAATTATTTAACCCGATCATCCTGTTTGGCTATACAGAACTTGCAGATAGCCTCTTCATTTTCTGTTTGTTTATCCTTTACAGGGCAATAGTACTCATCCTCTATTTTTTCCACACAAAACCCACCCGGGAAGGGAGTACCTACCGGATGCGGGGGTGTCCTGGTAATAAAAATATTATACATGGCACATAAAAAATAAAGTACTGTCTTTTCCTTCTCAGAAGCTGATATATTATCCAGTCTTTGCCAAAATATCTTAAGAAAATCATTATATTGTTCCATATCAAGTTCCCGGTCCTGGGAATTATTACTTGATAGAATGATCTTATAATTAGAAAAGATCTGCTCACACATCTTTTCTTTAACTTTTGTCCTATAATTCCCGGGAAGGTATCTACATTCGTTTTCCAGCAGGGCCTGAACCTTCATCAAATCAAAAACACTGTAAGCACTCAGCTCTTTTTTAAGTTTGGATAACAATGATTTTATATCATGAACTGATTCACTAAGTTCCTGCATACCTTCCAGTTTCTTGAATATTGATCCGGTCATTATCTTAAGTCATTAATGCTTACGAGTTAGAACTTTAATACTGCCGTCTGACTTCCCTATAAATATTTCATATGCATTATCAAAAATGCCATGCTCTATTACACCAACACACTTTGATAAATCCAAAGACAGACGATCCGGTTTTGCAATTTTTCCAAAATCAGCATCTATTATACAGTTCCCATTATCAGTGATCACAGGCCCGTCCTTATGTACTGCCATACGCAAAACAGGTTTTCCTCCGAGTTCACTGACACGTCGCTCGACAAGTTGCAGTGCATCAGGCATAACTTCAAGAGGAACAGGATGATCCAGGATATCCACAAGTTTCATATCATCTACCAGTACCACAAACCGCCGGGCAGAACATGCTACGATCTTCTCACTGGTATGTGCGGCTCCGCCGCCTTTTATTACAAACAGTTCATTATCTACCTGGTCTGCTCCATCGATCGCAATATCCACTACCGGGTCCTGGTAAAGTAATGTAAGAGGTATTGCGCATTCTACAGCTAACATCCTGGCCTGGAATGATGTTGGGATACCCCTGATATTCAATCCTTCTTTGACCCTGCGTCCAAGTGCCTGTATTGCATAAGCTGTAGTTGAACCGGTTCCAAGACCAACAACCATCCCATCTTCTACGAGTCCGGCAGCAAATTCACCAACAGCCTGTTTCTCATCAGTACTTACTTTTTTTGTTCTGTCTATCATCAGCATATATGTTATTTTCAATATCCTAAATATTTTTTGTAGTCAAAGATCCTGCTTTACAAAAGCAGAGCATCTTAAGGACGCATGGGCAAATAGAAACATGCATTGACAATTAGCTCTAATGTGTCACATAAAAGAAAAAATAAAATTAAGCAATAATACTTTTACTCTTCATCCTCTCTGTCTGAAACCCTGGGCATTTTACTTAACATATCAAATAGTTGCTTGAGATGAGTTTGTGATAAATATATTCTTACTGCAGGTGTTATATTCTCTACTGGTGGAAACTGCATAAAATCTATGTAAGCATCTACCTCGCTTGTGGTAGCTCGTGCAACATTAGAATAAAATGTATAATCATATCGTATCTTTGGTTCGTTTACATCAATTTTTTTTTCCGGAAAATCTTTTTGATTATTTTTAGCCATAAGTGGTCCCCTTTGATGTTTTTGATATATCGTTTATATTAGGAACATTAGTCATATAATTTTGTAATCTAAAAAGTTTTGTAATAATGGAACAGGATACTTTTTTCTTATAGATATCAACATGTGGAGAAAGTTCATTATATACTGGATCAGAAGTAGCTGATTTAGAAGCAGTTAACTCAGAAGTAGTTAACGTTGAACTTGAAACTTCTATTTCTTTTCCAAGATCTTCTATAGCTAATTTTTCAAGACGCTCTGAAACAATATAACTTTCTAGCATTAAAATCATTTTTGCTTTTGGATTATCCAAATTAAGTTGATAGAACTGTATATTTCCAATTTTTTCTTTTTTTTCTATTAAACCTTCATCCACTAATTTATTTAAATGTGAATGAACAGTTGCTTTATGCACATCTGTCATTCGAACAATGTCAGCAGCATACAATTTGTCATTGTAGTTTTCCGCAAAAGTTTCAATAATCTTCATTTGTGGACAATTTCCAAAAATTTCTGATAATACAGACATATCAATTCCTTTAGTACAATATATAGTCTATAAAGTACAATTAATATACATAAGTATTACGCTTTAATCTTTTCGATTGCGGAATATTTATAAATCTCTTAGTCAGTTATGACGCAATGAATGATATTGAAGATGACCTAACAGAAGACGAAATAAAGATTCTTGAAGTTCTTGGAAGGTTACATATATCACAACACAAAAATATAAATGAAGGCACGATTCGAAAGAAATTACCTCAACAATATCATGCAAATCTAAAAAAAACAATAAAAAGTCTAAATAGCAAAGGTATTTTACGTACTTATCGAAAGGAAAACTATTGTTTAAATGCTAAAGGGAAAAAAATTGCCGAGGAATTGTCAAAGAAATTACGTGATAACATATATTCAGGATTACATATTTTGTTAAAATTGTAAATATTTTGCTTTTTTGAGAAATCAATACAAGAATTTTAAACAAATTTTACTAATTCTTTGCGGACTTTGCGGTGGAAATATCTTTAAAAATAATATTAACATGAAAATAATTTCAATAGAACAAAATCCTCGCTAACGTTCGGATTTTCTTGACTGAGGCTCTTAAAAGAGCCGAAGGTTAGAAGATTAGTAGAATCTTCGCTTGAAGCTTCGAAGAAGCTGAAGATTAGAAAATGTGAACGGAGTGAGCATTTTCGATATATCAGGTTATACTTGATATACTATTAAAAAATTTGTATGATTTTTTTACACGGTGTGGATTATAATCGAACTATCAAATTAGAAACACAAGATTTAATTCTAATTTGATTACTTCATAGGAAAACTTTTTTTATATTAAATAACATACATATATACATCAATATTCATATTTCCAGGTAAAGGGGGTTATCATACGGACGATTTTATTGATCAGACAAAAGTATTTTTCAGATGCAGTATTTGTGACTTTGAATTCCAGGCTGATCCGAACTTTATTCCAATTAAGTGCCCGCAATGTGATAGTGAAGAAAATTATAGAGTTTGATAATGTTGAGGGATAAAGGACAACTCAGTTTTGACTTTCTTCTGGGGATAATTGTTTTCCTGTTCACGCTCATGTTTGTAATACAGTTCATACCAGGTCTTTTCATTTCAACATCAGGAGAAGGGAGTCTGGATTCAGTTGCTTATCGAACAGCTAACCTGCTTGTAGAAGACCCGGGGTGGTGGGGAAATAGTACACATAATGGTACTAACTGGGAGATACATACTGGAAATATAAGCCGTATCGGTCTGGCAGAAGATGAATTTCCTAACATAAGACGTACATATACACCAAACAAGTTGAATAGATCAAAAATATTGCAAATAATGGAATTAAATGAGACTATAATCACAAATAACCTCGGCCTCTATGATATGATAAGCGGCACTAAGATAAATTATGGTTACAACATTAGTATTAATAAGAATGGTGGTCCTTTAATTATAAACGGGTCTATTATTAGTTTAGGAAAAACACCCAATGCAAATCAGGACAGATTCAAAATATCGAGATTAGTATTAGTAGAAACAGGAAAAATTGCGCAATTTTGTGTAAATGAATTAAGCTGTTGGAATTTATCTAATGAATCAGTATGTATCAATGTTACAGGGCCACAAAACGATAGTGTGATCATTCAAATAATTGATTTTAATTTCAATACGACAAATTCTACTTTCCACCATGCAAAATTGAATGGAACTAACATTTCTTCTAATAATTACTCTATCTATAAAAAAAACAATACAAGTAAATTCATTAATGTTTCTCAATCTCTTCCTGTTAATATTACTAATGTAAGCAGTTTACGCTTCGTGTTTAATAATAGTATGTTCCCAACTAATGCGACCTATTGGCTTGATCTTAGCTTTACGAATTTTACTAATGCATCACTTAACTCTACAATTCCTGTTGAATATAATAATAGAACAGAGCCGCTGTTCGAACCTGCTAATCTTGTGGTGAGAGTATGGAATTGAATGAAACTGCCCAGATGAATACTCTTGAAGGATTTGTATCTGCCGGTGTTATACTTATGATAGTCATGCTTATTTCTGAAAATACTATGATCATCACACCACAGTGTGAACTTAGTATGGATGTGCAGCTTCAACAAACAGCAACTGATGTATTGAATGTTCTTGATATCGCACCTGATACCTCACTTCAATACAACCTTAACCTCACAGAGCATGTGACGGGATATAATTTATCAGAACCAATACCACAGAACAATAGCCTTAAATCCCTTGATACCGAGATCAATAACTTGCTTGGGGATATTCTGTATAATGTAGATTTTGTCTATATTGATAATAGTACAATTACTAATAAACATGTGATCATGCATGGTGCACCAATTGAAAATTCAATGTCAGCTTCACGCCTCATAACGCTTTATAACGAAACAGTAATGCAAACAGGTGGTACATGGAACATTTCTTCAAATAATGTGCAGGTAGTAGAGGTGAGACTCATAATATGGCAAATATAGCTGGTAATACCGAAGGTCAGTGGATTATATTAAGCGGAATGACAATATCCCTGTCATTGATCTTGCTTGCATTATTAGCGAACCAGGCTTCAGTAACTGGCTTCCACTCATCTCATTCGGCTCTTGAATTCCCTAAAGAACAGATAAGAGACCTTACTCTGGGAGTGCGGGATTATTCGAAAAACGCAGCACAACTTGCATGGAAACTCAACAATACAACCAATGAGACAGTACGTAATAATTTTACTCGACTTCTTAATAATTATACTTCACAGGTAAGTACCATCCACTCTATTTATGGAAATAATGTGAATGTTACCATATCCAAAATAGTATTCAACTCCACTAATAATAGCCGCATCAATATCATATGGCTGAACATATATTATGATGATGGGATTACCTACTATGCCTGCGAACCTGAAATAATAGAGATGATATAATGAGATCACTTTCCAATACTGATGATGCAGTTTCAGTTACTGTAGAATACGTTTTATTATCTTCAATATTTATTCTTTTTTTCTTTACAGTGCTTCTTTGTGCAGATGATCTACTGATAAAGAATCCAAAGACTATGGTAATAGAAGAACAGTTCAGGGACATAGGTAATATGATGAGCAATACGATCACTAATATGTACTTGATAGCACCGGATAATGGGGTAATAGACACACAATATATGATCCCGCCCGAAGTTGGAAAGGAAACGTATGTTATTAACGCTGAGCTGGCATTCATAGACCAGGTCATCGAGATTCGTTCTTCTGAATCTGATATAAGTGTTAGTGTTACTATTAATGGGATCGCAAACACCATTCCTATAAACGGAACAGCATACAGTGACTCTCAAACACACCGGATAAGTTACAGCTCTGATAGATAGGATAAAATATGAAATATAACAGCAATAGAAAAGATGCAGCAGTTTCCGAGACAGTAGGATACATATACATATTTGCTATTGTAATGTTTTCCATGGGCATGATATATACGATGGGGTACCCTGCGCTGCAAAATAGTATGAAAGCGTGTACTTTTGAAAGTACCCAGCAAAGCTTTATTGTGCTCCAGAGCAATATGAAAATGGTAGCGTTCGATCAGACACCTGTGAAAAATCTCAATGTTCAACTCCAGAGTGCAACCTTATCAGTTTGTGAGGAATCGAATATTACCATAGAATATGGGACAGAGACATTCTTTTGTAACTGCGGAATGATCGAATACCAGCAGGATGACATGTTTCTTACTTATGAGAATGGTGGTGTATGGAAGCGATATCCCAGTGGAGGTATAAAAATATCAAATCCGCGTATCTATACCCGTATAATGAATGGCACCAATTTTACTACTATAGGTTTAGTATGCATACAGGGAACCTCATCTTTCGGTGGAAAAGGTATTGCTACTATAAATATGAAGTATAATACGAGTATTATTAACAGGACACAAACCCCGGTGAATGTAAGCCTTAAGATAAACAGCACATATGCACCGCAGTGGCAGAGCTACCTTGAAAGTATTGGTTTTACCACAACGCATTCTAATGATATGAGTATTACAGTCTGTAATAACAATACCGTACTTGCAGTGGGACGGCATATAATAGATGTAGAGATCATTTGAGTTCATATTTAACTTATAGTTATCAAACCCTTTGGCCTGACTATGATCATGGTATTATTATCTACACCACTATTATTCCCATTGCTGGCAATAATATTAATATATGCTTGACCTGCTGTAGCACTAGCATAATTTATTTCATCTTTAAAAGACACGCAAACAGTATAAGGATTCTCCTTATTATCTCCGAAATACCCATGATTGGTATCAAATGTAACATGTGCAGCTGCAGGATTGCCATCTTGGTATCGTAATTCTATTGATAATTCGGACGGATCCCCGATAAGCACGGTCGGATGGTTTACAGATAAATATAATGTACCGAGTGCAATAAACTCAATATCGGCAGCACTTCCATTTATACTAGGACCGTCCATGTCGCTAATGTTAACGGTAATGTTCGTATCATTCACATCATTATAGGTAACATTTGAGTTATCCAGAATAAGCGGCACATAACCTGCACCCTGCATTCTTATTTTAAACCACACACCCCATTTTTCAGTTGGCTCCAGGTTTGGCATTTTCCAGAAGAGTTTTGTTTCATTTCCAACAGTGGTAACATTGGGTTCTGCATTGCCATTGCCTGGATAAGTAGGAACAACAAAATTCGAAGCAGTATCTTTTGTAGAATTGCTACTGTTGCCAATATAGGTTGCAGTTGCGATTGATGTTCCACTGAGATAATTATGGGGTATGATCAAACTCAATTCGGGACCGTCGGCAGTAAAATTGGTGATATTGGCAGCAATACCGCGGAAGATATCTTTAAGCGTACCGGCATCAGGTGCAAAATAATATTTTCCGCCGGTAGTATTTGCGATCTCGGATAATACGGGATCAACCTCGGATTCATCACTGCCCAGACCAATAGTATATATTATAGTATTATTGTTCTTAGCACGCTCTACTTCAAGCAGTATAGAATGATAACCGGCATTGTCAATTCCATCTGTCATAAGTACCATAGTTGAATTGCCTGGTATTGTGGCAAATTCATTATTTGCTTTAAATATTCCTTCATCAATAGCTGTAAGCCCATCAGCCGTTATAGTCTTAATTGAATTACAAAGATGTTCAATAGAATCATTACAAAGTGTGGATGTGACATCAGCATACCATTCAGTCCAGGTTACAGGTGTCCGGATATTAGAGATATTTTGCTTCTTGTAGACAAGATCATAATTTCCATATTCGCGGTTAGAATTTATTTCGAATATTGTAGGATTACTCCATGTAGATTCACTATATAACTGGGTACTGATATCATTAGCTCCATCTGATATCATAAGGAATATATTATCAGAGTAAGGATCAGGTATTAATTTAACCCATGAAACGTAACTCGAACCCACACTTGATGCGCTATATTCCAGACTCCATGAGTTATCGGACACGTTCCATAACTTATATCCGGGTGTTGGTGTATTATCACTCCACGTTACTATACCGGTACCTGAGGTCTGTTCAAATTCAACATCAAAATAACGTCTATTATAACCGTGTGAGGCATCTTCGATCAATTGGTCCGCTAAAGTCCATGTTGAACCATTCCATGTACTCACACTGATGTCATATGCAGAGTCCAGTGCACCCATAAGTATGTTGTTTGAATTCGGATCAGAAGCTAATTTGATCCAGTATACACCATGTGAATAGGTATATATAGCGCTATCAGCACTCCATACTGCACCATTCCAGGCACAGGACCGGACAGTTCCGGTTGTTTTGTCAGACCATGCTACTACAGCATTACCGGTGTTTTGCTCATAAACCACATCAAAGCACTGATAATCATATGTCGCAGTATCAGTGGAAAGGACTTTTGTATTACTCCAGGCAGAACCGTCCCATACCTGTGCATAGAGACGATCATCACTATTCATAAACACTAATATAATCTCATCTGAGTTTGGTTTTGCAGCAAGTCTCACCCACTGGATATAGGCACTCCCTGTATCTGTTGTGTCCACCGAAGATTCAGGACCCCATGTGCTGCCGTCCCATACTCGATATCGTGGTGTGCACGTACTAGTATACGAGTTTCTGTATACGACTATTGCATCATGGGAATTTTGCTCATAAGCAATATCAAAGCCTCTGTGATTATTGTAATTTGCGATAGGTGAGAATTCCTCTACTGCTCCCCACACTGACCCGTCCCATATCTGTATATTGAGATCTTTTTGATCATCCAATGTTCCCATGATGATCTCATCCCTAGAAGGACATAACTGCATTACGATACCGCGAATATTGCCGCCTACAAAATTTGCTGATTTTTCATCAGACCACTGTAGACCGTCCCATGTCCTGTACCGTGGTACACCTCCACTGCCACTACTGTCATAATAAGCGCTTATTGCAGTACGGAGAGGTGAACTTGATACATTAACCGTAAACTGTGTATCATTCTGTATATTGGAGTTCTTGCTCACAATAATATGATAGTCCATATCTGTACACAGTGGACTACTTACTATTTCCGGACTTGAATTGCCAGTTGATGAATCAAGCAGTGTTGTGCCCTGGTAAAGAGATATATTGAGATCGGATAGATCTGCCCATGAGAGATTAAAATAATATATTGCTTCAGTATTTACTGTAAAATATCCGACCCATGTATTCCCACCACGCAAGTAGCTTGTCTGGCAGTCATCAGTTGAGAAATTGTCATTGCTATATAATATTAGACCTGTTTTGTCCCCCCTGGTTTCATTAAAGCTTGAGACAAATGCATAGGATGCAAGTTGGGCTGCACTCTTCTTATCAATATATGTGGTAATATTAAATTGTTCACTTCCGTCCATAGCTCCTGAAACCTGGACAGTCCAGTTTCCATTTTCGACTGTATCATTATCAGTATCCGGATATGTATAACTTAAAGGATTGATCCAGATATATTCGGATGTATCTTTTGGTATCGAATATGTGACTGTGACAAGAGGACGGTGATTATTCAGACCGTTGTAATAGTAATACTCACTTGATGTGAAACTGTCGATACTTGGGTTTGCATCCGTGCCATCATAATTATTTCCTGTTAGCACTATGTTGCATTCCTCACCCCAGTCGGGTACACGGTCCGAGTCCCATGTTGCATTGGTAATATCAAATTCGACTATAGTGTTTTCAATTGATGAGGATAAGTTTATTGAGTCAATAAGATATGTGCGATTATAATCGGCATTGCTAAAACTTCCTGATGCCCATGTACTGGTAGAGTTCCTTGAATTCCATGTAGGTTCGTTGTAATTTGTTATTAGATCAAAGATATTGATCGATCTACTATCGGAATCTGCATCCCATCCCGGATTAGGTTCTCCGGACCCGCGAAGATACATTATCACGCTCTCTATCTTTGCATTATGTGTTGGTGCATCCGGAAGTTTCCAGCGCATGATCGAACTGGCCTGATCATTTGCATTGTTGAGGTCATTTGTTATATAGATAAATGTTTCATCTGTAAAAGCAGTATCCGGGATTCTGGATATAATATATGTGTCAAGATCATTTGAACGAACATCAATAGGAACGGCCTCCCTGTCATCATAATAATAACCAGTTGAATCGCTCGTCTGGCCATATACATGTCCTGTCGGGCTAATTAAGGTCAGGTTTAGATATACAGAATTATTGTACCATTCCAGGAGTACTTTAAGGTCATTAATAGTTTCATTGATCAGGAAATAATCTTCATATTCGTATGTTGTGAATGTGCAGTTGTATGGGGGATCAACAACCAGGTCAACGCTTGTCGGATAGGAGGTTAATAATTTGTTATTTGCCAGTATCTCAACATTTCTAATGGCATTGTTCCAGTTCTTGGGATCATAGAAACTGATAATGTTTGTTCCGTTGATCACAAGGTGTGAAACATCATATTCGTAACTTTTCCAAATATTATCCCCAGTAACAGGAACATAATTGAGTAAGTTCCCGTTAATTTTAATATAACATTCGTCACCAGTATCAATATCATATGCATCGAATTTTATCGTATAAATAGAAGTAATGTCCCTCTGAGTAAAACGTCCATTTACAGCATAGTCAAATGGCGTGAACCCTTCATCACCATATTCGATCTGAGTTATATCATAATCACAGATATCCTGGGCAATTGAATTATAAACAGTACGCAGTTGTGAGCTGGACGGTGCATTGAAATACTTGCCGCCTGTCTCGAATGCAATACGTTGAAGTAATGATTCATCTATATTTTCAGACCCGCCCAGACCGATAGTATAGACTGTAATGCTATTAGCAATTGCATCTGCGATCGCATCCGTGCAATCCATGTCATTTCCTGCAGTACATTTACCGTCAGTAAGCAGGATCATAATTTTTCTTGCATCAGTGCGGCCGTCTTTAAGTAAAGTATTTCCATCTGCCATACCATCCCCTATTGCAGTGTAACCGGCTGTGATTATATCGTTGATGGTATTTCTGATAAGTGTTTTATTATCTGAAGAGTTTAACAGTGTTAGACCTAACCTGATATCACTGGTCCATTCAAATGCTACGACTCCTACCTGTGAATTCGAGACCAGATTATCCGTGAACACTTTTGCGGCTGTTTTTGCATCGGTCATCGGCTGCTGGGGACTTGATCCAAGATAACGCATACTTCCCGAGCGATCAAGTACAAGCACTACATCAAGTGGTGTTCCTGCATAATAATCAGGGTCCATACTTCCTGAACGATCAAGTACAAGAATAGCACTGGCGGCAGGACGTGATACCGGAAGTTCACCTTCAACAGAGATTATAGTGGTGATATTGATTATATCACCTGAATTTATAATCTCGGGTTCGGCTGTAATGCTTACGCTTAAAAAAGGCTCATTTTGTATATTGATAATAACCGAATTATTTACTGAGTAATTGATCGAATTGGCAGTTGCGGTTATCGTTGCATTTCCTGGCACTGATCTGCTTATGAATGATGCATATATCTTGCCATTCGAACTGGTATTGGTGACAATATAATTTGTCATATTCATACCTGTCACACTGAGATCACCCATGAGGGGGTTGGTGTTATTCAGTATCACTTCAATGTCAGGGAGGGTATGTCCCCATTGGTCTAAAGCTACAACAGTTATAGAAGAGTTGTGGTTGCCAGTAAGCTCATATGAGAGTACGGTTGTGGGATTAGCATATATGTCAAAATGATCCAGGTTCCCGGCTATATAATTTATATTTGTGGTGTTGGTGATATTAGTAGGCCCGGACCCGTCATCATATTCGGCTGTGATCGTTAGTGTTTCGAGAAAAGGTGTGGGTTCTGTCTGTAGTGTGGCAACTCCCTGGAAATTGATAGGGACTGTTCTTGATTCTGATATGCCGGAAAAAATAACTTTTTTATCGATCGCCCCTCCACCAGGCAGTACCGGATTTAGGAATTGATCAACTACACGAGCGCTGATCAGGTATTGGTCTTCATTGTTTGCATATGCACTTTTCGGTGTATGGCTTAAGAACAGTTTATCACAATTGTCCGGTGTTCCTTTGATAGTGATTGAAGCATTGACTGAGGTATTTGATACTGATATATTGATCGTATTATCGCCTGAGCGCTTATCAGTGGTAAAAATGGTAAATGATTTTCCATCCGGATCAGTGCAATTACTTGTTGGTGCAAGGGTAAGTGAATTATACTCTACCGGACTGTTGTATGTGGTATTGTAAGGCGGTGTGGCATTGAACAGGACAGTGAGGTTGCTGATAGGATTCTCATATCTGTCATAAACCCATACTGTTAGTTCGGAAGAGGTATTCACTGTGTACTCATCATCATAAAGTGTAGTAAGTGAATAAGGTGCTGCTGGTGTGAATGTGATAATAGAAGTGTTTGTTATACTGCTTGTGGTTGCATTTAGGTAGACATTCCTGGCAATAGTTGAATTAATGATAAATAATATACTTGACGTGTTGTGGCTGGAATCGGTAATGGTTACACCGGCCTGGTTAATTGTTATGTGAGTGTATGTGTAGGGCGCTCTTGTGAGGTTACACTGGTATAATGTCTCTCCAATAATGTCATATATCCGGATATTCAGTGACATATTCACAGTATTATTAACATTCAGGTACTGGTCATATGGGATAATGTGTACTTGTGAATAGTTGCCTACTATAAGCGGGTCCTGATCGGGATTAATTGATATTGAAGTAGGGGAATCTGCAATAAAGGTGATGTTTGTTGTGTTACAATCGGTTCCCGTAGTTGCCTGTACGAAAGCATTACCCGAGATAGTTGAATTTATATTAACTGTAGCTATTCCCGATGAATTAGTATATTTTGAAGTTGCACTAAGATTGCCAAGGGTTGTGGTAAAATTAACAAGGGTATTGTTCTGTGGGGTAGAGTTGTCGAGTATTTTTACATAAATGCCAATATTATCTGCTACTGTATAGGAGGAATGGCTAGTTGTTATCTCTACCTCCAGACCAGAAGCAGGCCCTAGCAGGAACATTATAGTAATTAAGATTAAGACAAATTTATTATTTGGGTCCATGTGCAACACCATCACATTTCATCATCATTATGCTAATGATGTAGTTATGTATGTGATTACTCATATATATAATTAACTATAGTATCGGCGAGATTTTTACAGAACATAATGAAAACGCAAAGAAAAATAATAACACTCTTTGCGTTAAAATGATGAAATTTGAGGAATTTGTAATCCCGATACCAGGATAGAAATAGTTAAGCCGCAATAGTTATAAAAAAACAAAATAATATATCATTTTCATACAAAACAATAAGAAAATAAGGGGTATGAAATAGTTGTCTGTAAAAGAATACCTAACTATTGAAGATATTGATCTATCGGGAAAAACGGTTCTGTGCAGACTGGACCTGAATTCGCCTATGACTCCGGATAATAGGATCCTTGATGATAAACGGTTCAGGAGTTCATTGAACACACTTAAAGAGATGGATGATTCAAAAGTAGTGCTAATGAGTCACCAGAGCAGACCTGGCAAACGTGATTTCATGAGAATGGAACCTCATGCTAGGCGGCTGTCTGACCTACTTGATAGAGATATAAACTATGTAGATTCTATTTTTAACTCCAGTGCAGTCTCTGAAATAAAAAAACTTAAGAATGGAGATATTATGATGCTGGAGAATGTCAGGTTCTTTTCAGAAGAGAGCTTAAATCGCTCGGCACAGGAACATGCCACATCCCATATGGTTAAACGTCTATCTCCATTTATCGATGTATACATGAACGATGCCTTTGCTGTTTCTCACCGTTCCCATTTATCTATCATGGGTTTTACGTGGGTGCTTCCCAGCATAGCTGGCAGACTGATGGAGAAAGAGATCCACTCTTTAAGTAAGGGATGCCATGGTAGTGACGGTGTGTGCATATATGTTTTGGGCGGAACAAAAGTGGATGATTCCTTAAAAGTAGTAAGGCATGTATTGACCAATAACATGGCTGATAAAGTACTACTTACCGGTGTGGTTGCCAATGTTTTCTTAGCCGCTAAGAATGTGGATATTGGTAAACTCAATATGGATTATATAAAATCCCAGGGATATGCGGACCAGATAGCACAAGCACAGCAACTTATTAATAAATTTGATAATAGGATCGGTCTACCTATAGATGTTGCACTGGATAACCATAGCGAAAGAGTAGAAGAAGGCATTGACGAGCTTGGTAAGAACAGTGACATGGATCTATATATAAATGATATCGGACTTGAGACCATAGTGTCCTTCTCTAAAGAGATAAAAGCGGCTCAAACAGTAATCATGAACGGCCCTGCAGGAGTATTTGAGAAGGATGCCTTTACACTGGGTACAGTGGAACTGATCGAAGCAGCAACACAATCACAGTTCAGCGTGATAGGCGGGGGACATATCGCTGCTGCAGTGGAACAGCTTGGTATGGAATCCAGGATCGATCATGTAAGTACTGGCGGCGGGGCTTGTATTGATTTCTTAGCAGGAGAAAAATTACCCGGGATCGAAGCTTTGAAAGATTCAGCAGCAAAGTATAGAGCAAAATAGGGGTATTTACCGAAGCCCTTATATCCGATAGTCTCCAATTGTGGCACTTACCCACACCACAAATTATTATTAGCGGGGTGGGGTAGTCAGGAAATCCCGACGGGCTCATAACCCGTAGATCCATGGTTCGAATCCATGCCCCGCTATTCTTTTATTTACTTATCCTAAGAGTTGTGTCCCTATGACTAAAGAATATGATTATGACAAACTGGGTTTCAAGGCAGGTCTTGAGATTCATCAACAGTTGAACACACAAGAAAAACTTTTTTGCGGTTGTCCTACACAGCTCATGGATACGGCAGATTCTACTTACCAATATTATAGATATCTTCGCCCTACGCGCAGTGAAATGGGTGAAGTGGACAGAGCTGCTCTTGAAGAGATTATGCACAAAAGGAAATTTGTCTATATGGCTTACGATACTACCTGTCTGGTAGAGAATGACGAAGAGCCGCCAAGAGAGCTGAATAAAGAAGCTATTGCCACAACTCTTTTGATAGCCAGACTCTTTAACATGGATGTTTTTGATGAGATTCATACTATGCGTAAGATCGTTATTGACGGTTCTAATACATCCGGATTTCAACGTACAGCACTGGTATCTACCAACGGCTATATGGAGACTTCACAAGGCAATGTAGGAGTTGGTGTACTTTGTCTGGAAGAAGAAGCTGCTCAGAGGATAGAAGATAAAGCAGATCACGTGGTCTTTTCAATTGACAGGCTGGGTATTCCCCTGGTGGAAATTGGTACCGAACCGGATATCAGGTCTCCACTTCATGCCAGGGAAACAGCAGAATTAATAGGTATGTTGCTTCGCTCGACAGGTAAGGTCAAACGCGGTCAGGGCACTATCAGGCAAGATGTGAATGTGTCGATAGCCAGGGGCGCCCGTGTAGAGATCAAAGGTGTACAGGCACTCGACCTGATAGAAACTATAGTCGAGCGTGAAGTTGAGCGTCAGGTGAATTTGCTTGAGATCATGGATGAATTGCAAAAAGGCAGTGCTTCGGTACAGGGTGATATTATTGATGTTACACATCTGTTTGTAAAGACCCAGTCTGAAGTGATTAAAAAAGCATTGAAAAAAGGCGTAGTACTTGCAGTGAACCTGCATGGTTTTGCAGGTCTCGTGGGCAGGGAGATACAGCCTGGTAGAAGACTGGGTAGTGAGCTGTCTGACTATGCAAAAAAATCAGGCGTAGGCGGAATATTCCATACGGATGAATTACCGGCATATGGTATTACTGCCCGGGAAATAGAAGCTCTGCAGCAGGCTTTGGATGCAAAGGTCGAAGACTGTGTGGTTTTGGTAGCTGATCTTAAAGAACGTGCATTTAGTGCTCTCGGGATGGTGGTGGACCGCAGCCGTTTCGCGATGACCTCTGTTCCGGAAGAGACCAGAAAAGCTTTGCCCGACGGCAACTCTGCCTATATGAGGCCACTGCCTGGCGCAGCCAGGATGTATCCTGAAACAGATGTGCCTCCGGTAGTTGTGACGCACGAAATGCTTCATGATATCGCACTTCCTGAACTCCTGCCTGCGCGAAAGGGCAGGTATATGAAGGACCATAGCCTTAATGAGGAACTTGCAGAGAGAGTTGCTTTTAAACATTTCGAATTATTCGAAGATATTTTATCCGGAATGGGTGATACGGAAATAAATGTCACACTAATTGCCAGCACTTTAGTGAATACTTTAACAGAGCTAAGACGAGAGGGAATTGATGTAAATCAATTAGACACCGGTCAATATGTAGATATATTCAAATTGATAGCTTCCGGAGATGCTGCAAAGGAAGTAGTTCCCGAACTGTTATCTACGATCATAGCACAACCTGGAATATCGGCACAAGATGCGGCGCAGCAATTGGGTCTGGGAACAAAACACAAAGAAGATATCGAAACCATGGTCGATGAGATCATTTCCCGGCGGATGGACTTTATTACCGAGCGAGGGCTTGGGGCAGTAGGACCATTGATGGGATTGGTCATGAAAGAAATGCGAGGCAGTGTGGACGGAAAAGTAGTGAGTGATATTGTAACAGAGAAGATCAAGAATATACTCTCTTGAATTTTCAGTGTAATATATTATCGTTATATTTATGTATTATGTACAATTTTACTACACTAAATAAAATAGTAACATTGAATCAATAATTTTATTAAATATAACATATCAATAAGCATAAATCGCATGAATTAAATGTGAACTGAACAATTATAAAATAATAAAAATAATGTGTGAGGAGACTTATGTCATTTTTTATCGAAATAAAGAACCTATCATTGGGATTTGATGATGTTGATGTATTGAAAAATATAAATCTGACAATCAATGAAGGAGAAACTATAGGAATACTTGGTAGAAGCGGTGCAGGGAAATCAATTCTAATGCACGTCTTAAGAGGTGTGGAAGAATTCGAAAGGATATCGGGACAGGTTTTATACCGTATTGCATTATGTAATGAATGCGGATATGTTGAACCACCGAGAAGAATAGGTGACCCCTGTCCCAAGTGTAACACTGTACTATCAGAAAAGACTGTTGATTTTGTTACTCTTCCTATACATGATCCTATCAGGAAAGCCATATCACGTAGACTTGCCATCATGCTGCAGCGGACCTTTGCTCTGTATGGGGATGATAGGGTTATTGTCAATGTTATGAACTCTTTGACAGAGATAGGCGAAAAGGGACCGACAGCTATCCATAAAGCAGCAGATCTGCTTGATCAGGTAAACCTTTCACACCGGATGATGCATATTGCACGGGAACTCAGCGGTGGAGAAAAACAAAGAGTTGTCCTGGCAAGACAACTGGTTAAAGACCCTATGATGCTTCTGGCAGACGAGCCCACGGGTACTCTTGATCCCAAAACAGCTGAACTGGTCCACAAGAGTATTAAAAATGCTGTGGAAAACTATCAAATGTCACTGGTGATCACCTCTCACTGGCCACAGGTTATTGAAGAGCTATCTGATAAAGCCATCTGGATTGATGAAGGTGTGATTGTTGCCGAAGGTGATCCGAAAACAGTTTGTGCCGATTTCATGAAACAGGTTACTGCAGTAAAGAAAACCGAAGTAGAGGTTGGAGAACCGATCGTTAAGGTAGATAAACTCAGAATGAACTATTTCTCACTTGACCGTGGTGTTGTTAATGCTGTAGATAATATTAAGTTTGATGTAAAGGAAGGAGAAATATTCGGTCTGATCGGAATAAGTGGTGCTGGTAAGACTACAACTTCCAAGATCATCACAGGTGTTCTAACCCCTACTGATGGTGACGTGGATGTCAGGATAGGGGATGAATGGATAGATATGACTGTAAAAGGTCCGCATGGTAAGGGAAGAGCTTCCAAATACATCGGCGTGTTGTACCAGGAATACAGCTTATATCCACACAGGAATATTATTGATAATCTGACTGAAGCTATTGGCCTGGAACTACCCCATGAACTGGGAGAACGAAAGGCGATCAATACATTAATGACAGCAGGATACTCAGAGAAAAAAGCCAAGACTATCCTGACCAAGATGCCAGATGAACTCAGCGAAGGAGAGCGTCATAGGGTAGCTATGGCACAGGTTTTAATGAAAGAACCTCGTATACTGGTGTTTGATGAGCCTACGGGTACAATGGATCCTGTTACAAAGATGGAGGTTACCAAATCGATCCTTCATGCCAGAGAGGCGTTAGGTGAGACCTTTATTATCGTGTCACATGACATGGACTTCGTCGGTGAAATATGTGATAGGGCGGCACTCATGAGAATGGGTAAGATCGTGGAAATAGGAGATACTTCCAGAATTCTTTCCGAACTTACTAAAGATGAACGTGTTGAAGGGGCAGAAGGTATATCAAAAGACTTATAGTATTTAATCCTATTAAAGTTGGTAAATCAATTAATGATTAAAGAACAGAATCCTCCCTTCGGTCGGATTTTCTTGACCGACATTCCGAAGGAATGGAGGATTAGAAGATTCGTAGAATCTTCGCATGAGGCTCTCAAAAGAGCCGAAGATTAGAAAATGTGAACGAAGTGAGGATTTTCGATATACCAAGTTATACTTGATATACTATGAAAATATATGAGTACATAAAATTATGTACCTATACAATTATATATACTAATGTGTGCTTGTGTGGATCAATAAGATAATACTTAAATACCAAAACAACAATCCGTTTAGCTATAATTTTTCATTATACAGGAAAGGTCTTGTCAGCTATGATCACTATTGAATTAAATGATGTTGAAGTAGAAATAAAAAAAGGTTCAACTCTTGCTGATATTCTTAAAAAGACCAAAACGTCATATACTAAAGATGCTACAATAGGCATTGTCAAAGGCGGAGAAGAGAAAAAAACACTGACCACTGAATATAGCATATTTACTAATAAAGGTGAGTTCAAGATCGAAGTGGACCCTGAAAAAACTGAACTGGTAAATATATGGCTTTCCCATTTCACGGATTCAAACCTACAGGTTCACTGGGCAACCCCTGATGTTACGGCTTTCGGGCCCATATCAACAGATATTAAGACTGATAGGGATACATATGAATACCAGCGGTATGATGTGATCTTCGGGGCTGGTGGGTATGATGCAAAAAATACCTATTTATTATTTGCAAAAGACAGGCATAATGCATCATACGGAGGATACAACGGTGGTATTTTTGCCAGGGTAATAAGCGGTAAGAATATTATTGCTAAACTGGATCATGGAGATTCCATAGACAGGATAGAACCTGTTATTAAATGGGAAACCCTGACAGATAAAGTTATCACCACTGATCTGGATTTGCTTTTGGAAAACGGCATGAAGATATTTACCTATATCTCAGTGGATCTCAGACAGGATTCACCTCAGGGTGCAGAGCATTTTCTCGGAGCTGTTCGTAAAGGACTGTTCAATGTCAGCGATAGTTCAAGTTCTTATATTGTAGATGATGTCCTTAAAGGTGAGATATGTCCGTTCGAATCACTGGATTCCAGATCAGAGGGAACTGTTGCCATACGGACAAAGGGTATTGGTATGGGTAGAGCGTTCATCTCAAAAGAGGATCGGACAAGCAGTGCAGTGCATTCTATAATAGGGACTGTTACAAAGGGACTGGAACTTGTCAAACTTGCAGAGAACACTCACAAACTGGAGATCAGGGTAAATCCTCAACAGGTAATGTTCCTTGGACTAAATATTGATGAAGCAAAGGCAAAAGCGCAGGAGCAAGGACTTGCTATAGAGATTGACGGAGACAGCTCAGATCAGGCAATTATAGTTGAACAAGATCCCAGGACCACGATGGAGATCCTTAAGGAGAAAAAAGTTTCCGTGTTAGGTATTCCACCTGAACTACTGCTGCATATTAAGTTCTATTATGATAAGGCTCCTATTACCATAGAATATCTAAGGCATGCTCTAAAGTTAAAGGAGCGACCCGTAGGTCCTCTTTCGGTTTTTCTTACCTATGAAAATACTATTCTTTTTAAGACCATTAAAAGAGCAGAAGGATATAAAGAACTAATGCCTGAGAATACCCCGGTAGAAAAAGTCATTGCCGGAGAGATGGGAGTAACAAACCAGGCCTCCAGACAGTATGGTATTATAGGTATAAAGAATGAAGATGATGAGCGCTATGGTCCCACAGGAGAGAAGTTCCACAGTACGAATATTATAGGCCGGGTTATAGATGCTGAAAAGTTAAAATCTGTCACCCAGGGAGATATCGTCTATATCATGGAGGTGGATTAAATGGTTGAGGAAGAGATCATTAATAAGATGGTTGTTCTGAATTCTACCTATACCCTTCCAAGTGATATAGTGATCAAGATCTATGAAAGTAAAGCAGATGTAACTGTTAAAGAAACATGTTTCGGTCTTATTATCCAGGGTACGATATCTGAAGTTAATAAGGCTGTCAAAGAGATACGAAATATAGATCCGTTGCGGATATTTGTTAAGGAACGAGGTGTACCCCCCGGAGATTCATACCGGTGTAGAGCAGGGCGGGGTGGTGGTGTAAAACCAGGTTTTCATATGCATGAAGTTGAAAATAAATTACTTCCATATATCACGGGAGCTTTAGAAGAGATCGAAAAAGGAATTCCTTACGAAAGGCCTGTTAAACCCCATGATATTACTATTAAAAGATTGAAAGAAATAATTAATGAAGAGGCCGCACAGGCGAAATGAGGTTATCAAGATGGTCAAGGTTTTCATTTATCCCAGTAATAGTCTGATATTATCAGATCTTGTAGACAGGTTTGGTCATGAGCCGCTTGCTGTAATGCATGAGATAGGAAAGAAGATAAAAACAGCAGGACTGGATTCACCGCCGATCAATATTACACCCGAAGATCCGAAAAAAGGATTGAAATATGCGGCTGTAGAAGTGCCATCAGGAGTGCGTGGCAGAATGTCATTGCTTGGTCCATTGTTGGAAGAAGCACAGGCAGCGATTATTGTTAACGGCCAGGATATCTCCTTTGGGTGTATGGGGTGTGCCCGGACCAACGAACTTATAACATTTCTTATCAAGGCAAAGAATATACCCACACTGGACCTGGATTATCCGAGAACAGAAGAAACAGCTAGGGATTTCGTGCATCAGATACACGAATTCCTCGCAGGACTGGATAATATCAAGACAGGTACATCTGATCAAAGCAGTGGAGATGAATAAAGATGGTACAAGAAGACCTGGTCAGGATCGCTCATTTGTCATGTGGCAGTGAATATAGCGGTATCCAGAAAGAGATTGAGACGGCTGCGGAAATAGTAAATGCCAGAGTTTTTTATCCGGAAATTTCTATTGAGGAAGTTCAGCAGGTGCAGGACGATTTTGGGCTCCATGTAGCCAGTTCTGATCTGGGACTAATAATGGCAAGAGCCAGGGTATTAGTAGAAGGCAATACCAATGCCGATGCCGTATTGATAACTACTTGTTTTAGATGTGCCGAAGGTGCTGTAGTACGTAATGAGTTACGCAGGTACATTTACGAGAATTCTGACCTTCCGGTAATAAGTTATTCATTCACTGAAAGGACTACGTCCGGTACACTTCTCACAAGACTGGAGGCCCTGACCACAACTGCCAGACGGCGCAGTCTGCTTGCCAGGGAACATCAGGAAGGATTGACTGCCGGCATAGATTCAGGTTCTACAACGACCAAATCTGTGGTCATGAAAGATGATAAAGTAATTGGCAGGGGCTGGGTCCCTACTACAAATGTAATACAAAGTGCCAACGAAGCCTATAATAAGGCCCTGGAAACAGCAGGAGTAAACAGGGATGAGATACAGGCACTGGGTGTTACTGGGTATGGCAGGTTTTTAATAAAAGAAGAATTTAATGCTGATTTGGTGCAGGAAGAGATAACAGTTAACTCGAAAGGCGCAGTATATCTTGCAGACAGCCAGCGTGGAACTGCAACTGTGATAGACATCGGAGGTATGGATAATAAAGCCATCTCTATACAGGACGGGATTCCTGGCATGTTCACCATGGGTGGTATATGTGCAGGAGCATCCGGCAGGTTCCTGGAGATGACCGCCAAACGTCTGGGTGTAGATATTACCGAGTTGGGTGCCCTTGCAGTTAAGGGAATGCAGCAGAATGTGGAGATGAACAGTTATTGTATTGTATTTGGTATACAGAGTCTGGTAAATTCGCTGTCAAAAGGTTCGGTACCAGAGGATGTAGCAGCTGCATCATGCCATAGTGTAGTAGAACAAGTGTTTGAGCAGCAATTACAGGAAGTTGAGGTAAAAGAGCCATTGATAATGGTAGGTGGGTCTTCACTTATTGAAGGTGTACCTAAGGCTATGGAGGATATGCTTAATATTAAGGTAGTGGTTCCGCCGGATTCCCAGTATATAGGTGCTGTAGGTTCTGCGTTATTAGCCTCCGGTTTTATAAATAAATAACTAAATAATTAAATAAATAGACTCTTTAGGAAGCGGCACTGATGGAAGAATATGAGAAAATTATTGTGGAATCAGATGAAGAAACGGGTGCTGATGTATATAATCGAGTTATTATTGATGTGCTGTCAGACCTGGCACTCGGTAGAGTGCTGGAAAAGGTCAGGGCCTATATTGATGTAAAAGAACCGGTATTTATTTTTGTAGCTCTGCGCCGGTATGGACTTCCGTCTATTCGCCTTAGTGATTTTGCAGAAGTGGATATGGGTGATTACGGCAAAAATGAGGTTGCGATCAATCTGTTAAAAGAGTCCTATATCCCACAGCTTTTAAACAAATTGTGGGAGAGATACGGTAAGGGCAATATTGAACACTCTGAACGTAATATGATCATTGTACATACTCCGGAATATTTCACTGAGGTGGATATCTTACGAGAGATGGTTATTGATGAGAAAATAGCCCAGATCAATGACAGGATAATGGATGCTATGTTAAGGATTATACCTGAAGGGTTCAGGGTCAGATATCACCAGCTTACTGAGGAATATATTTTATTCGTGGCATCTGAGGACCCTATTAAGCAGGAGTGGAAGGATAGAGCATTTACTATTCGAAATGGTCTGATAAAAGGAGGGAAAGATAATGCTTGAACCAATGATGTATGAAGGAGGTGTATATAAGCATAATCACCTTGTGGAGCTGGTAGAAGACCTTGGAGGATATATTCTTCAAACCAATGTTATGCAAACAGAAATCATCATTATCATGCTGGTACCCATGAAGGATATTCACTTAGTAGAGAATATGACAAAAAAACTGCTGGGAGTATTAACACGTGCACCACTATCAGGAACTGAGATAGCAGTAGTGGCTCCTACTTTAGCATATCATCATTTACCTCATCCTGACTGTGATATTGCCGAGTTCCTGCGCCGAAAGGGTGCTAAGACCAATATGATCGGGCTTGCGAGAGGTGTGGGTGCAAGGGTATGCCAGATAACGGCCCATGAGCGCAACCTGATTAATGAACATGATGTGGCTGTATACATCCTTGGCAATTTCAAGCATTGTATTGTTGAGAATAAACCCAAGATCTTTGAAGGTATTAAGATCCCTCTTGTGGTTACCGGGGCTCCTGAAATTGATGTAGAAGAGATATCTATGGCTGATGCGTATGTGGGGAATCTGGGGAGAATAGCTCATAGAATGCGTAAGGGTCCTGAAATGTGGGCTATGGATGAAGCAGTAGAAGTTGTAGGCGAGATCCTGGATAAAGAAAGGAATGAGATAAGCAAGGATCCATTATGTGTTATGCCGCCCAGAGTGAAAAAAGAGATAGAGGATCAGATCCCTGAAATTGCTGATGTACTCTCTCCACTACCTGTCACCTTAATGCTTAAGGGAATGAGGGTCAAACTGGATTATGATGAATTCCATAAAAGGATAGAGAATATATCATTTGTGGAAGGTGTAAAATTAAAGGACATCGCTTACATCAAAAAGGGACTTCTTAAGAACTACATATTAGTAGAGATCAAACCTAAGAGTGAGACCGGGTTTATTATTTAATTACTTCAGGTACTATCCTGCGTGCCACTTCATGGTATGCTGATGCCAGGTCACCTTTATCAAACCTGAATATATCTTTATCCAATGAATTTTTTGTCTGTTTATCCCAAAACCTGCAGGTATCACATGATATCTCATCACCAAGTACGATCTCATTTCCTCTACGCCCGAACTCAAGTTTAAAATCAGGGATCAATAGTCCTCTTGGTTCTAAAAAGCTTATCAGTATATCATTGATGATAAGTGCGGTTTTACGGATTTGAGCCAGTTCTTCTTTTGTAGCAAGTCCCAATGCTGCTGCAATATCTTCATTTAGCATGGGGTCGTGTCGTTCATCGTCTTTATAGTCCATTACGACTACTGGTGGTTCCAGGGGTTGACCTTGCTTAAATGGATATTTTTTAACAATTGAACCTGCTGCTATATTGCGGACAATGACCTCTACTAAAATGATCTCTATGGCATCCACTACCATCTCATTATCGGAAAACATATATTTGTAGTGTGTCTTGATATTGTTTTCTTCTAATAGTCCAAAGATCCTTTTGGATATTATGGCATTATAATAGCCCTTTTTCGGTACTGAACTTTTTTTGGCCCCGTCAAAGGCAGTGAGGCTGTTCCTGAACTCCATGACCAGTAGATCAGGATCATCTGTCTTGTAGACTGTTTTGGCTTTACCGGAATTTAATATTTCCATTTTTTTCATATGATTCTACCTCCATGAAAAGTCAATTAATGTGTTATAACAATATAATCCTTGCCAAAAATATAATTGCTGAACTGGAAGCAATCAAATTATAGCACTCCACAAGTGTAATTTGGAACTCTATATGACTGCCACAGAGAGCACAGAGGACACAGAGAAGAAAAATTCTGTGATCCTAAGTGTTCTCTGTGGCTATTATTTTTGCCCTCTGATTTGTAGTGGATACAAATCAATAATTACATAGACACGGATACATTCAACTCCTGCGGAGTTGAATGCCTGCAACGCCTAAGAGGCGTGCAGGTAACACAGATTTACACGGATTTAATGTTGTTTGGGGGTTGATATCATAAGATTCTATTAAGTTTGTGATAGAAGGTATTTGTGAACAAAATCCTCACTAGCGCTCGGATTTTCTTGAGTATTTCAAGTTATACTTGATATTCTATCAAAATCAAATCCGTGTTAATCCGTGTTAATCTGTGTCTGAAAAAAAACAAATAATTCCGTAAGTCAAAATGCTAATTTGGTGGTTTCATTTTCTTGACTATAAACTAACAACCATGCCCACAATGGAATATATATGATCTTCTTATCATCAAATTCAATCTCCTGATAATGCTCATCAGTAATGATAACACCTTTTGTCAACCCGAATGTATCCATAGCTTCTAACAGTCCGGCTTCTTCTCTCTTTCTTACCTTTTTATCTTCAATATCATAACTGACCTGGATAAGTTCAGTGATATTACGACCCTGCCTTATCACAAAATCGACTTCATTCTTATTTTTCCAGTAAAATATATCGTAATTTCGTCGTTTTAGCTCAATATATACCAGATTTTCCATCAACCGTCCGATATCCCTTGAAAAATTAAATGCTACAGCATTTCTCAAACCGCAGTCAATGGAATATACTTTTTTTGGATTCTTCATTTGCTGCTTTAAAGAATAAGCAAACATATGTATTTGAAATGCTAAATATGATCTTTCAAAATACGAGAAGTAATCCTTTATTGTATTCTCATGTGCACCTATGAGATTGCCGATTTTATGATAACTGAGAGCATTCGAGATATTGCTTAACAAATAATATGCAGTCTCTTCCAGTTTAGATACATGCCTTATATCAAAACGTGGAATAATATCCCTGTATATTATATCCTTATAATATTCCTTCATAATAAATTCACGCATGTTTTCATTGACCTGAAGTATCTCAGGGAAAGTACCGAACTGAAAAATCTGTAAAAGATAGTGCCGTAAGGTATCTTTTTTTAGATAATTCATTTCATATACTTCTTTTACATCAGTTGATCGGGTTACTTTTTCATTTTTTAATCGAAGAAATTCAGCAAAATTGAAAGGAAATACTTCAAATTGCAGATTTCGACCTGTTAAAAGTGTTGCTAGGTCTGATGAAAGCATAGACGCATTTGATCCTGTTATTATAAATTTGACTTTTTCATCCATGTCATACATGGATTTGACCCACTTTTCCCACCCTGGAATACTCTGTACCTCATCAAAGAATACAAAAGTCTTTCCATTCGGGTTTTTGCTTTTAAGATAGTCGCTATATAATGCATTAAGACTCTGCGGGTCATTTCGTATCCTGACATATGCAGGATCGTCTAAATTGGCATATAGTATATTCTCCGGAGGTATGTTGTTTAAGAGAGTATCAATAAGCTGATACAGTAAGTATGTTTTTCCTGATCTTCTGACCCCGGTGATTGCAAGTATATATTTAGTTTCAAGAAATGGAATAATCCCGGATTTAATATCCCGTTCTATTCCAGTTGGAAATTGATCTCCTCTCCAGTGCCTGTTCTGTTTTATTAATATCTCTTCATAGGTCATTATCCATAATATAGTGAGTATTATATTTAATTTTTTCTCAGTATAGTGCGGATACTACAACAAAATTATAAACTTGCTCCCCTTCCCAACTTCACTCTCAACCCTGATACTACCTCCATGCTGTTCTATAATACCTTTACATACGGCAAGTCCGAGCCCGCTACCACCAAACTCACGTCTTGATCCCATATCTACCTGATAGAACTTATCAAAGATGTGGTCCAGTTCATCATGTGGAATTCCAATTCCAGTATCGCTGACTGTGATCTGAGGATGTCCGTTCATCATTTGTGCTTGTATACTGATCTCACCTTCCCTGGTAAATTTTAATGCATTGTTAATAAGATTTACAAGAACCTGTACCAGTCTGTCATAATCGGCCTTAACCGGAAATGAATCACCCTGCATGTCAGCATAAATTCGAATTCCTTTTTCCTCTGCAGCTTTTTTCATACTATCAACCGATTCTTCAATAACATCTAATAAGTCTATAGCTTTACAGTTAAGTTTCAAGTTTCCTGTCTCAAGCCTGGATATATCAAGTAGGTCACCAATAAGCCTGTTCTGCCGGTCAATATTGCGATCAATGATCTGCAGCATCTCGTCTCTTGTGCTTTCATCTTTTTTGGAACCAGGAAGTATCTTGAGGACATCAAGTGAGAGTTTAATTGAAGTAAGTGGTGTTCTAAGTTCATGTGATACCATTGAAATGAACTCGGATTTTAATCTGTCGAGTTGCTTCAATTTTGTGTTTGCAGTCTCTAATTCAATATTTGATCTTCTTAGATCAACTGTCTTGATCTTGACTTCCATCTCAAGCTCTTTATTCCATTTAGAGAACATTGATACGATGATCCCGCAGCCTATAATGATGCCCAATATAACGACCACAATAAACAGTATCTGCTTCTCATAAACAGAATATACTAACTTTTCTATCTTTTCTTCAGGAACACTTAAACCTATGATCCAATCAATATTACGACATTCAACAGGTGTATATACTACAATTTGCTGCTCTTTAGTATATTCATCAAAATAATAACAAGAACCATCTTTTTTTTCTATCTGTTCATTTATCATGTAAGCAAATGAAGAATTATTATCACAGAAATTCCCTATATATTTTTTCCCGATCATTTCCTTATGTGCTTCATCATACAGGCACTGTCCGGATTCTGAGATCACATATACATATCCATCCTCTTTTGATACGACATCATCAAGGAACCACTCAGAAATAGTAGTCATTTCAATGTTAGCAAAAATTACACCTTTAAATGTATTGTTAGAATAAATAGGCATTCCAATGGTAGATCTAATATCATCCCGGCCCTTTGGAAGATAAGTAATAATGTATACATTTCCCTTCTCTTTTGCACAATCAAATAGACGGCTCAAATCAGTTCCACTTATATTAGTACCTACTCCTGCTTGAGAATACGGGTGCCCGGTTGCTATAATTCCGCTACTATTTATAAACCCCATACATGAAAAGCATTCCAATTGCCGGGAAAAATCTATGAAATGTTTAGGCATATCTTCTGTGGGTTTATCAGATACATCAATTCCCAGTTTCCAGATAAGAAAGGTCTTCTCATCAAAAAAACCTTCAATTCCAGCAGCACATTGTCGAATTAACAATTGTTGCTGCTTATTAAACTGATCCCTGACAAGATCATTGACTTCCTTATTTGTGATGTACCCTAAACACGCTACTACGATTATTAATAAAGCGGCGGCAACAAGGATTATATTTCTTTTATATGGCATGATCAATAGACCGGATAGAGCAGTTGGTTATACTAGACTATTTACGTTTATCTTAGTTATAATATTAACTTAGAAAATCCTCCCTTCTGTCGGATTTTCTTGACTGAAGCTTCGAAGAAGCTGAGGATTAGAAGATTTGCAGAATCTTCACCTGACATTCCAGAGGAATGGAGGATTAGAAAATGTGAATGGAGTGAGCATTTTCGATATATCAAGTTATACTTGATATACTACAAGAAATTAAACTCTAATATCGCATTACACCAAAAGATTTATTATACCGGAATACAATCCTTAGGATTATGTTCCTATTTATTGACCGAAAAGAAGAAATAGATTTTTTACAGGAGAGATACAACAAACAAACCTTTGAATTTATAGTGATCTATGGTCGAAGAAGAATTGGAAAAACAGAATTGATCAAGAAATTCATAAATAATAAACCTCATATTTATTTTTTATGCAATAAAGCAGGAACATCTATCAATACCTCAAGGTTCAAAAGGCAAATTGCACAGTTTTTCTCAGAACCGGAAATTGTATTAGAAGATCTTGTTGAGATTTTTTCTTATTTAGTATCAAGAACAAAAGAAAGACTAATAATTGCCCTTGATGAATTTCCCTATTTAGTTGAAAAAGATGACGCTATTCCTTCAATAATGCAGCAGATCATTGATGAGATTCTGCGAGATTCAAATTTAATGCTCATTATTTGTGGATCTTCAATAAGCATGATGGAAGAATTACTTGGTTATAAAAATCCTCTGTACGGACGAAAAACGGGACACATTAAGATTGACCATTTGAAATTCAGGTATATTCAAAAATTTTTTCCCAATAACAGTAATCAGGAGAATATTATAATATATTCAATATTGGGAGGCGTCCCACATTACCTTGAAAAATTCAGTGATAAAAAAACTCCACTTACAAATGCAAAAGAACAGATACTTTCAAAAAAAGGGATGCTTTATGAGGAAGTGGATTTTCTGTTAAAGGAAGAGTTCAGAGAGCCAGATGTGTATAAGAATATTTTATCTGCCATTGCTTTGGGGAATACCAGGGTGTCAAATATTTCAGATAGATCAGGAATCCCGGTATCAGATATAGATCGATATCTAAAGGCACTTATAAGGTTAGGTATCATAAGAAAGGAAATTCCTGTAACTGAGAAAAAAAGTAAAAAAACCCTTTATACTATAGATGATAACTTCTTTGATTTTCATTCCGTATTTTTTGAGCCTAACAGATCAGATATAGAAATTGGGGAAACACAGGTTGTGGAGGACAGTCTGGAAAAGGATTTCAATACATATATGGGTAAAAAATTCGAACAATTCATAAGGACAGAAATACTAAGGAACATATGTCCATTCAGAGTAACTAAAATAGGTAGATGGTGGGGATTTTATAGAGAAGATAGAAAAAGAAAAGAGCTTGAGATCGATGCAATTTGCTTTAATGAAAATACCAAAGAGATACTATTTTTAGAATGCAAATGGAAAGACCTTCAAGAAAAACAAAGTAAGGAAATCCTAAAGAAATTGCAAGATAAATCAAGGTATGTACAGTGGAACAATGATCATCGTAAAGAATATTTTGGTCTGGCTGCAAAGAAAATTCATGGAAAAAAAGAATTAAGAAAGCAGGGTTTTCTTATATTTGATCCGGATGATATATGAATTGCATGCTGCGCAATACAACATTTATATAGCCATTTCAGATATCTGATTAACCTCCCCCATCTCATCTTCGCTTAATACCTTATCCAGATCCATCAATATCAGCAACCTGTTATCCAGCTTACATACCCCTTTCAGGCAGTCTGAATCCCCACCGCTGGTTACGACAGTCGGTGTGGGTTCGATACTGGATCTGGGCACTCTCATTACCTCTGTTACTGAATCCACTGTCATTCCCACAATAAGATCGCCCAGTTCAGCCACAATGATGCGGGTATGTTGATCAGCTTCAATATCCTCCATGCCAAACTTTGTCCTCATATTGATCACTGTGGTGACCTGTCCCCTCAGGTTGATCACACCTTCAATATAGAAAGGGGCCTTCGGGATAATGGTAACGGTCTCCATCCTTATAATCTCACGGACCTGTTTTACCTCTACACCGTATTCTTCATCTCCAAGGTGGTAGACCACCAGTTGCATTTCATCCGGAGCACTTTTGGCATCTTCTTCATCTGACATATTACATTCCTCGAATTATCTTTTATTCCTCGAATTATCTTTTATTCCTCTACGATTTCTTCCTTACCAGTTGCTTCACTTACAGCAAAAGCACTAAGTGAATTCATCAGGTCATTGGATATATTAGCAAGCTCCTGTATCTGCGAGGTTACTTCCTCCATAGAAGCAGTCTGCTCCTGTGCTGCGCCTGAAGCCTCTTGCGTACCGGCTGCACTTTGTTGTGCAACTGCAGCAATGCCGTCTATGGATTTGACCACATTCTCTATACCCATCTGTTGCTGGTGTGTAGAGGCAGATATCTCCTCAACCATATTAGCCACTTCCTGCGAACCGGCTGCTATGTCCTCAAGTGCTACTAATGCTTCATTTACTATACTCGCACCTTCTTCAACCTCGGAGGTACCTGCTTCCATAGACTTGACAGCCTTATCGGTCTCACCCTGGGTCTCATTGATAAGAATAGCTACCTTCTCAGCAGCTCCCCTGGATTCTTCTGCGAGATTTTTCACTTCATCTGCGACAACAGCGAACCCACGTCCTGCTTCTCCGGCCCTGGCAGCTTCAATAGCAGCATTTAATGCAAGCAGGTTGGTCTGCTCGGCAATACCTGTGATCACACTCACGATGTCACCTATCTGTTTTGAACGCTCACCCAGTCCCTGGACCACTTGTGCAGAGTCTTCAACTGCATGCTGGATATCCATCATTTTAGAAGCGGCTGTAGTGGCAGCTTTTCCACCCTCCTGGGCAGTCTGGCTGGCGCTTATAGATGCTTCTGTGGCATCCCGTGATTTATCTGTCACATCTTTTACTACATTTGCCATCTCTTCCATGGTAGAGGAAGTACTATTGACTTGCTCTGACTGGTTAGTTGCTCCTTCTGCGATCTGCGACATGGTAGATGACACCTGTTCGGTACCGGCAGTCATTTCCTGTGCAGAGGATGAGAGTTGCTGTGCTGACATTGATATTTTTTTAGCAACATCCTTTGAATTTATGACAACATCGGCAATGCTGTCCACACAGGTATCTATATTATTGAGCAGGTCCTGCAATTGACCCCTGGCTTCTACTTCAGTACGCTTTGTCAGATCTCCGTCGGCGACACTTTGCAGTACCCTGGCACAGTCCTGTACAGGACCGACTATAGCTTCAAGACTATCGTTCACACCCTGTACGATTGCTCTAAAGTCGCCGCCGTGCTTTGAAATATCGGCCCTGACATCAAGGTTTCCGTCCTTTGCACCAGTGCAAAGCATCTCCATATCTGCTACCATTGCATTGATGGCATCAATACATAAGTTCACATTGACCTTGAACTCATTAAAATCACCCTTATATTCATCTGTGATAGGATCAGGAATATCTCCTTTGGATATGTGGTCTATATAATTACCCATTACTTCCAGCGGGTTGGTCACTGCATCCAATGTATCATTAATACCCTGCATGACTTTGTTAAAGTCGCCACCATGTTTGGATGTATCGATCCTGGCATCCATTTCTCCATTTATTGAAGCTTCAACCTGCGTATTGATATCAGCTACCATTGCATTAATAGCATCAATACACAGATTCACATTATTCTTGATCTCATTGAAATCCCCTTTATAGTCCTCTGTGATCTTATCAGGGATATCGCCTTTGCTGATGCGCTCAACATACTCAGCAGTCATATTCAATGGTCCTATTACTGCATCCAGTGTATTATTAATACCCTGCATGACAATCTCAAAGTCACCGCTGTGTTTGGATGTATCGATCCTGGCATCAAGCTTTCCGTTGATCGCAGCATCAACCTGCTCATTGATATCGCCTGTCATGGCATTGATAGAGTCAATACAAAGGTTTACATTATTCTTCATCTCATTGAAGTCGCCTTTATACTCTTCAGTGATCTTATCAGGTATATTTCCCTTTGATATGCGGTCTATATACTCTGCCATTACATTTAGCGGAGATATCACCGCATCCAGGATATTATTCAGACCATTGGGAATCTCCTTGAAGTCTATTCCGGTATTGTCAGGATCACCCCGCGAATCAAGTTTACCATTTACAATATTATCGGTCATTTCTTTAAAATCATCTACAATACCGGTTATTTTTCCGGATATTGATCTGCTTAGCAGATATGCGATCAAAGCTCCCGAGATAATCGAAATGATACCCACAAGGATGGTAATATTTTTAACTGTTGTTATAGGGCCTGCAAAATCCTCATCATAACAACTGGCTCCAATTACCCAGTCGAATTCAGGTGAGTAGGCAATAGCTGCCATTTTCATTCTCGGAGAGCTTTCATCTTTATTCTGCCAGGGATAATACTCAACATAAGTCTCATCTCCCTTCAGTGCCAATCCCTTATTAATAATATCCTGGACAAAGAGTCTTCCAGATGCGTCCTTTGCTTCCCAGATGTTATCTCCGTCACGACTTCTGCCGCCGGATAGGACATAATTGCCTTCGTTATCAAGGAGGTATATGTATCCTGTTTTTCCGATCACAACAGCTGCAAGACCATTCATCATATCATTCTGGAATTCGGACTGCCTGACACCCACATATAAGATCCCGATCACATTTCCGCTTGAATCCTCGATCGGTTCATATGCGGTCTGGTACCAGTCATTTACCACCCAGGCTTTGCCGTAATATGTTTTTCCCTCCGTCACTACTGCATTATACACAGTATCTGAAATAGTTGTTCCAATTGCCCGTGTACCATCTGTCTTCTCTACGTTAGTTGATATTCTAAGATCATCCTGGAAAATGGTTGCAGTTCCTCCTACAAGTGTTTTTACCTCATCAACGATCTTATGATTATTATTAAGTATATATCCACCGACCATAGTGCCTACTGTCTTTCCATTGATCACTACCGGATAAAAGGCAGTGATTGTCATTCCATCATTATTCTGGCCTACTCTATCTGATAATCCCTCATTTGAAAGGTATTTATTGGCAATGATCTCTGTAGATACAAAACCACCATTAGTTGCTTTGTGCACTTGATCAGGGAAAAAAGTATCACCACTATTACGGTTATTTGCTCTTGCGATTACCTTTCCTGAAGTATCAGTCACTGTAAGAAAGTCAAGATTCCCCCATTTTGTAAGTTCAATTAATGCTGTGTGCAGACTATCCGGATCACTAAATGAGTTTACAACACTTTGATCCGTGGAAGCTCGTTTTATTCTTGATTTTGTAAAAGAAAGCTGCTCATCGTAGACAGAGTGTGCCAGACCGAGATCGCTCTTTAGCTTCTCCTGGATCATATTATAATTACTTTCCACCTGCGCTTTGACAAGCAACACTTCCTGCTGCAATAGTACAGATGATTGTTCATTGATCCCGTTTTTAGTAGCAGTATAACTTACGATTCCAAGTACTACTACCGGAACAATGACAAGCAAAAGGCAAACTGCCATAAGCTGTGTTTTGATCCCGATATTTTCAAACTTCTGAGCGATATTATTTTTCATTGTAGAACCCCACGCTCCACCTATGCAGCCATATTAGATATCTGATTGACCTGCCCCAGTTCATCTTCGCTTAATACCTTATACAGATCCATCAATATCAGTAACCGGTTATCCAACTTGCATACCCCTTTCAGGCAGTCTGAATCCACACCGCTGGTTACGATAGAGGGTGTGGGTTCGATACTGGATCTGGATACTCTCATTACCTCTGTTACTGAATCCACTGTCATTCCTACAATAAGATCGCCTAGTTCAGCCACAATGATGCGGGTATGTTGATCAGCTTCAATATCCTCCAGGCCAAACTTTGTCCTCATATTGACCACTGTAGTGACCTGTCCCCGCAGGTTGATCACACCTTCAATATAGAAAGGGGCCTTCGGGATGATGGTAACGGTCTCCATCCTTATGATCTCACGGACCTGGCCTACCTCTACACCGTATTCTTCATCTCCAAGATGGTAGACCACCAGTTGCATTTCTTCCGGAGCAGTTTTAGCATCTGCTTCATCTGACATATTACATTCCTCGATTTATCTTTTATTACTCTGCCATTTCTTCGTTAGCAGTTGCTTCACTGACACTAAAAGAACTAAGTGAATCCATCAGTTCATTGGATATATTAGCAAGCTCCTGTATCTGCGAGGTCACTTCCTGCATAGAAGCAGTCTGCTCCTGCGCTGCGCCTGAAGCTTCTTGGGTACCGGCTGCACTTTCCTGTGCAACGGCAGCAATGCCGTCTATAGACTTGACCACATTTTCTATACCCACTTGCTGCTGCTGTGTAGAGGCAGATATCTCCTCAACCATATTGGCCACTTCCTGTGAACCGGCTGCTATGTTCTCAAGCGCTACTAATGCTTCATTTACTATACTCGCACCTTCTTCAACCTCAATGGTACCTGAATCCATAGACTTGACAGCCTTGTCGGTCTCAGCCTGTGTCTCTTTGATAAGAGTGGAGATCTTCTCTGCTGCTCCTTTGGATTCTTCTGCAAGATTGCGTACTTCATCTGCGACCACAGCGAACCCGCGTCCTGCTTCTCCGGCCCTGGCAGCTTCAATAGCAGCATTTAATGCAAGCAGGTTGGTCTGCTCGGCAATACCTGTGATCACACTCACGATCTCACCTATCTGTTTTGAACGCTCACCCAGTCCCTGGACCACTCCTGCAGAGTCTTCAACAGCATGCTGGATATCCTTCATCTTGGAAGCAGCTGTAGTGGCAGCTTCTCCACCATCCTGGGCAGTCTGGCTGGCGTTCATAGATGCTTCAGTGGCACTCTGTGATTTAGCTGACACTTCTTTTACTACATTTGCCATATCTTCCATGGTAGAAGAAGTACTATTTACCTGCTCTGACTGGTTAGTTGCTCCTTCTGCTATCTGCTGCATGGTAGATGACACCTGTTCTGTACCGGCAGTCATTTCCTGTGCTGAGGATGAGAGTTGCTGTGCTGACATTGATATTTTCTTAGCAACTTCCTTTGAATTTATAACAACTTCGGCAATGCTGTCCACAGAGGTATCTACATTATTGAGCAGGTCCTGCAATTGACCACTGGCTTCTACTTTGGTGCGCTCTCTCAGATCTCCGTTGGCGGCACTTTGTAATACCCTGGCACAGTCCTGTACAGGAACGACTATAGCTTCAACACTATCGTTCACACCCTGTACGATGACTCTAAAATCGCCGCCGTGCATAGAACTATCAGCCCTGGTATCAAGCCTTCCGTTCTTTACAGACGTGGTCAGCATCTCCATATCAGCTACCATTGCATTGATAGCATCAACACACATGTTCACATTGACCTTGAACTCATTAAAATCGCCTTCATAGTCGTCTGTGATAGGATCAGGAATATCGCCTTTGGATATGCGGCTTACATAATTACCCATTACATTCAGCGGATCTATCACTGAATCCAGTATATCATTAATACCCTGCATGACTTTGTTAAAGTCACCACCATGTTTGGATGTATCGATCCTGGCATCCAGTTCACCCTTTAATGAAGCTTCAGCTTGCGTATTAATATCAGATACCATTGCATTAATTGATTCAATACACAGGTTTATATTGTTCTTGATCTCATTGAAATCACCTTTATAGGCTTCTGTGATCTTATCAGGGATATCGCCTTTGCTGATACGATCAACATACTCTGCAGTCACATTCAATGGCCCTATTATTGCATCCAGTGTATCATTTATACCCTGCATTACAGTCTTAAAGTCGCCGCCGTGTTTGGATGTATCGATCCTGGCATCAAGCTTTCCTTTTATTGAAGCATCAACCTGATCATTGATATCACCTGTCATGGCATTGATAGAATCAATACACAAATTCACATTATTCTTGATCTCATTAAAGTCACCTTTATATTCGTCAGTGATCTTATCAGGTATATCTCCCTTTGATATGCGGTCTATATATTCTGCCATTACATTTAATGGAGATATCACAGCATCCAGGATATTATTCAGGCCTTTGGGTATCTCTTTAAAATCAACTCCGGTATTATCAGGATCAGCCCGTAAATCAAGCTTTCCGTTAACAATGTTACCACTCATATCTTTGAAATCATCTACAATTTTACCGATACCACCGGATATTGTTTTGCTGATCAAAATTGCAAATATCACACCAAGCACCAGTGCTATTAGGGTCATGATGATCATTGTCATATTGGATGTAGTTGTCTGTGCCAGCATCTCATTCTTCTGGTCGGACCTGGCAGCTTCTGCAAACTCTGTAACTGATCTGGCTGCTGTAACCATTGCAGTTTCGGCTACATTTTGCTCTAAGGTCATAGCATGGATCTCTTCAAAAGCTGTGTTATAAGCCTGTATCCCGGCGACAATTTCATCACATTGCTGCCTGTTATCAGCCTGATTGAACCTTGATTTCATATCAAGAGCCAGGACACTGATATCATCTGCTAAACCAGCCACAGTTCCAACGTATGCTTCATTAGTGCGCAGGAGGTAGTTCTTTTCTGCTCTTCTGATCTCCAGTGCCCATGTAATGATCCGGTTTGCATCTTCTGCCTTTGTCAGTTTATCAGTTAGCAATGCATTATCAGCATTTGATTGTGCCAGGCTATTATACTCATTCATCTGGTCCTGTTTGAGATTTGCGGCAAGACTTTGTACATTACGAGCGTTTATAACCATAGGACCTCCGGTCGCCAAATTTGCCTCCTTCTGGTCATACAATGTAACATAATTACTAAATGCTGCTTCGTATTGGTCCAGTCCTGTAAGTATGTCGTCCATTTGCTGTTTATTTGCCGGATTATTGAACTTATCCTTTGACTCAGTTGCCTGTGTTCTTGTGATCGCTAATTCTTCATATACGGCATCTTTATATTCTGCATCACCGCGTATGATAAAGTTCTTCTCAGACTGTCTGATATCGGCCATATGCTTGATCATACGGTTCATATCATCAGCTTTATCCACTCTGTCTGTTACCTGGGAAAGACCGCTGATACCGGAGTATCCGACAATAGCTGCTAAGACGATCACCAGTGCAAATCCTATCATTATCATATTACTTATTTTCATATCTTTCATTTTACCGAGCATGATTCACTTCTCCTGTTAATTATATGTGTTTTGAATGTGGTTATTGTGTTTGCTTTTCATTACTATAGTGCCAGACTAATGTCTGTTTTAACCTGACCGATAAATTGAAATTTAAAGCACCAACACCCCTATGTACTTGATTATAGCAGATAATCTGCAAATTAATTTATATACTACATTTTGAATTTTTATCTATATAAAAGAAGATGTGTATATACATCTGTAGGTTATTATGCATATGAAAAACGTATTTATTAGACTATCCTAAAATTAGTCCGAATCTCCGGTCTTGCGTGTCTATATCCCGAAGCTAAACGGCGATAAAAGACCGCTCAAAATCCCGGCTATCAAGGACAAGAGGATTCCTTGAAGCTGCGCAATTGAAGGGGGAACAGATTAACGAGATGCAGAGTGCAGCGCTCCTTCTTGAAGTGCATCATTCCACACATATTAAAGGAACTCAGCTTACACTTTCCGAGGCGCAGAGGATGCTGAAAGGCGAGGAAGTTATTAAAAAAGATATCATCATCAAGAAAAACCGACCGACTGGAGGATTTTGTTCTTTTGGTGTTAAGGCAACTCACAAATAATAATTTACCCATTGCTGAACGAAACATCCTTTCAGG
>JAIOQW010000182.1 GCA_021108405.1 Methanosarcinales archaeon
CAAGTATAACTTGATATATCGAAAATGCTCACTCCGTTCACATTTTCTAATCTTCGGCTCTTTTAAGAGCCTCAGTCAAGAAAATCCGAGCGCTAGCGAGGATTTATTATTAACTATTAAATTACGAGGCAAAACAATGAGCCCTGAAGAATCCTATGATGTTATTGTGATCGGCGCCGGACCGGCTGGTTCTACCGCAGCAAAATATGCTGCTACAAACGGTGCCAGTGTGCTGCTAATAGATAAAAAGAAGAACATCGGTACACCCATTCAATGCGGTGGGTTTCTGCCATGTTATGAAGAACTGCAAGAGCTATTGCCCAGCGCCAGGCTTCCATCAACTCTCATGGATATACCAAAAAATTGTATTCATACATCTACCCATATCCACAGGTTTATATCTCCGAACCTGGAACCTAAGGAGTTTGAAGTGGAAGCAAATGTACTGGATAGAAGCAGATTTGATAAATACCTGACCCAAGAAGCGATAAAAGCAGGGTGTGACATACTGGTAGGTACCAGGGCAGACACTATAGAAGGTGACACTGTATCACTTAAAGGTATATTTGGTGAATTTAATATCACAGCTAAAGTAATTATCGGTGCAGACGGACCAAATTCACTGGTGGCAAGACACTCCGGCCTGATCGAGCGTAGTGATGATATGGCCAGGGCAGTTGCACTGGAATATGAACTTACGGGTGCTGATATAGATAAGGATGCAGTAGAGATGTATTTCGGACGGGACTATGCACCTGCCGGATACGGATGGATCATCAGTCAGGGAGGTGATACTGCCAATATAGGCGTTGGTCTCAGGCGTCCGCTATGCGAACCTGGTGTATCAATACGGGATTATCTTCACAGGTTCATGTATGAACATCCCAGGGCATCACCCCAGTTCAAAAATGCCAGGATCACAGCCGTCATCAGTGGTATCGTACCTGTGGGCGGTGCTCCACCGCAAACAGTTGCCGGAAACATGATCATATGCGGAGATGCGGCAGGACACTTAATAGCAACTAACGGAGGAGGTATACCTACTGCTGTAGTAGGCGGTAAGATCGCTGGAGAGACTGCTGCCGATGCTATATCAGGCAAATGCGATCTGATGAAATATGACAGCAGATGGAGAGAGCAGATGGGGGTTGAGATAAAGACCTCGGCCTATGTAAAGAGATTAATGGACGGCCTTATGAGGTCTGACCAAATGATGAGCACATCAATGAAAATGCTGACTACTGACCAGATGAAAGCACTTCAGCGCGGTCGGCTTCCCGATATGGTAAAAAAAATGCTGCAAAGCCTTAACACAGGTATGTAATGATTCATACAAATTTTATTACCCTACTTTTTGAAAGGGATACGATTTTAATGAGATAATAATGATGCGATCTGATCCAGGGACTATACTATATCCAGCACATGGAAATCTATACCTGAATATCACTAATAGGTGTACATGCAATTGTAAGTTCTGTATAAAAAATTTTGCAGATGGTGTTTACGGTTATAACCTGATACTTTCAAGAGAACCGGATGTTGATGAGGTGATCGATGAACTGCGACGATGTGATCTTTCAAAATATAATGAGGTTGTATTTACCGGTCTCGGTGAACCTTTGACCAGGCTGGATGATGTACTTATTATTACCGGATGGTTGAAAGCCCATGGGCTTCGTGTGCGGATAGATACCATCGGGCATGCCTTGCTCCAGTATCCGGACAGGGATGTTGCATATGAACTTAAAAAGGCAGGAATTAATGAGATCTCTATCAGTCTGAATGCCCATGATAAAAAAACATATGACTGGCTGGTGCGGCCTGGTAAATACACGAATGCATATGACTCTATGCAGGATTTTGCAAGGGATATAGTTAAGCAAGATATGAAACTCACATTCACTATACTGACCCTGCCACAGGTAGATATTGAAAAATGCCGTGTAAAAGCTGATGAGATAGGTGCTGCTTTCAGGATAAGGGGATACGGCGGACCTGATCTGCAGGAATAGAAATTATTAAGTATAGTTCATCAAGTCTAACTGGTTTGATGAGCGAACTTGAGTATTTTGACCCTGATCGAAGTGGAGTAACTGCAAAGCAATATATCCTGGGCAGGCGGGATAAGAGTTCGAAAAAAGGTGTGCTTGGGGTGGGCAAGTATCTCGCTGTTGACGGTTCAACTGGTTCTGATGTGTATATTGATTGTCTCGGACCACATGCTATGCTTATATGTGGTAAACGCGGATACGGAAAATCATATACAATAGGAACACTGGTTGAAGAATTGGCTCATCAACAGCCTCCGGTTTCAGATAACATAGCTTCTATCATCATAGACAGCATGGGTATTTTCTGGACACTGGTATATGCCAATACAAAGGAAATGGATAAACTTTCTGAGTGGGACCTTCATCCCGGGATATTGGATATACAGTTGTTTGTACCGGAAGCAAAGGTAGAAGAATTTGTAAAGATGGGGATTGATGCAAAGGCATTTTCTATTTCAGTAAATAAGCTCTCAAGCAGTGATTGGTGCAATATGTTCAATATCAGTCCTACCCAACCACTTGGTATATTGATCACCAGGACGGTCCAGGACCTGAAGGACAGCGTATGTGAATATGCTTTAGAGGACATGCTAAGCAGTATTAAAACAGATCAGCATGCTGATAATAATACTAAACAGGCTGCCTTCAATTATATCGGTGCTGCAAAAAGGTGGGGAGTATTTCAAAAGAATGCATTGGATATCCATGAGATAGTCCATACAGGTAGAACGGCTGTAATCGATATCAGCACATTACCTGATGTTAGTGTGATGTCTGTGGTAGTAGAGATACTGGGCCGCAGGATATACCTTGAACGCATCTATGCCAGGCGGCAGTATGAGATTAATAGAATAACAGGTAGTGATATCTCTTCTATGCCCATGGTCTGGATGTTCGTGGATGAGGCACATTTGTTCCTGCCGCGTGATGAAGGCACACAGAATAAGAATGTGCTGGTCAATGAGTGGCTGCGTCAGGGCAGGCAACCTGGTTTGTCCCTGGTACTGGCTACACAAAGACCATCAGCATTACATCCGGATGTGCTAAGCCAGAGTGATATTATAATCTGCCATCGTCTGACATCCCAGGATGATATCAGTGCTCTTGAGAAGGTACGTCCTACTTATATGAGAAAAGGAATTGCTGATTCTATCCATAAGATGGGAGAAGGAAAAGGTGTGGCCTTTATTATTGATGATACTACTGAAGCTTCTCATGTAGTTCAAATGCGGCCGAGATTGACATGGCATGGTGGGGATGAGCCCAGTTCGCTTGGGGGTTGATAATTGTTCTAATGGGGATGATATTGGGATCATTACCTTTTTTACCCCTGCATCCAGACAAACTTGCAGCGAAGCTCCGCTGTGGACATAATTCACTCCTCCGCCCTGGGACTTGAAACGCAGGTCTGCGAAGGGAGTGTAAAGATATATCTGTTTATCTGAATCCACTACCGAATCCATAGTAAATTTGTGGGTATTCATAAGTGATATGTCTTGCTCGCTTATAATGAAACGCTTGTTGGATTCAATTGTCTAGCTTTTATTAAAATCCTGTGTTTCACGCTTATGCACACTTTCAAGGTGTTCTCTCTTGTAGATGAAACCGTGGTCTGATGTGACTATGATATTAGTTATATTAAGATTTGTTAATTTATCATTCGATAACTGCAAATCAATTCGTAGTTAAGGCAAGACTTAATAGACTTCTCATCAATGTTAATTCGAAACTGTATAAATTTGCAGTAAAATAAATAATAAAAGGAGGAAAAAATGATTAAAAATAAAAATATAATGATAAGCACAATTACGATATTGCTTTTTATATCGTTGATAGGAATTGCATCAGCAGCTATGTCAGCAGATAGGACAGTTCCATCAGATTGTATTGAACCAGATACTGAATTTACAATCACGGTCAATGTTTCTGACTATGGTACAGACGCTTGGGTGGTAGAAACTCTCTGTGATGGATGGACATGTACAGATTCATCACTTGGTTCTGAAAAGAAAGATGGTAATAATGTGACGTTCTATCTCTCTGGTGAGACAAATTTCACCTATACTGTTCAGGCACCATCAGACGAAGACAAATGTACAATTAAAGGTTTTCTAGAGAATAGTAATAAGTCTGTAGATGTGGACGGAAGCAAGTCTGTACGTACATGCTCAAGTTCATCTAATCCAACATCAACTTCTACCGCAAAACCAACTGAAAAATCAACTTCAACTGTACAACCAACTTCAACTGCACAACCAACTTCAACTGCACAACCAACTTCAACTGCACAACCAACTTCAATTGCACAACCAACTTCAACTGCACAACCAACAGTTGATTCAACCGAATCTGATGCATCATCCGGTGGACTTGGTGATGATACAACATCAAATGAATCAGATCCGGGTGCAATACCAGGGTTTACAGCCATGATTATGTTGATAGCTGCAGTAATTGGTATTATGTTCAGATCATCCACTAAAAAATAAAAAAAATCTTTCTTATGGGAAATAATTATTATTTCTCATTTTTTTTATTTATTTGAGCGTACAGCATTCTTGATCAGTTCGTCTATTTTTCGATTTTCACGAATAGTCGATCATAAATAAAATAATTTGATGTTTCTCTGCGTTTTATA
This sequence comes from Methanosarcinales archaeon, assembly GCA_021108405.1. GTDB lineage: Archaea > Halobacteriota > Methanosarcinia > Methanosarcinales > Methanocomedenaceae > Methanomarinus. The sequence goes on from JAIOQW010000182.1 coordinate 4,693, forward strand.
TATTTAAACTATATCCTGATAAGGTCCCTTTTTACCACAGTGTTGACAGGGCAATTCATGTTCCTCATCTAATTCTTCCTGTGACAGAGCTTTAACAATATTGATATTTTGAAGAGCACATGTTGAATAATTTTCCACCACATCAGCCTGTTACCAGATTGGACGTGGGGTTCAGTTCTGAGGTAGTGGCTAGCCTTTCCTCGGGTTAGATTTTCATCACTGACAAGTATGAACTTTACTCGGCGAACCTGTGCTCTCTGTGGCAGATAATATAAACAATGATTAATACAGATTTTATTCCCCGACTTTTTGAAATGTATACTTAATTTGTTTAGTTTTCAACTATAAACTTATTTATAGTATATGATTTATAAAATCATACCGAAGATTCTACGAATCTTCTAATCCTCCATTCCTCTGGAATGTCGGTCAAGAAAATCCGAGTGCTAACGAGGATTTTGTTCATGATAACCAATTAAACGACCATGCTATTCGAAATATCATCCGAACTCCTAAAACACTATGAAGCAAAAGATAAAGCAAGAGAGCATGCATTAAACCTCTCACGCCGTTTAGTAAGACTCAGCGGCAGTGCCATACGCTCAATTCATAAAGAAGAAATGAATACATCCAAACAGACGATAAGTGAAGCATCAGACTTGAATATCGAGATCAAAACCATACTTAAAGATCATCCTGATATCTATTATGGTGGATTTGTTGAGAGTGGACAGCAAGAACTTGTTGAAGCATCTGTTCTCTACTGTATCCTTAATGAAAAAAGGATACTTAGACCTGCGCAACTGGATGTGGAAAAAACAGCATATTTGTTGGGCATGGGTGATGTGGTGGGTGAACTCAGACGCATTATCTTAGACCGCATCAGGTTGGATAGGCCTTATGAAGGAGAAGAATTACTTGCAATCATGGATGAAATATATTCAACATTAATGCTTTTTGATTTTCCTGATGCTTTGCATAGAGGATTAAGGCGTAAGGCTGATGTGGCACGAAGTCTGGTAGAACGTACCAGGGGAGAGCTTACCAATGCCATGGGACATGCCAGGTTAATAGAACAAATACGCAGACTGGATAAGGATATTACTAACCGGGTTTGAAAAAATCTATCTTAACACCTGCTTTTTCAAAGAAATTGATAGCTTCGTCATCAGGGTAATTGTTAGAATATACTACTCTTTTTATCTTTGAATTAATTATCATTTTTGCACATAGTATGCATGGCTGGTGTGTACAGTATAATGTAGCACCCTCCACACTCACACCATGAAGTGCCGATTGAATAATTGCATTTTGTTCTGCATGTACGGCCCTGCATAGTTCATGTCTGGTCCCGGATGCAATATTTTGCTGATCACGTATACATCCTATCTCAAGACAATGTTCCATGTCTCTTGGTGCCCCATTATATCCGGTGGAAAGGATACGCTTATCACGTACGATCACTGCTCCTACATTATTTCTTAAACACGTAGAGCGCTTTGCAACTACTTTTGCTATTTCCATGAAATATTCATCAAGTGTTGGCCTGTTATCCATATGAAGAACAAAATCCTCGCTAACGCTCGGATTTTCTTGAGTATATCAAGTTATACTTGATATACTATTAAAAGATCACTCTATCCTTAAACATATTTCGTATCCATTTCAAAAAATAGGGTAATAAAATTTGTATGAATCATTGTTTGTATTATTTCACGCCTGTTAAATCCAGACCAAAGACACTCTGTGTTACTTTATGATCATTAAATTTTGACTTATCAAGGATAGATCTGACCTCTTCAATAGTATAGGCAGCATTTATGGATGAGATGAGACCTGACTTTAATTCTTTCTCTTTTACCATTATTTTCATAATACACTTCACAACCGGATTCATATCACGGCGAAGATCAGTAATGTAAAACCTTCCTCCTGGTTTTAATATCCGGTGAATTTCATTAAACACCTTATTCGGATGTGACCATTCATGTAATGATGCACTGGTAAACAGGCTATTGAACATATTATCATTGAATGGCATAATGAGTGCATTACCCAGGACATACTTAACCCTACTCTCAAATCCATATTCCCTGGTATTTTTTTTGGCGAACGTTATCATATCAGGGCTTATCTCCAATAGCATAAGATTGGTTTTATCTGTCTTTTTTAACCATTCAAGACCTAAATACCCGGGGCCAGGACCAATCTCAAGTGCCAGACCATGTGTCAAGCCTGCTTTAATGATCTGATTGGTCTGAAGTAATTTTCTATCCCTGAACTTCCGGGACATTTTGTCATATATTTCGACAATGAATTCACCCTGCACTCCCTGATCTGTTTCAGGAATTCTTGGTTTGACCATATTTATACCTTTTATCCAGATAATGAGACCTTCAACTTAAGTATTTGTTGTTTTAAAAATAATCTTGTTTCATGTCAGAAAACATAGATTTTGTACAGAAAATCGTAAATTACTCCGGGTGGTCATAGACGGTGGTACTTGGTATCCATGAGATAACTGGTACATATCATGAGCGATGAAATGTTGCTAAAAAAAAAAAAAAATGCCCCATCCGGGAATTCAACTGATATTATCTCAGCTAGAAACGGTAATGTTGAATCCAGATACCACGTCAGGAGCCTCGCTAAGTGTTACATTCTGATTTGTGTTTGTTTTACAACTCCTTGAATAATTTGACAACATCATCAAAGTCTATTCTATCATTTTCATTGAAGTCAAAACATTTGATAGGTTCATTATTAGAAACCCAATCAAGACAAGTAAAGAATATAACAATGTCATTGAAGTCTATCACACCATTGCCGTTTATATCTTCATAAAGGCCATCAAAATCAGGATCAGTAGGTGCCATAACACATCCCGGGAAAGGAATAACACCAATAACTTCAAGCTGGCTCGGCACAGTTTCCGTATTAATCATATCTCCATTGTCATCATCCATTGAGGCAACTGTAATCAGGATATTTGAATTACCTGTTTGATCCCCCCTTACTGTTAATGTTGCTAAAGGCACATCTACTGCTCCATTCTCTATCTGACTGTTCAGGTCTGTGGCTGTTAGCCAGACAGAATCACCGGGTAGAGAACTAGTAGAATTTAAGGCTACCCAATCCGGGAATTCAACTGATATTATCTCAGCTACACTTGGATTTGGGAGTGAGATGGTAATGTTGTATCCAGAGAGACCATTTGGTGCACTGTCAAGTGTCAGATTTATTTTTTGTGATGAGTTAAGTGGAAGATTGAAGTTGGAAGCACTAAAGGATACAATTGATACCGGTATACCCCACGATATTAATGGGAAGTTATCTACACCAGACCCAACAGGTATATTGTAGGGTGAATCGCAGATGCCGGGAATATTAGTACCAATGCAACCCTCACATGGTTCATCATAATCACTCCAGTGGTTGCCGATAGTTCCATTATCCCACTGGTTGCTAAGATTGTTATCGTCAATATATTCATAGGCATTATATATCGAATTATTATCGAGATTATTCTGATAGATTAGGTTGTCGAATGCATTCTGGATATAAATCCCGTAATCGTTGTTTGTGATTTTGTTATTGATTATTTTGTTATTGGTAATTTCTTCATAATCAAGGCTCCCATAAAGATGAATACCATACTCATTGTTTAATATGTTGTTAGAAATTACAGTACTATAACAAGTTAACGGTCCAATTGAGATGCCGATTGTACTGTTTAAAATAGTATTGTTAACTATAATATTATCGTAAGTATACCATAAATCGATACCGCTATATGAATTAATTATTTTGTTGTTAATTATTTTAGAACAATCACCACCCATATTATAAGCAATACCGCCCCCTGAGATTGTGTTGTTTATTATTGTGTTATATCTAGCAGTATCCCATTCACATATACTGGCATTTGATATATTATTGCCGGTTACTAAGTTATATTTGCTGCCATAAGATAAGAAAATTCCATAATAATAATTTATTGTGGGTTCATTTATATTATTATCAATTATAGTATTATTAAAATCATAGTCCAATCTAATACTATATTCGGTATTATTCGAAAAATCATTATAAGATATTGTATTATTATTATTGAAAGCAGAATTAAAAAGAATACCTATTTCATTATTTACAATGGTGTTGCGAGTAATAGTATTGTTTTTATTATTTTCGAATAAACAAATACCTCCTCCATTAATAATATTGTGAGAGATTGTGTTATTAGTATTATCATTGTAAAAGAAAATTCCACTAATTCCACTATTTATAATAGTATTATCAGTAATCGTACTATTTCTTATATTTTCATCAAATCTTATTCCATCTCTAAAATTCTTTATTTCCAAATTCCGAATAGTCAATTTGTTTTTATCCCCACAACCAACAACACCATAACCTGTACCATTACCAGACAAAACATGCCCATTCCCGTCCAAGATTATATTATCACTATCTATCTGAATGGTGTCGGTTAAATTAGTTGTCAAAGTACAGGTCTTGTTATCAGAGTCCCAGTTGCCAATACAAGTACAATCACCACCGGTTTCATTATCATTGATTACCCAGGCAGTAGTATTCTGAGACATATCTCTATCTTTTGGAATAAATTCAGTCCGGATAATAATAAGATGCGGCTTTGACAGGTCTTGCTTATAAGTATAAGTTCCGTTTGTATCAGTTGTAAAAGTAATAACGTTATTATGATCATCTTCATACTTGCGATAAGTCGTTTGGGGTAGGAAACCGCCAAGTGTCATCTGGGTTGAAGTATCATTATTAACCGGCTCAATGTGAATAGTCACTACTTCATACATTGATCCAAGTATAATTTTAATCTGCTTTGAACTCATTACTGTTATATTCAGATACTCACTGTTGTTTAATTCAAAATATGAACCTTCAGCTGCCAAGCGGCCCGGAATCTGATATCCTTCCAGGCGGTCGATCTCTAAAGGCTTATTATCCATAACCTGAGCCAAACCTATATTTGTCAAACTCAAGTAGAAACATATAATGCTTATTGTAAAAATTTTCTTTTTCATACTACCAATTCCTTTCCTATCAGGCTGTCCCAAAAGTCCAAAAAAAGGAAATTTTAATTTTGAGACGGTCTGTATAACGTGTTATAGGAACACAACCACACTTAACTCTTTCGATAGATGAATACATTTAATTATATACCTTCCGATAGATGTGATGAAAATAAATAATTTATAAAATAAAATAACTTAGCAGGTTGTTCCAAATCCAACCTCCACAATTTCATAGAATTCTAATATCCAGCACTTGAATTTATATTTTCCTATAATTTTCCGATAAATCAGAGTGGACTCGCCAAAATTACTAAAAAATAAAGAATTTTTAGCGGGAAGGGAAATATTTACAAGAAAGACCATGTGTTATGTCTGCTTTAATGATCTAATTGGTTTGAAGTAATTTCATATATTCCTATAGAGTATATATAACAACAATTTGAATAAAGGTACTATAATGGAAAATACAGAGCCTTCAAATAACAACACATTTTCTTTTATCCACACTGCTGATCTTCATCTCGACAGCCCGTTTACGGGTATTACTAAGATCGATCCGAAAATAGGAAAAAAGCTTGTCAGATCCACATTCCAGGCATACGAGACAATCATTGATCTTTGTATTGATAAAAAAGTTGATTTTCTTCTAATTGCAGGTGATATATATAATAGTGCTGATAAAAGCCTGTATGCCCAACTTACATTCATAAGCGGATTAAAAAAACTTTCAAATGCAGGAATATCAACCTATATCGCACATGGCAATCACGACCCGCTTAATGGCTGGTCAGCAACTCTAAAGTGGCCTGAGAACGTTTTTATCATGAGTGGTGATTGTGTTAATACCTTTTCATATAAGAAAAACCAAACAATAGTTGCCAGGATCGCAGGAATAAGTTACACGCACCAACATATCACATCAAACCTTACTGAAAATTTCCCGCACAAAGAAGAAGATGACCCGTTTACCATAGGCCTTCTACATTGCACTATCGGGTCAAATACCGGGCATGAGCCTTATGCTCCATGTACAATACAGGATCTTAAGGATCTCAACTATGATTACCTGGCACTTGGACATATCCATACAACATCAATCGTGAATGATAGTGATCCCGTCATCATTTATCCTGGAAATCCACAGGGACGTAATCCGGGGGAAACGGGTCCGAAAGGATGTTATCTTGTAAGAGTTGATCAGAATAGGTCAATATCAACAGAGTTTATTGAGACTGATAATATACGCTGGTTCACTGAAGAGATATCAATAGAAGAGATACCAACAGAACAGGAACTCCTGGATAAAATTATAGATCACACCGAATCGATCACTGCAAATGCAAACGAACGCTTTTTGATGTGCAGGTACATTCTCACAGGAAGAGGGGCATTACATACTACTCTTGCAAAAGAAGGAGTTCTTGATGATATAATTAAGTATCTGCGTGAAGAAGAAATATCCGGTTCTGTGTGGATTGAGCAACTGGTAGATAACAGCCGCCGTTTTATTGACCGGAATATGCTATTGAATAGAAACGACTTTATCGGGGATATTGTTCGCCTTGTTGATGAGTTATCTGAAAATGTGGGATCACTTGAATCTATTGAAAAGTCACTTGAACCTTTATTTACCTCTGCCAGGGCAAAGAAATTACTTAAAAAGATCGACCATGAGGAACTGCCTGATCTTATCAACCAGGCAGAGGACATGCTGCTGAACAGGATCATCATTGAGGATGAACATGAATATTGAAAATATCCATATAGATGGTTTCGGGCAGTTCAATCAACTGTCCATAGATGATCTTCAACCTGGTTTAACAATTTTCAAAGGAAATAATGAGGCCGGTAAATCCACGTTACTTTCATTTATCAGGTGTATGCTTTTCGATTTTCCCGGCGCAAGATCAGCATCTAAATTCTATCCACCGTTAGCTGGTGGGAATCATGGCGGAAGACTGGTTATTACTACAGATTCCAATGAACGATGTGTTATTGAACGGTATGCAGGTAATAAGAACAATGTAAAAGTCACATTTAATAATGGTGTGACCGGAGCAGACGCAGAACTCTCAAAATTGCTCAATTATATAGACAAAGACATATTTAATAATATCTATGCATTTGGTCTGGATGAACTGCAGAGATTTGAGACCTTGAATAACGAGAACATCCGGGCCAATATTTACAGTGCCGGCATAGGGACAGGAAGAGTATCTATACCTGATGTGCAAAAAGGTCTAAAGAACTCTGTTGAAGTATTATATAAAAAACGTGGACGCAACCCTGAGATAAACCAGCTGGTCAGTGAAATAGAGGATATGGATAGACAGATATCTGATATTAAAAATGACCAGGCAAAATATGATTCACTTCATGCTGATGAGCAGATGCGATCAAATACTATCAACTTATTGAAAGATGAGCGTTCAAGAATACAAAAAAAACTTAACCGCATACATGATTTGATATCTGTCCAGGATGATTGGAAGAATATGCAGGATGCACGAATAACTCTTAGCGATCTACCGCAGATCAAGGATTTCCCGGAAAAAGGAATAGACAATCTAGATCGAATCCTTGAAAAAATAACAGATGTCGAAGAGACAATCTCATTATCAAACGAAAAATCCCAGGTCAATAAAGCACAACAAGAGAGGATAATTATAGATGAAGAACTGCTTGTGCAACGAGATACCATACTGGATCTTGGTAACGGAATTGAGAAATACCGATCAGAAAAAGATCAATTGCCTGAGCAAAAACAAAAGCTAAAAAATGAATATTCAACATTTTTAGATTTACTTGGTGATCTTGGACCGAAGTGGGATGAAGAAATGTTAAATCGTTTTGATAGATCGATCCCTGCAAAAGAAACTGTCATTCAAAAACGTAAGCTTATTGATGAGGTTAAAGAGCATATTGAAAAAATACAAACTCATCTGATGCAACGAAACCATGATTTAAAAAATATAGATGATGATATTAACAAGATCAAAGAAAAAATCCACTCAACTACAGTTACGATAACCTATGAAGAGATGAGCAGGAAAATGGAGGCACTACGAAATCTGCGCCAAAAATATCCAATCCTCACACAAAAAGAATCTGAATTAAAGAGTATTCAAAAAGAGGAAGCGTTTTTTAGTGCTGTACGGCCAGCGATCACCAAAACAATACAAAAAGCTCCCTTCTGGCCGGCAGTGGTGATGTTCCTTATCGGTATCATGGGATTAATTTATGGATATTATAGTGGTACTTTTCTCTTTGGAAGTATTTTTTTCATTCTACTTTGTATCAGTGCTGTTGCTTATTATGTTTCAACAAGACAAAATACGCCTATATCAGGAGCAAATACCAACGGCACCGGTATTTCACAGGAAGATCCCAAAGAGACCCGGGATTTTTCAAATCTCAAGCAGCAGCTTATAGATGAGATCAGCTCATTGAAAGATCTTATGCAAAATTATGCCAATTCATGTGGGTTTGATATCATTCCTGAGCCAGCATTGCTTGAGAAGCGTGATATGGAATTACAAGAAACTGCCTATGCTCTTAAGGACCTATCAGGTTTACAGGATGAATGTGGTAAATTATCAAAAAAAAGAGATAAACTTATTCAAGATTCGGCAGAATTAAAAGAAACACTCAACAATAAGCAACAGTCATTATTAAGAATAGATACGCAGTGGAAAGAATGGCTATTAAGCTATGATCTTGATCCAACACTTTCTCCTGAGAGTATACTTGAAATATTTTCAACAATCAAGTCATGCTATGAAAAACAAAAGACGATATATACACTCAAATCCCAGATCAATTCAACTGAGAGTTCCATCCATACTTATGAAGAAAGGATACAAACTCTTCTTAAGCAGTGCGGACGCATCCCGTGCGGACTTTCTCTTGATATGGATCTTCAAAAGATGCGCGAGGATGTTGAGGATGCGCTTAACCAAACTCAACAGCTCAATCAATTACATACTGCTCATGAAGATCTGGTGAGAGATCTTAGTACTGCCAAAAAAAGATGCGATAACCTGAATATTGAGCTTTCTGATCTTCTTTCATCAGGTCATTCTGATAATGAAGATATGTTTAGAAAAAATGCTCGTGTATGGGAGAAGCGGCTCGAACTGTATAATGAGATCCAAAGTTCAACTAAACACATAAGGAAAGTCTCAGGAGACGGTAAACTCTATGACAATCTTATTGATGAGCTTGAAAAAGCAGATATCACGGATTTAAAAACAGATGAGGAAAAATATAAGGATCGTCTTGAAGAACTTGATAATAAGCTCTCAATTAATCTTGATGATCGTGGAGCAATCCACAACAAGATCGAACAGCTTGAACACCATGAAGAAGGGTCAAAGTTTCGAATGGAAAGAGAGATCCAAAAAGAGCAATTACATAACAGATCACGTAACTGGGCTGCTCTGGTGATTGCACAGGAAATTCTAAATAAGGCAATAGAAATTTATGAAAAAGAGCGACAGCCTGCGGTTATCATTGAAGCACAGTCGTTTTTTGCCAATTTCACAGCCAGGCGGTATAAGCGTATTTATTCACCACTGGATTCCGCTGATATCTTTGTTGAGGACAGGGATGGTAAAGTCAAGGGAATAGACCAACTGAGCAAAGGTACGAAAGAACAGCTCTATCTTGCATTAAGGTTCGGATTTATCAGGTATTTTGGAAAACAATCTGAGGCAATTCCAATCGTATTTGATGAGATCCTGGTGAATTTTGACCCTGTACGATCACAAAATGCCAGCAATGCTATTCGTGAACTTGCAGCAACAAACCAGATACTATTTTTTACCTGCCATCCTGAGACTGTGAAGATACTTGCAGATGCGTCGCCGGATGCACAGGTCATTGATCTGGATAATTGTCTGGAATATTAATCCGTGTAAACTTCTTGTGATTACCTGGGACCTGGAAAATGTGGAGGAGTATAAAAGTAGCAGTATGAGGTTTGTACCACTATGGAAGTGGCTTCTCATTTTCTAATTATTTATTAACAACAAGCTTCTCAAACATTTCATGCATCAGCAAATTCTCAAGTGCAAATCCGCACAGATTACCTATCGATTCAACCAGATTCATATCTTCCTCATGAATCTCCATATACGGTGATACCATAAGATCAGCAAACCCGATAACCTTCCCCTTTGATCTCAACTGAACAGTAAAAATTTGTTCTACACCATACCCCTGGTCTGCCTCAGTAATTCCCGGTATCCGTATTGAAGGTACGAACAAATTTACCACCCTGTCAGATGAGAGTACAGCCTGTACTCCCGGACTGTCAAGAGGTTGTTTTTCTATCAGTTCAATAAATTTAGAAGGCAATCCCTTGCACAGCTTGACCACTGCCATATCATGTTCTTCATCCACAATATAAACACATCCCCCCTCAATTTGCAGCACATCCATTACCTTATCAAGAGCACATTCGATCAGGTCATCCGAACCGGAAAAACTACTGAACAGTCTATCAATATCATAAAGCAAAGTGATCTCACGGTTCTTCTTATCGATCTCTTCTCTTGCACGGTTACGTTCAGTAACATCACGGAAAACCCCGATATGTTTGGACATTTCCCCTTCTTCATTTATAGCAGACGAGATGATGCACTCGAGATGGATCATATTATCCTTTTTGTTTATAATTTCGGTCTCAAAAAGTTCATGTCTTGCATATCTCATATCCGGTATGCAGGGCATATGATGACCCATCGGGGAATTTTTTCCAACAGGAAGATCACACTGCATGATCTCGTGCATCCTTTTATTACAATATACCATGTTCATGTCAGTGTCTGTTACGATCACTCCATCTGCCATATCTTCCAGTATAGCATCAAGGAATTTTTTTGTATCCATTAGTTCGTTGTATTTCTCCTCAAGCTTTCCAAATACACGATCACTATACTGCCTGAGGTATTCTTCCTCAGTTTCAATAACAGGCTGTGTGGGTTTAAGCTGTCCGCTGGTATATTTCTTAGATACTATTTCTATTTTTTTAAGCAATTCCTTTGGTTCGATCGGTTTGACAATGAACAATGATACACCCAGCTTTGTTGCAAGCTGCTTATCCTTATTACTTACATAGTTGGCAGTATAGAAAATAAATAGGATATCTCTTATCTCTTTGTTCTTTTTAATATTGCGAAGTAGTGTAAACCCATCCATTTTCGGCATCATGATATCAGAAATGATCATATCCGGTTTTGATGTATTCACAGACTCAAGAGCCTCTAAACCATTGGAAGCTTCTATTACCTCATAGTTACATGAAGTGAGTAATTTTTTCAGCAGCATCCTGTCATTTTTGCTATCTTCTGCGATCAATATTTTCATGATAGATACATCCTGATTATTTTCTTAATTATTATCACATTCCTTATGTTACCACATCCTGGTTTACCGGGATGTTAAGAGTAAAAACACTGCCTTTATTCAGTTGGGAATTCACTTCTACCGTACCACCAAGTACATCTGTTACAAGCTTTTTTGTTAAATACAGACCAAGACCAGTACCTGCAATATTTGTCTCAGGTGGCAGTTCAAGTCTTCCAAACGGTATAAAGAGCTTTGGAATATCTGTTTCATTAATACCAATCCCCGTATCTTTAATAGATATATCAATATTATTGTTAACACATTTTGCTGTAAGTGTGATAGTACCTTCCATGGTAAATTTTACTGCATTTGATAGAAGATTAATAATACTTTGCAATAGACGTCTGCGGTTTGTACTCATTATAATATCTTCAATATCTACAATAAGTACCAGTCCTTTATCTTCAATATCTTTCTTGACCACTACTATAGCTTCATTTACCACACTTCTTAATTCGAACTTCTCTATATAGATCTCAAGTTCTCCTGCTTCTATCTTTGAAATATCGATAATGTCAGATATAAGGGAAAGTAGATGTTTTCCTGATGAATAGACTACCCCCAACTGTTCTTTTTGTTCAGGATTCAATTCTCCTGACCACCCTTCCAGGAGGATACCGGTAAAACCAATAATTGAGTTCAATGGTGTACGTAGCTCATGGGAAGTACTGGCTATAAATAAAGACTTAAGGCGGTCAAGTTCCTGCAGGCTTTGGTTGGCTTTTTCTAATTCTTTTGTCTTCTCTTTCAGTTGAGCAGTCCGCTTTTTTACTCTTAGTTCAAGTTCTTCATTAAGCTTTTTGATCTCGTCTTCTTGCGTTTTGCGTTCGGTAATATCCTCAAAGACCAATACAAGACCCATAATTTTTCCATTACTATCTCTAATAGGTGCACTTCTATCATGAATTGGCAGTCTTGTTCCATTTTTTGTTATCAATTGTGTATGGTCTCTTCCATTAACAACAATACCTTCATCAAGAACATTTTTCACAGGATCTATAATCTGTTCACCTGTTTGTTCATCGACAATATTAAAAATGTCTACCAGTGGCTTACCAGTAGCTTCGTCCTTTTTCCACCTGGTAAGTGTTTCAGCAACAGGATTCATAAATATAATTTTACCTGATCTCTCTGTAGCGATCACTGCATCCCCTATGCTCTTTAGTGTAGTAGACAACCACTCTTCACTGTCTTTTATTTTTTTCTCCATCCTGCTTTTATATAATGCCATTTCAATAGATGCAAGTAGTTGCCTCTCCTGGAAAGGTTTGACAATATAGGCATACGGTTGGGTAGATTTTGCTTTATGTATCAACTCAACATCTGAATAAGCAGATAAAAAAATTATAGGTATATCCAGTGTTTTTCGAATATGAGAAGATGCATCAATGCCCGTTCTTTTCCCATTTAAAACAATATCCATTAATATCAGATCAGGTTTTTGTTCAAGTGCAATATTAACTGCCTCGTTGGCACTGGCAGCTCGTCCTATTACCTCATATCCAATATTTATGATCGTAAATTCCAGATCTTCAGCTACAATAGCTTCATCTTCAACAATCAGTATTCTCGCATTCTCCATACATGTGTAACCCCGGTTTCCCAAATTAGTATATGATCATTCTATGTATTGATGACGTGTAATAACAATCCAGTTCTCCAGATAATATTTTAGTGCTCCGCTGCGTTTTACTGGAGTTGATGTGATTTCTACAACAAATTTTTCCCCATTCTTTTTTCTAAATATCTGCTCGAATTTAGTTACTTTGTTGCGTATATTTTTATTGTTCAACCCTGGATTTTGCATGGATTCTTCAGTCCACCATGGATATGGAGCTTTTCTGCCTATAAGCTCGGATCCGGAAAAACCAGTCAGTCGTTCAACTGCCGGGTTCACATATCTAATAAAAGTATCAGGGTTTATAACTACTATAGGATTGGGAGAATTGATCAGCAAGCCAGAACTGAATTCTTCGCTTTTGCGCAATGCTTCCTCTGATCTTTTACGATCTGTGATATTCCTGGCAATAATAATAACATTGATGAGCTTGCCTTTATTATCTTTAATGGGAACTCCTATATTTTCCCAATAGCTTTCACCTTTTATACCTGCCATTGTACTTTGATACTTGACGCCCATCCTGGTCTGGCCTGTACTGATAGTCTTTAAGCATGGACAGCCATCACACATTTTATCCATATTCGTAAAAGCCTTATGACAGGTCTTTCCGATCACATCAGGATTCATATCAAGGGCTGTTCTATTTGCCCAGAGTACGTTCATATCAGGATCGATCAGCATTATCATATCAGGAGAACCGTCAAGTATGGCCTGTTTTTGAGCTTCACTCTCTTGCAGTGCGATCTCCATCTGTCTTCTGTCAAGAGCCATTTCAATAGATGCTAATAACTGTCTCTCCTGGAAGGGTTTAACAAGATAAGCGTACGGCTTGATGGTCTTGGCTTTTTCTATGAGATCAAGATCTGAATGCGCAGTTAAAAAAATAATCGGAATATTCTTTTTCTTATGTATTTCATAAGAAGCATCGATACCGTTCATTTGCCCTTTAAGGACAATATCCATCATTATCAAGTCGAGTTCAAGTTCTAATGCCTTTTCAATAGCAACTTTAGCAGTGCTGGCACGACCTACTACATTAAAACCAATATTATCTATTGCCATTTCCAGATCTTCTGCTATAATGGCTTCATCCTCTACAATTAATATTTTCGCATTTTCTATTTTAACCCCCGCCTGTATATTAGTATTGATATTCCTATTGTAATAAAATGCTCACTTAGTTCGCATTTTATTTTTAAAGGTTATCGATCCTTATGATCTAATATTGTGAATTATCCATTACTTAATATATATTATATTTGCACTTACAATTATTTAATATCTCTTGTTGAAGTTATTTGTTCAGTTCATTACACAGTTTACGATATTTATCATTACAATCCAGTAGTGCCTTTTCAATACGTTTTATCTCTGTAGTATCTTTCACGGTTCCCAGCGCTGCCGGTTTCCCCAGATAATTAATAAGACTAACTGTCATATGCACTGTGGTCAATGTGTCATCATCTTTTCGTATACCAGAAAAATCAACTTCCAACGGTACATCTTCTCCTGCCATCATTCGAATGTACCGCCCCTCAATCATCTCTATGTCATCAGGTGCTACTAGATCTCTAAAATCCCTCCCGATAATCTCTTCAATCGGATAGCCAGGTATCCTGGCAAATGCTTCATTAGCAAATATGATCTTTTTATCCTGGATAAGAAATACTCCATCTTGAAGATTCTCGATTAAAGAACGATATTTTGCCTCACTCTCTTTGAGTTCATATTCTGCCTCTTTGCGTGCTGTGATATCCCTAAAAACTATCATATGAGCTGGTTTTCCGAGATATGTGATCCTGGCAGAATTAACTTCATGAGGCATTTTTTTCCCGGACTTTGTAAGTAGTTCGACCTCATAGGGGGTAATAATCATTCCTTTGGAAAGATTTTCTGTTATAACCTTATGACTCATCGGGTTAATGATCCCTACATCCAAATAGTTCTTACTCAGTATCTCTTGCTTTTGATAACCTGTGATCTCTTCCAGTTTATCAGTGACTTCCAATAACATACCATTGATATCAATAATGATCACAGGATCTATCATAATATTGAAGAGCATCTTGAAGTGTTCCATGGCTCTGTTACGCCTGGTGATCTCTTGCTCTAATTCCAGGTTGGTTTTTAATAACTCAACTGTACGCTCCTGTACCCGGGTTTCAAGTTCAGCGTGCGATTGTTCCAGAGCATCCCTGGTATAGATCAGTTCATTTGTCCTTGCCCCCAGCTTCACAATAAGTTTTACTGTCTGGAAAAAGTGGTTTGAATATTTCATGATCGCCTCTTCTTTGACAACACGCATCTTTGAAGCTTCTTCTATTAACCTTTCGGGATCAATATTGATTGATTTAGCTATGTGTTCGAATTCTTTTAAATGTTCATCGGAGAATTCCCGGGGGATAAATTGACCTGCAAACATAGTTCCTTTGTGTTGATTATTAATAATGATGGGTGCAACAAAATGTCCGCCATGAGCAAAGCAATACATGATGGTAGGTTCCTTTAATTTAAGGGCTGTTTTACTCATCTTGACAAACGACCGAGAACAGCGCAGTCTCCCTTTTGTTGTTGATTGGATCAACTCACAAAAATCAGTTGGATTGCTAAAACAAGTAATAGGGAGACCATCGGGTAACAGGATCACAGAACTGATACCAGTAGTGGTTGCAAAACTATCCTGAATTGCCTGAAGGTCCTTATAATCAATAAGTTCCAGTAGTGATGGTGATCCATCCATTTTATACATCCCATATTATACTATCGACAGATAAAGTTAAATTCTTCTGCTAATTATAAATTAACAACTCAATAAAACTATTTAATCATTTTGATTATATGGATGTTTTGAATAAACTAACTATCAAAGAACAAAATCCTCCCTTCGGTCGGATTTTCTTGACCGACATTCCAGAGGAATGGAGGATTAAAAAATTTGTAGAATCTTCTAATCTTCGGCTCTTATAGAGCCTCAGGCAAGAAAATCCGAGCGTTAACGAGGATTTTGTTTTTTCACAACAGTAAGAATCATCTTAAAAGGTTTTTGTGCTTCCAGCGAGTGAGGAACATCTGCTGGCATCACCACTACCTCACCCGTTTGGGCCGTGACATCCTTATCACCAATGTTTATATTCGCCTCTCCGTCCAGAATAAATACCATAGCGTCCCCTGGCGCAGAATGAGTACTCAACCCTTCACCTACATCAAATGCAAATAATGTTATACTTACACATTTATTCTGTGCCAGCGTACGGCTGACAACTCTTCCTTCTTCATAATCAACCAGTTTCGCGAGTATGTGTGGTTCACTAAACGTGATGTTCTTTATTAGAGTAGTATTGCTCATTTTCTTTTCCATTTAATAGTACCTCCTTAATATCCCCATCCCTGGAAAGCATATAAATCTTCCGAGCGATCCTGTTGAGCTCATTCGGGTTATGCGATACATACATGACAGTAAGTGTCCTTTTATTCAGCATATCACGAATAAGACCGATCATATCCTCTTTTAAAAGAGGATCCAGAGCACTGAACGGTTCATCCATAAGCAGGATATCAGGATCTATAGCAAAGGCCCTACCTATTGATACTCGCTGGGACATCCCCCCGCTCAACTGATGAGGATAACAATTTTCAAAACCCATAAGACCCAGATTTTCTACAAACTTTTTGCCTATCTTTTTAGCTTCATGGTCTCCGGTCCCACGTACTCTTAAACCAAAACAGATATTCTCAAGCACTGTCTTCCATGGAATCAAACGCGGCTCCTGGAAGATATATCTCATGCAAGAGCATTACAAAACTTGTTTGATATACTTCTCCCATCTCCAGAATATTCGATTCCACAGCCTGTACACCCTCAATTGTATTGATGTACATGATCGGCATGATCAATAGTGATGTAGCAGCGATGATCTGGGTATTCCCAATACCAAACCAGATCATGCACACTGTCACAAGAATAACGGGTGGCACACTCATTAAAGCCCAGCGTATTGGCTCAAGCAGACGTTTTATATCTACCTTTATCCCGGCCGCAATTCCAAAAATAATACCAACCAGACTTCCAAGTACCAGGCTCAGGCTGAATCTCTCAAGTGTGATCACTAAATTCTTCCAAAAATCCATGGTCCGGACCATTTCATTAAGAGCAAAAAATGTGTCATAAGGCGAAGCAATGATAAATTCAGATGAAATAATAGATAGTATTTGCCAGAGAAAGAGGAATAGACCTATTCCAAGAAGGCTATAACCAATTTCCCTTATCAGACAAATAATATAACCAATCATTCTTCATATTGATAGTAGAATTCTTCATCCGGAAGCTTACCTCCGATCGAATCAGGTTCGAGATCCATGAAACATGAATACATAAACTCAAGTTCTTTTTTTGAATCTCTCGCAGGTACTGATTCGAAAATAGTATAGTTCAGTGCTTCTTCAAAGGCAGCGGCATCCACACCTTCCACATATTTGGCTGCAAGAATTGCAGCTTCGTGTGGGTTTTGGGTTGACCATTTAACACCCTCATCATACGCTTTACAGAAAGCCTCTATTGCTATGGGATTCTCCAGTATACCGGGAAGTGCTACAACACCTGCATTCGGAAGTCTTGGATCAGTCCCTGTTACGCTACCCCATTCCTCTTGTATGTCGATGACTCTTTCAACTGTTATTCCATTCTCTTGCGCTTTTCTAATGGTTTGTGAAGCCCCCGGTTCAAGTGTAATAGCATATTGAGCAGTACCGGCAAGCAGGTTGAGAGTGATATCAAGAGAAGATGAAACATACTGTATATCAAGATCTTTAAATGGATCTATTCCTTGTTGCTGGCAGATATATCGAAATACCAGATCCGGCTGGTCCCCTTTAAACGGCACATAGACTTCCTGAGCTGTAAGGTCATGAAGCGATTGAACAGAAGTATTGCTGCTGATAACATAGAACACTCCCCATACAGAAATTTCAAGCAGTTTAAGATCTGTTCCTTTATTGTAGAATATACTGGCAACATTGCTCGGAACCGACACAAAATGTACATCATCCTGTGTCATCATTATTCTTAGTTGATCCGGGTTATTCCAGATAACCAGTTAAACATCATTAGCCACTTCATCAAGCATGTTATTTTCAACGATATAAGCCATTGGCATGACAAGTGGAGAAAATGGGCTGGAGATCACGATCTTATCTATTTTATCTGCATTTTCTACTGGCTCTTCCACATCTTTGGAAGTACAGCCACATCCCGCGATCACTAATATCAAGATTAGTAAAAAACAGCTTCGATTTAACCATCTTTTTGTTTTATATGTCATGGTTTCACTTCTTATTTTTCAAAATGTTGTGAGAGTCTTTTAAAGCTGTTAGGGTTATAAATACTATACCCTAATAATATTCGGTTTGATATAGAAAACCTAACGGTATAAAGCGTAAGCCATCATCAGAAAATAGAAAAAAGAATATTTGTAGACCTATGGTTTAAGAAAATGCTCACTTTGTTCGCATTTACCTGGGATTTATTTTAGTATATAATCTGTAAGATAATATACTCAAAAAAATTCGACCGAAGGGAGGATTTTGTTCTTAGTTATGATATTGATGCCTTAAGTAACTTATTCGGATTATTCACGTATACCATATAATTCTTTACTGATAATAATACGATCTTTCCTTTAATTCCAATTACATTTCCCATATATTCTTTATTGTTCTTTGTCCAAAGGATTTTTAACCTGTCTCCAATCATTATTTTATTGCCATTTTTATCTTTCATAGAAATCTCCACTATTTTTTTATATATTTTCACAATTTTACCTCTAATAAGGTATATGCTTATAGATAATTAGGTTAATAAATATCATACCCTAATTAATTTAGAATGAAACAGAATGAACTAACATATTTTAAAGTGAATTAATAATAATTCCAGAGTTAATATGAACACGATCCGTAGTATTGAATCAGCGTTTACTCCTTTTGTTTTTTCTCCACCTCTTGATACCTTGTATAGAACAAAATCCTCCCTCCGGTCGGATTTTCTTGAGTACATCAAGTTATACTTGATATACTATAAAAAGTATCAATTCCTTAGCTGTCCTGTCGCAGTTAATATCGACATCTAAATCATTATTAGACTTAAGGAATAATACTTACTTAATCCTTTCCTTTCCACATAGCATAAGCAATTATCAGAAGCATAAGAAAAGCAAACACCGTTTTCACTTCCTGCGACACAAGATCGCTTACACTTCCTGCGATTGACGTCGTAGCAATTCCCATTTCAAGATAAATAAAGTCAAGGAGAAGCCCGGCAACTCCGAAACCTAAGAACAGATACGGGGCAGTGTCTAAAAAGATATTCCATATATCAAGAGCAATTCCCGTGGCAAGATCAGTGAAAGCATCCATCGAGGCCATGATTACGAATTGCACTCCATCACATGCTTCCGGCAGAGGTCTATTATTGCCCAGACATGGTCGTCCGCAATATAGTATACAGCAAATTTTCCATCTTTTCTGACCCGTACAAGGTCAAGCTGCCGCAGAACTCGTAAACTGTGTGAGATTGCAGATTGTGTCACGTCAAGCATATAATCGAGTTCGCAAACGCACATCTCCTTTTTGGATAGCAAAAAAAGAATTTTAAGTCGTGTTTCAGAATGAATCGCCTGGAATATGGCAGATATCCTGGTTATCACCATCTCATCTGGGATGTCCTGAATAATCTTATTTAGGAGTGGATCGTCAATACGCGGACAGTGTTTGATCATGAATACATGAACATATGTTCATACATTTATACTTTATGCCTGAGTCAAAACATATATATAAAAAAAAAGAAGCGAAAACTGGCACTATCCTAAAAACCAGTTATTTCAATAGAGGATTATTTAAATCGATAATTACATAGACACGGATTAACACAGATTTACACGGATTTAAGGTTGTTGTGGTCGATATCATAAGATTCCATTAAGTTTGTGATAGAAGGTATTTGATCAAAATCAAATCGGTGTAAATCTGTGTAAATCCGTGTCTGAAAAATAACTGGAAAATGGTACAGTGCCGCGAAAACTTATATATATAGTATTAAAAAAATATATTTGTAAATCAAGCTAGGATAAGCCACTTAATTTGAGGGACCAAGAAATGTCTAATGAAAAAAATAGTGTTATACAATCTGAAGAAGTAATGGAAATTTCTGCACGACAGGCTGTTTTAGCTGCAGTAAAATTCTACCATGAAGTTAGTAGCTCAGAAAAAAAGGGAAGTTTGGAGGAAGTTGAAAATAAAGGAGATGGATATTGGTATATAACATTAGGCTTCACAACTAATTATTTAATCCCCAGTCAAAAGGAATACAGGGTTTTTAAGGTGAATGCAGTGAATGAAAATGTTGAATCAATGAAATTAAGAGAGAGTTAATATTTTCCGTATCTTCTTTTGTGAAGTGGGGGTATTATCCCCCTAAGAATCACTCTCTGCAACGAAAATGATCGTTCCATCGTATTTTCCTCCTGCCCAGTCGGGTACTTCAAGGTTTGCCACAACTTCATACTCATACTGGAAGTCTGAAGTATCTGACGGCACAACTGCGAAGAAACCGCTAACACCAAGATCGTTCAACTTCAATGATTCGTTATAAAAACCATCGCTATCATCCAGTAGCATAGCAGAGACCTTAGCAGATCCTGCTCCTGTATTCACAACTGTCATAACCTGGTTGCCAGAGGTCATTCCGGATCCAACCTTTCCGAAATCAACATTTGATGTTGGAACTGTCATTGAGATTGCAGGAATTACTTCTGCTGTTAGTTCTGTTGTGGTCTGCAGGTTTGATTCGGACGTGGTAACCTCATACACCCCAACCGACCAGCCGTGACCATCTCCAATAACCACATGCTTTTTATTGTCTGTTTCGAAAGGCACTATGTCAAGATTAAGACCTGCAATGATACCCCCATCATCAATATCTGTCATATCAACATGACCGACAAATTCACCTGTCTTGGTATACACATTAGCTCCGTGGCCACCATGATAGGAAACATAGACAAACCCGGTGTCATGATCAACAGCTACATCTAGAGGCATAAGTATTGCTTCTTTAAAGCTGTCATCATGTGCCATGACATGAGCTAAAGATTCGGAGTATTGTGTATAGCCCTCCGGGAGTGGTGGTGCCTCCACCAATTCACCAAGCCAGCTTCCGTCATCCGGATCAAGCATGACAACACGCCAGTAATTCTCATCCACTACATAAAGCACATCGCCGTCCGGATGAAGAGCTATGCCAAAGGGTATTGAAAATTCATTCTGTCCCGGCGGATCTGCTGAAAGATCACGTGCAGGCTCAGAAGCAATAAATGTCCCTGTGCTCCAGATCTCGGAAAATTTCCACTCAGGGTCAAACTCATACTCAAATTTGGTCACCAGACCGCTACCGCCATCCAGCATACCTGTTATTTTGCTTTCGCTAACATAGAGGTAGTGTTTTCCGTCTTCTGTGCTGGTATCAATGCCTGTTGGAATTTGAAGACTTCGTGTACCGTCTGTGATCGTTTCACCGCTTGCAGGGTCGATTGTCAGCGAAGTATTGTAAGTAACAAGGTTGTAGAGTTCATTACCATCCATATCCAGTGCATAGACTCCAGATGACACCATATCCCAGTTTGGCATCTCAAAGCCTAACTGGCTGTACCAGATATGACCTTCGTGATCAAGTTTGATGAATGATCCCCCGCTGTTGTCCAGATCAACTAGCTCCTGCAGTTGTGTCCCATCGATATTTGCCGTTAAAATAGAAACAGGAGAACCACAAAAGGAAAGGGGAAGCATAAACACCTTATTACTGGCATCGTGGTCTATTCCCCAGATACTGAGCAGCTCAATCTGTTCAGGGAATGATAATTTCTGTGCGCCGGTAGAATCATATATAATAACCTGACCCGAATCCGAATACATCATAGATTTTGCTGTCACATAGATGTTTGAGTTTGCATCCACATCGATTCCTGTCACCATCATACCCATACCCTGAAGAGAACTGGTATCAACTATCTGTGCATATACAGGCGGCTCACTGAGTGAAGAGATATTATATTTGATCACTCCATTAATACCACCGGTAGAACTGCTTACGCTAACATATATGTCAGTTCCCACAGTATCCACATCCCCTGGTATGCAATTTGCAGGAAGTTCCAGTTCAGTATCCAATAACGCCATATTTTCTGCATCATAGATCAGGATCATTTTGTCACCCATCGGATTTGTCTCAGAAACGAATAGATACGTATCTGTCACATCCAGTCCCCCGGGTACTGTGAATGAAGATACATCTGCCTCTGCCTGCCAAATCCCGACAGGATCGTACTTTATTATCCTGTATGGGAGCGACATGTTGTGATGATTGGGTCCGCATATAATGTAAATATTACCCTGGGTATCTACTGCCATATTCTGCGGTCCGATCTCGGTTTCATCTGCAGGTACTGCAAGAAACGGATCAACCTCCGTACCATACTCACTCACATCCCAGACCGTAACAATTTCCGGATTGGCTGCCAGATACAGATTTTCACCATCAGTAGTGAGGCCTCCCGGCATCTCGATCTCGCCTGTAAGCGTATTACCCTGACTGCCAAAACGGGCGATGTAAGTGCCATTCATATCGAATAGACTCACGCGACTTGTACCTGCGTCACTGACGATGATCATGTTGTTTAACACTGTTACATCACCGGGCATCAGGAGCTGTCCTTCACCCAGAGCATCAGGAACCAGTTTATTTTCAAACTCAACTTCAATTGAGTGCAACTGTGTATTTGCACCTGCAATTCCAATGCAGGTGAGCATTGCTATAAGTAAAACCATACTTGCGGTTAGATATCCTTTCTTATCCATATTATGTCTCCTTGTTATAATAAAAATACGGGAGTGGTTAAATTCCCTCTTTTTAGGTATGAATATATGGTTGATTAGGTTGAGAAATAATATGCCCTAACAAATTTAGAATCCTGAAGAATTACCTAACATATCTCATAAAAACCAGGTTTGTCGAGTATTTTTATAGTATATGATCTGTAAGATAATATACTCAAGAAAATCCGACCGAAGGGAGGATTTTGTTCCCATTTCCCTGGCAAAAACACTTCAGCTAACAAAGCCATTATCGAAGGAGATATGTACCATGGATAACGAAACAAGTTCAACTGACCATAAGAACCTGCTTCATCGGTACCTGCCGATCTTAACATGGCTACCAAAATATAAACCCTCCTGGCTACGCCACGATCTCATTGCCGGGCTGACCATTTGGGCAGTGCTCGTGCCTGAAGCGATGGCTTATGCCGGGATTGCAGGAGTGCCCCCTATAATGGGGTTGTATACCATCCCCATACCGCTATTTTTTTATGCCATTTTCGGGACGTCGCGCACGCTTGTTGTAGGATCGGATTCGGCGGCGTGCCTGATTTCTGCAAGCGCAGTTGGCGCATTGGCTGCCTGTGGTGCGGCTGAATATCTGGCGCTATCAACGGCGATGGCGATAGCGGTGGGTGTATTCCTAATAATGTTTGGAACGCTGCGGATGGGGTGGATAGCCGACTTTATCTCGATCCCGGTGATGGCAGGCTTTCTCGAAGGCGTTGTCCTGGTCACAATCATCGGTCAGGTGCCCCAGCTATTTGGCATTAATTCTGATGGTGGCAACTTCTTTCAAAGGCTTTCGGAGATTGTCCGGGAGCTGCCCGATACCAACCTGACAACGCTGGCACTCGGTGTTTCTAGCCTCGTGTTGATCGTTGCTATTGGTCGGTATGTCTCGAAATGGCCGGCTGCACTCACGACCATTATCATTTCCATTGTGGCGGTTTGTGCCCTAAACCTGACAGCGCAAGGCGTTGACGTGGTCGGCACACTCAGCACCGGCTTGCCGCCCATAAGATTGCCAGACGCGAGCCTGATAGATTATATGTCTGTTATCCCGGGCGCTTTTGCGATAATTCTACTCGGCTACATAGAGACGATTGGCGCAGCCGTTGGCGCTGCTTCGAAGGGAGATGAAAGAATCGATCACGATCAGGAGTTGATTGCCCTGGGCACTGCCAATCTTGGCGCAGGCTTAAGCTCGGGATTTGTTGTAGCGGGCAGCCTGTCGAAGACATCGGTGGCTATGGGAGCATGTGGGAAGACGCAGATCAGCCATGTTGTAAGCGGTATCCTCGCGATCCTGACGCTCCTTGTACTGATGCCGTTGTTTACCAACCTGCCCGAAGCGACGCTGGCAGCCATCGTGATAGTGGCGATGGTCGGTCTTGACCAGACTGCCAAACTCAAGAAAGCGATGAAATTCAGTTGCACAGAGTTTGTGCTGGGTCTGGTCTGTTTCATTGGTGTGCTTACCCTCGGCGTGTTGCAGGGTGTGGGTCTTGGAGTCGTCCTCTCACTTTTGGTACTGATCAAGAAGGCATGTCGCCCGGGCACAGCTGTTTTGGGTAGAGTCCCTGGTGAGAGGACCTATTATCGGGATGTCCGACGACGACCGGATGCAGAAACGATGCCCGGGCTGCTTATCTTCCGCTTTGATGCCAGACTTATTTTTTTTAATTGCAACTTCTTCGCAAGTGAGGTGAAACGCTATATTGCCGAAGCAAGGGGACCGGTGAAAACGGTTCTGATCGACGCAGAAGCCATGAACGATATCGATATCACAGGTGCTGATTGTCTGATAACGCTGAACACGGAACTGAACCGTAACAATATTGTTATGTCCCTCACCCATGTGAGGGATCCACTACGAGATAAGATGCACCGGATGGGGGTCGTCGATGCGATTGGGTCAGGTCACATCTATGAAACTACTCGAGATGGCGTCGATGATTTTATCGCATGAACAAAATCCTCCCTTCGGTCGGATTTTCTTGAGTATATTATCTTACAGATTATATACTACAAGGAAAACGCTGCCTGTGACAGGGATGACATGACAGCCCACTGTTGTCACCATACCAAGCGACATACTTGATATACTACCAGAAAGATTAAAGCATTCACAACTGTATATTAAATTCGATTCCTATGATAAACTCAGACTGGGAAGGCCCCTGGGTCACAGCAGACCATGCCTTTGATATTATGCGCCGTGGGATTGATGGAGGAGCACGTCTATTTGAGACAATCAGTGCATATGATGATTACCTGGCATTTATAGTAAAAAAAAAAGGTTATGAACCTGGAAATACTCTTTCATTGATAGCACCGTTTCTAATAGCTTTTGATCTTGATAATAAATTCCTTGTAACAGTAGCTAAGGATAATGCCAATTTTATCAATGGTTCAATAGAGGCAATAACATTACTTAGACAGTATTACACCGTGAATATCATAAGTACCAGTTATGATCAATATGTCCATTACTCTGCCTCTCTTGCTGGTATACCAGTAGAAAATATGTACGCTACGGAGTTTCCTATTGATAAATATGCACAGGAGATATCACACGAAGATAAAAAGCTAGTGCGTGAGATGGCAGGTGTTATCATGACAATGCCACGGCTTGATATTGATATGGACACCAGGCCGGATGAATTAAGCAAAGAAGCTATTGGATCTATACATAAAATAGACCATTTTTTCTGGGAAATACTTCCCGACACTGGATTTGCAAAGGTCCTGAATGAAGTGAAACCCATTGGAGGGACCAGGAAGTACGAAGCTGTTATTCAAGCACTTGAAAAGGAAGGAATAAGTCAAAAAAGATCAGCTACTATCGGCGACAGCATTACAGACTGGAAGATGCTTAAAGGTACAAAAGATGCAGGCGGGCTGGCTTTATCTTTCAATGGTAATGAATATGCCGTATCAAACTGCAATGTTGCTGTTATGTCCGATAACTGCCTGATCACTGCTCTTCTGGTCGACCTCTTCGAACAATGCGGACTTGGTGCGCTTAAGGAATTGACCGTAGACTGGAACTGGTCTTCCATAGAAAAACTGCATGAAAAAGGGCTAATAAAAGATCCTATATATACAGGGTTTAAGCATGCTTATGCCGGTGCAGATGGAATTGATATTCCACTTGTGGTCTGGGTTGTACCTGAAAATCTTGAAAAAACCATTGAACTTAGTAAGCAGTACCGTAAATCGATAAGGGGAGTACGTATTGGTTCGCTTGGATGATATATGAACCGTATATTTTATATTGATGGAAAATTAATATTAATAACAATCAGGGAGATGATAGAATGAGAGCGGGAGTAATTGGTACCGGAGCAATGGGGCAGCACCATGTACGGATATATAATGAGATGGAGAATGTGGAACTTGTGGGTATCTCAGATATTTCTAAAGAACCACTCAAAATACTATCCGAACAATATGGAATTGAAGGTTTTACTGACCATAAAGAACTGCTTGAAAAGGATCTTGATATAGTCAGTATTGTCGTACCTACAACACTACATGCACTCATCAGTCTTGACGCGATCAATTCCGGAGTGCATATACTTATAGAAAAACCTATCGCAGATACACTTGAGAATGCCTATAAAATAACCGAAGCTGCTAAGGATGCAGATGTTAAATTAATGGTAGGACATATCGAAAGATTTAATCCTGCAGTTATGAAATTAAAACAGATCATTGATTCAGGGGCACTTGGTAAGATCGTTTCCATCTCTACACGGCGTGTGGGGCCTTATAACCCTAGGATACGTGATGTGGGTGTGATCATTGATATAGGAGTACATGATATTGATGTGATCTCCTATCTCTATGGTATGGAAGTAAACGAAGTCTATGCTATTGCCGGTGCTGATATTCATTCCTTTGAAGACCATGCTGCCATTGTACTGCGTTATGACCATGAATTTTCGGGGATCGTTGAGACCAACTGGCTTACCCCCCACAAAGTGCGAAAGCTTACAGCCATAGGGATCAAAGGTGTTGCCTATCTTGATTATATTGACCAGACAGTGGAACTGCATGATGGTGAATGGATCAGGAAAGCGAAAATAGAACAGGACGAACCATTGAAACTGGAACTGACAAGTTTCGTGGATGCTATATCGAATGGACATGAACCCAGCCCGTCGGGTAGGGATGGTATACATGCACTTAAAGTGGCTATGGCTGCAATAGAATCATATAGCGAAGCAAAGGCTATTAAGATCTAATCAACAATTGAATATTTTAGGGATTGATATGACTACAAAATTACAGGAATTATTTAAAAGTAAAGGCCCTATCAAGAAGATCGGTGTAATTGGCATGGGTTATGTGGGTATTCCAGCAGCAGTACTATTTGCTGATTCGGACATTTTTGACTTTGTATGGGGATTCCAGCGGGATTCTTTGACATCCGGCTATAAAATTGATATGTTAAATCGTGGTGAAAGCCCGTTAAAAGGTGAGGAACCAGGACTGGATGAGCTTATAAAAAAAGTAGTTGATGCAAAAAAATTCCAGTGCACTCCTGATTTTTCAGAGATATCCAGGGTGGATGCAGTAACTCTTGCCATACAGACTCCGTTCTCAAACCCTGAGAGCCTTTTACCGGATTTTGCTGCCTTGATCGAAGGATTAAGGCAAACCGGCAAATATCTCAGTAAAGGCACGCTGGTTGTACTGGAATCAACCATAACTCCAGGTACTACTGACGAACTTGCAAGACAAATACTTGAGGAAGAGTCAGGCATGACCGCAGGTGAGGATTTCGGACTTGCTCATGCTCCTGAGCGTGTGATGGTAGGCAGGTTGCTGCGTAATATAAGAGAACATGACCGCATAGTAGGTGGTATAGACCAGGTTTGCACAGATAGGGCTGTTGAACTGTACACACCTGTACTTACTACAGGCAAGATCATCCCTATGAGCGCAACTGCTGCTGAGGTTACCAAGACTGCGGAAAATACATTCAGAGATCTTCAGATAGCTTCTATTAACCAGCTTGCTCTGTACTGCGAGGCTATGGGCATCAATGTATATGATGTAAGGGCCGGTGTAGATAGCTTAAAGGGTGAGGGAATTACCAGAGCTGTGCTATATCCCGGAGCTGGTGTAGGCGGGCACTGCCTGACCAAGGATACTTACCACTTAGAGCGCGGCGTAAAAATATCCAAAGAAAAATTGGATTATCCTGATGGCCTGGATTCAATTTTTGTGCTGGCACGCAAGGTTAATGATTTCATGCCTGTGCATATGTATCATCTGAGTGTTGAAGCATTAGGAAGAATAAATAAACCAATGGAAGGTTCAAAAGTGGCGATACTGGGCTGGGCATTTATCAATAATTCCGATGATGCCAGAAACCCGCCATCTGAGCCATATAGGGATCTGCTTATTGACTCCGGATGTAAAGTGGAAGTACATGACCCTCATGTACTGGAATATCCTGGGGTGCCTATATCCCGGGAATTATCGGATGTTGTAAAAAATGCTGATTGCGTAGCCATACTTACCGGTCACGATCAGTATTTCAATATTGACGCTGGTATGCTCAAAGAGTCAATGGGCCAGGATAATCCTGTGATCATTGACGGACGAAATGTCATTGATCCGGATGTTTTTATTAATACAGGTTTTATATATAAAGGAATAGGGAGAGGTGATAAGAACAATCACCAATTAAGAACAAAATCCTCGCTTACGCTCGGATTTTCTTGACTGAAGCTTCGAAGAAGCTGAAGATTAGAAAATACGAAGTATTTTCGATTCAAGTTATACTTGATATAC
Source organism: Methanosarcinales archaeon (assembly GCA_021108405.1). Taxonomy (GTDB): domain Archaea; phylum Halobacteriota; class Methanosarcinia; order Methanosarcinales; family Methanocomedenaceae; genus Methanomarinus. Next base: position 33,514 of record JAIOQW010000182.1, read on the forward strand.
TAATACAAAAGTATAATAATTGTTCGGTTAATGAATACTACTTTATGATAGGAATATCTTCATATGCATATCACAGCCTACCACTGACCCAGGCTCTGGAACAAATTGAAAAGATATCCGGATGTGCTGAGATATATTCGGAAGGTATGCATGATATCTTCCGTCATCCGCAGATACCTCATTCATATAACCTTACATATAGTGTCCATGCTCCCACTACAGACTTGAACATAAGCAGCATTAGAGAGCCAATTCGCCTTGCCAGTCTTGAACTTGTCAGACAGACAGTGGATATGTGCATTAAAATAGATGCACAGATTCTGGTTTTACATCCCGGATACTTTTCTTATGAATATGATATAGAGGCAGCAAAGGTAGCACTTGAAAAATCGATCAAGCAGTTTACAGATATTACTCGCGAAACAGGAGTAAATATATGTATTGAGAACATGCCGGATTGGGAGTGTTTTCTCTTCAGGTATCCTGATATCGATCTTGATGGAAATCCCATTACACTGGATGTGGGACATGCTAATACCACAGGTACTCTTAGTGAATTTACCAAACTCGAGATTGGTCATTTTCATTTGCATGATAATTACGGGGAAAAGGACGAACATTCGTGGATAGGTAATGGAAATATTGATTATTCCAGTCTTTGTAGTATACTGAACAAAAATAACACAATTAAAATACTTGAACATAGAAACAGTGAAGATGTTTATAAGAGTATATCAGCATTGAAAAAGATGAGAATAAGGTAATAATATTTCCGAAGATTATATAAATATAATTAACCCTAATTAAAGCTGGTGAGTCAAATTGAGAATGAAAAAGCGGATATATCATCGTTTTCCACTTGATAATGTGGAATTCACACAAAAATATCATTTCTGGGATGATCTCCCATATATTGTAAAAACATTTGCTGGCATGAATAATAAATCAGGGTCTTTTAAGATAAATAAATCAAAGAACCAGGCATTGAAAGCTAAAAGAAATATGGCAGTAGATATAGCCGAATCAAATGTAGACTTCAAGCAATTGACAACAAACAACCTGAGTAGTATTCTAAAAGATATAGAATCCAATGGCATCCTGGATTTTAAAATACGTTTATTGTATTCTTATCTTGGAAATAATCTTAATAGAATTCCTACTAAAGGCGATACATTCCTGGTAAGAAGTGATCTGAACGGAGGTATCTTAACCTTACAAGTACACATGATAGATGGTCCTGGTCTCACTACATGTGATGAGATCGCCGATACTATCGTAGATGAGATTAGTAAGGGACATCCGGATTGATCATATAAAACAGTGATAGAATTGGTTTTTTATTACTTTTCAATTCATAAAAACCGAATGATTTATCTATAATATATTAAATGATAGAGATTAAATCTTAATTGGTGTAATACTATGACAAAGGCTGAAATCTTATTGCAGGTCAAGAAAGCCGAAGAAGATGCAAAATCAATAGTATCTAAAGGTAAAGAAGCAAATAATACTAAAATCATTCAGGCCAGGAACCAGGGCAGGGAGATATTAGAAAATGCTAAAAGAGAATCTATTGAAAATGCTGAGCAGAAAATATCTCAGGCAAAAGAACAGATAAGAGTCCAAAAAGAGGATATGATAAAGAAGGGTCTTGCAGAAGCAGAAGCTGTTAAAACAAAGGCTAGTGAGAATATACCTACATCCACTGAATTCCTGATTGATCAGTTTGAGAGGAGCATTTATGCTAAAAGCTAAAAAAGTTTCAAAAGCAATGATCGTAGGGAATAAATCATTATTAGATGGTGTAGTGGATGTACTTTACCAGCTTAACTGCGTCCATATAGAGGATTTTGATAAGGAGGATTCGTTCCTTTCAATTGGCAGACCTGGTAAAGCAGCAACAGAAGCTTCTAATAAATTAGTTAAGCTCAGGTCATTCTCTAATTTTTTAGGGTTAAAACCACATTATCCAGATACTTTAGCGAACCAGGACTCTTTACTACATGAAATGGATGATACACTGGATGAACTGGACTCGACAATATCCAGGTTAACAGATAAGAGGAATTACCTGGATAATGAATTAAAAACAATAGAAAGTAAGGTTGTTGAATTGGAACCATTTTCGCAATTTCCACTTGATGTGGAAATGTATAAAGGATATAATTCTATTTCAGTTCATACGGGTTTTGTCCGTAGTAATGAGATGGAAACGGATATCCGGAATATTACTACAGATTATGAACTATTCATATCATCATATAATAAAATGCAGGTAATTGCCCTTTTCATATCAAAGGAATATGAAGAGCAGATAGCAGAAGTCCTGGATAAAAATGCTTTTTTAGAGATACACATACCTGAACTAACAGGTAATCCGCAACAGCTGATATCAGGAATGATCAACAGAAAACATGATGTTGAGATCGAATTAGCCTCACTTGAAAGTGAGATAGATACCCTTCAAAAAAAATATAAGGACTTTATCCTGGCATCAGATGAGGTATTATCCATCACTACACAAAAAGCAGAAGCGCCATTGAAGTTTGCAACAAGTGATAATAGCTTTATAATAGACTGCTGGATATCAGACGATCAGTTTGGGAAAGTGGTCAGTACAATAGAAAATGAATTTAACGGGCGCATTTTTATAACTAAACTGGATCTCGAAGAGGAAGAAATCGAATCCGAATCAATTCCTATAGAATATAATAATCCGAAGCCAGTCAAACCACTTGAGACAATAATGGATCTGTACTCAAGACCTACTTATAAAGAGATCGATCCATCTGCTATTATTTTCATTACTTTTCCATTGTTTTACGGAATCATGCTCGGAGATATCGGGTATGGTCTGGTACTGCTTACACTTGGTATGGTAGGCATAGCAAAGCTAAAAGAAGGTGAATTAAGATCTTTATCTACTTTGCTTGCCTATTGTAGTATTTCCACGATTATATTCGGCATTCTATATGCAGAGATATTCGGGTTCCATATATTCGGACATCACAGTATAGTAGCATCATTGATGGGCGAACACAGTGCATTGGGTGTGGCATTCCATCATTTCGATCTACTCCCTATACTGGACCGGCTCCATCCGAATGATATTCCCATACTTTTAATAGCATCAGCACTCATCGGTGTGGTGCATCTGAACCTTGGTTTTTTACTGGGATTCAGGAACATGGCAATATCACACGGCATGAAAGAGGCAGTACTTGAGAAGATAAGCTGGATAGTACTTCAACTGGGAATTGCCATAGTCATAGTAGCATGTATGGGATACATCCCACCAGCAGGCCAGATAATAGGTGCAGCAGTGGCTGTACTCGGTCTTGTAATGTTAATAGCAGGTGAAGGAATGGGAGCAATATTGGAGCTTCCTTCCATACTCAGTAATACTCTCTCATATACAAGGCTTGCAGCAGTTGGTTTGTCTTCGGTGGGCATTGCCTTTGCAGTAAATGAGATCGTAACAACAATGCTTTTTCCGGAAGGCGGAATATTTATAATAATAGGGATTCTCGTGCTTATAATAGGGCACACGGTAAATACCGTACTGGGCGTAGTAGCGCCTGGACTGCATGCCTTAAGGCTGCAGTATGTAGAATTTTTCACTAAGTTCTACGAAGGTGGCGGCCGTAAATTCAATCCCTTTGGATATATTCGAAAATATACGGAGGTTAAATAAATGGTAGATATAAGTATAGCAGATGCAACAGTTGAACAGATCATTGCAAATCAGAAAGGACTTGTGGCTATTGGCGCAGGTCTGGCGGTAGGACTATCGGGAATTGCATCAGGTATTGCAGAAAAGGATATCGGTGCAGCAGCAGTAGGTGCAATGGCAGAACGGGAAGAACTCTTTGCAAAGGGTCTTATCCTGACCGTTATTCCTGAGACTATTGTTATCTTCGGACTTGTTATTGCTATATTGCTGATCTTTCTGTAAATTCCATATCCATTATCGGGAGATAGGACATGGGACTTGAGAATGTAGTGAAGGATATCCTTGATCAGGCACGCTCTGAAGTGGATCTCATCACTTCACAGGCAGATGAAGAAGCTGCAGCAATAATCAACGAGGCTAATATACAAGCTAAAAAGATCAAAGAAGAGAAGCAAACTGAAGTAGAAGCGCAAATAATCAGGATGAAAAAACAGGATATCTCCAGTACCAGACTTGAAACAAAAAGGGCTGTCCTAAATGCAAGAAAAGACATCTTAGATAGCGTTTTTCAATCTGTAAGAGATAATATTTCTTCATTACCTGATAAGAAGAATGCAGATCTATTAAAGGTCATCCTTAAAAACAACGAAAGTAACGGTACAAGTGTATATTCCAATAAAAAGGATGCGGAACTTGTTAAAAAAATGACCCGTCTTGCTTACATGGGAGAGATCGACTGTATCGGAGGCTTAGTGATTGAAAATGATGATGGTTCTATCCGTCTGGATTTTACCTATGACCGGATCCTGGACGATGTATCAGATCAATCACTAAAACAGATATCAGAAATACTTTTTGGGTGAGATCGTTATGGCATTCTTGATCAAACGCGGCAGTAAGAAATATCCTTATATTACAGCCAGAGTCAGGGCTATGAAAAGTAAATTGATGCTGCGTGAAGTTTATCCTAAACTCATGAATATGGATATTGCTGAGATCACTCGTTTTATTGAAGAATCCGAATATAAGGAGAACGTAGACGAACTGGCTCAACAATATAGTGATATAGACCTGATCGAACATGCCCTGAACCAGAACCTGGCCAGAACATATCGAAAATTACAACGTATATCCCGGGATGAACCTAATTTTCTAATTACAGAATATTTACGTCACTGGGATATCTGGAATATCAAGACGATCTTAAGAGGGAAAAACTACGGTGCTGATCCTGAAGAGATACTTGATGCCGTTGTAGCTGCAGGGCAGTTGGGTTACCGTCAGTTGACTGAAATATCTGGCATGAATTCAATTGAAGATATTAAATCCGCTCTTGCCTTAACACCTTATTATCCGGTTATCGAGGATTATGATGGTGCTATGCTATCAGATGTCGAGAATAACCTTGATAAACTATATTATTCAAGACTTCTTGCATCCCTGGGCAGGACAAAAGCTGAGAAACTGAGTCTTAAATTCATCAGAACAGAGATAGATATTAAGAACCTGAAGACACTTTTTAGGACTAAGAAAGCCGATCTTGATAAAACTATCATTCTTGAGCTATTGATCCCGGGAGGTGTGGAAATAAAAACTACTGATTTGAATAAGTTAGCATCACTTAAGTGGTCGGATTTTCTAAAAGCACTTGAAGATTATTCATATTGGTCAGTACTTTCAGATGTAGTGTCTGTTAAAATGGATAGTCTCATGGATATGGAAGCTGTACTGGATAAGTATGCTCTTGCTTTTGCATCTAAGATATCCCATTATTATCCACTATCCATCCTACCTATATTTGATTATATGCTCAATAAAGAACTGGAAGTAAGAAATATAAGGACTATAGTGCGTGGTAAAGAGGCACAATTAGCTGATGAGGCCATAAGAAAGCATCTGGTGATATAATAATGGAAATAGCAGTAGTTGGAAAAAGTGAATTTACCCTGGGTTTCAGGCTGGCCGGAGTAAGAAAGATATGGGAAACAAATGGTGATGATCTTGTGCCCATTATCCGGAACATATTAAAAGATAAGGATGTTGGGGTGCTGGTGATGCACAACGATAATCTGGCTGGATTACCTGAAAAGCTAAGGATCACGTTAGATGAATTAGTAACACCAACAACAATTACAATAGGCGGAGCAGGGGAAAGTTCAAATTTAAGAGATAAAATTAAACAAGCAGTAGGTGTTGATCTGTGGAAATAAAAGGAGAAATTTTTAGAATATCGGGGCCCGTAGTTACCATCCAGGGTGTTAATACCCGGATGTATGATGTGGTCAAAGTAGGCAATGAAGGTCTGATGGGAGAAGTTATCGGTATAGAAGGAGATAAATCAATTGTCCAGGTATATGAAGAGACCGCAGGTGTCAGACCTGGAGAACCTGTAGAGAATCTTGGTATGCCTCTTTCTGTTGAATTAGGACCCGGACTTCTTGAGAGTATATATGATGGTATACAGCGTTCACTTCCTATTCTCAAAGATACTATGGGTGATTTTATCCAGCGTGGAGTTATGATAGACGGCCTGGATCATGAAAAACCCTGGGAATTTAAAGCATGCGTGGAAGCAGGAGATAAAGTATCCGGAGGTAGTGTGATAGGAGTGGTCAAGGAGACCCATAATGTGGATCATAAGATCATGATCCCACCTAATATTTCAGGTACTGTGGCTGAGATAAAAGAAGGAACGTTCACAGTTGTGGATACTATATGCACACTTGCAGACGGTACCCAGATAAAGATGATGCATAAATGGCCTGTACGGGAACCCAGACCTGTTTCTAAGAAGCTCCCACCTAATATTCCTCTTATTACCGGGCAGCGTATCCTGGATGGATTGTTCCCTGTCGCAAAAGGCGGGACAGCAGCTATTCCAGGACCTTTCGGAAGCGGTAAGACCGTTACACAGCAGCAGCTGGCAAAATGGAGTGATACTGAGATCGTGGTATATATCGGCTGCGGTGAGAGAGGTAATGAGATGGCTGATGTGCTTAATGAGTTCCCTGAACTGGAAGATCCGAAAACCGGGAGGCCACTAATGGAAAGAACCGTGCTTATAGCCAATACCAGTAATATGCCTGTTGCGGCCAGGGAAGCCAGTGTATATACTGGCATTACTATTGCGGAATATTATAGGGATATGGGTTATGATGTGGCATTAATGGCAGACAGTACCAGCAGATGGGCTGAAGCTATGCGAGAGATATCATCAAGATTAGAAGAGATGCCTGGAGAAGAGGGATACCCGGCATACCTATCCGCACGTTTAAGTGAGTTCTATGAGAGAGCTGGTAGAGTAGTATCATTAGGCGGACTTGACGGGTCTATTACCATTATCGGTGCTGTATCTCCTCCTGGCGGTGACTTCTCAGAGCCTGTCACCCAGAATACCCTGCGAATTGTGAAAGTATTCTGGGCACTTGATGCAAAACTTGCCCAGAAGCGTCATTTTCCCTCCATCAACTGGTTAAGCAGTTACAGTCTGTATTCCAAAGCATTGACACAGTGGTATGATGAGAATGTATCTCCGCAGTGGACTGAACTTCGGGATGATGCTATGGACATGCTTCAGCAGGAAGCTGAACTTCAGGATATTGTACAGCTCGTTGGTTCGGATGCACTCCCACCCGATCAGCAATTGACATTAGAGATCACCAGATTGATCAGGGAGTTCTTCCTGCAGCAAAACGCATTCCATCCCATTGATACTTTCTGTCCTATGGAAAAGCAATACCAACTGCTGGGTGCTATACAGAAGTTTTCAGATAAGGCAAATGCGGCATTGGAATCCGGTGTACTTATCCAGGATATCATTAAACTTAAATCAAAGGATGAACTGGCAAAGGTAAGGTTCGAGGAAGATTTCGATGGTTCCCTGAAAAAGGTGATGGATAACATGGATAAAGAGTTTGATTCGATCAAAGGTGAATTATTTGCTGAGGGTGCCACTCAGGAGGTTGAGTAGATGACAAAAGAATATAAGACGATCACAGAGATCGCAGGTCCGCTTATCTTCCTTGAAAAGACCGAACCTGTCGGTTACAATGAACTGGTGAATATCAATTTGCCTGATGGTACAACTAAACGAGGTCAGGTACTGGATACATCCCATGATATTGTAGTAGTGCAAGTATTCGAAGGTACAGGCGGTCTGAATAGAGACTGTGGGGTACGGTTCAGTGGAGATACTATCAAGCTACCAGTATCATTTGATATGCTGGGCAGGATACTGTCAGGGTCAGGAGACCCATTAGATGGCGGGCCGGCAATTATACCGGAAGATAGACTTGATATAATGGGTGCGGCTATTAATCCTTTTTCAAGATTGCCGCCAGAGGATTTCATCCAGACCGGTATCAGTACTATTGATGGTACGAACACGCTTGTCAGGGGCCAGAAACTACCTATTTTCTCAGGCTCGGGACTGCCCCATAACGAGATCGCATTGCAGATCGCCAGGCAGGCAAAAGTACCTGGTAGTGAAGAAGATTTTGCTGTGGTTTTTGCAGCTATGGGTATTACCAATGAGGAAGCCCAGTATTTCATGCATGATTTCGAACGTACAGGTGCTCTTGAGCGGGCAGTAGTATTCTTGAATCTTGCTAATGACCCGGCAGTTGAGCGTTTGATCACACCGAGAATGGCACTAACTGCTGCTGAATATCTGGCTTATGAGCATGATATGCATGTGCTGGTCATCCTGACTGATATTACTAATTATTGTGAGGCTCTAAGACAGATGGGTGCTGCCAGGGAAGAAGTGCCTGGCAGACGTGGTTATCCTGGTTATATGTATACTGACCTGGCCAGTCTCTATGAGCGGGCAGGTGTGGTAAAGGGTAGAAAAGGATCTGTGACCCAGTTCAGTATATTGAGTATGCCTGGTGATGATATCACACACCCGATTCCTGATCTTAGTGGTTATATCACAGAAGGCCAGATCGTTGTATCCAGGGAACTTCACATGAAAGGTATATTTCCACCTATTAATGTACTGCCATCACTTAGCAGGTTGATGAACAGCGGTATTGGTGAAGGTCATACAAGAGAAGACCACAAAGCAGTATCAGATCAGTTATATGCAGCTTATGCAGAAGGTAAGGACTTACGTGGCCTGGTGGCTATTGTAGGTAAGGATGCACTATCTGAGCGGGATAAAAAATTACTTGAATTCGCAGATATGTTTGAGGACAGGTTTGTGCGTCAGGGTCCTGAAGAAGACAGGGATATCGAGACCACGCTTTCCATCGGATGGGAACTGCTGGCAGAACTCCCTGAATCACTGCTGGTCAGGATAGATAATAAGTTTATTGAGAAATACCATCCGGCCCATAAAAAATAAAAGGAGATATCAGATTGTCTGTACAGGATGTTAAACCCACTCGCTCAGAACTAATTGAACTAAAAAGGAAGATCAAACTATCTGAGAGTGGGCATAAACTACTCAAAATGAAGCGAGATGGGTTGATCCTGGAGTTCTTTGAGATCTTAAAAAAAGCCAAAACAATACGGTCTGAGCTGGATGAACAGTTCGTTGTGTCACAGGAAAAGATCAATGTTGCCAAGTCAGTGGAAGGGGTTATTACAGTCAAGTCCACTGCCTTTTCATTCAAGGATACACCAAGCATGGAAGTTGAGAGCAAGAATGTAATGGGTGTAGTGGTCCCTAAGATAGAGTCCAGTAGTATCAAAAAGGATATTAATGAAAGGGGATATGGTATTATAGGGACAAGCAGCCGGATAGATGAGGCTGCGGAAGCTTATGAAAACCTGGTCGATATGATCATCATGGCTGCTGAGATAGAGACAACTATCAAGAGACTGTTAGATGATATTGAGAAAACCAAGCGCAGGGTCAATGCACTTGAATTCAAGGTGATCCCTGAACTTTCAGAGGCCAGGGATTTTATTATTCTCAGGCTGGATGAGATGGAGAGGGAGAATACTTTCAGACTTAAGCGTATAAAAGCCTGATAGGGGCAGTTTTATTTAGTGTAATGACACTTTATAATATAGTCAAGGAGTGGTTAAGGGAGCCTGAGGTCAAGGCTTCCATACTCAGGTATTTCTGGCTTATTTCGTTGATGATGCTAATGCTGGGGTACGGGATCATGGCATATATATGGTTCTATAAATAAAAATAAAATGTTAGGGTGCTAAATATGGATATTATCCAGGCGCTAATGTTAGGGATTATTCAGGGTATTTTTGAATGGCTCCCTATTAGCAGCGAAGGGCAGAGTATGCTTATTTTGTTCAATATTCTGCATATGGACATAGATAGTGCACTCTCAATAGCGATCTTTTTACATCTCGGTACATCGTTTGCTGTTTTGATAAAGTTTAAGGATGAGTTCATATCCATAATATCAGGTCGCAATAATGAATATGTAAAGATCATATTGGTAAGCACGTTTTGTACTGGGCTGACAGGTCTACCTCTATATTTTTTATTAAAGAACACATTTACCAGCGGTTCGGGTGCTACGATTATAATTGGCGTGCTTCTTATTTGTACTGGTGTTATTCTGGGTACGACTAAACACTCAGGACATAAATCAGTTGATTCTATTACCTTTCGTGATATGGTACTGTTAGGTCTCGCACAGGGGTTTGCTATATTGCCTGGTATTTCGCGCTCAGGTGTAACTGTTACTGCACTACTGCTTCGAAATGTAGATCAGAGATCTGCTTTAACGGTCTCTTTTATGATCAGTGTCCCTGTGGTATTTTGTGCGATTATTCTGGATGTGGGTGCGATAAGCAGTGTTAATCCCGTCTGTGCTGGGGTAATGTTTTTATCATCTCTGGTAGTTGGATATATTATGATGGACTTTTTATTGCAGTTTGCCGATAGAGTCGATTTTTCAATGTTCTGTATAGTACTGGGATTACTGACTATTATCTTATCTGCGGGATATTATATACTGTAGTAGGAGATCTTTGAGATTGATAAAAAATTATTCGCACCTGATCGATCTATTCAAAATTTTTTTACTGCTTACTATTGTATATGCATTATTCATATTCTTTCTTTCATCAATAGGTGATATTGGTTCACAAGCCGGGTTTTTAAAAAAACAGTATATACGTGATTTTCTTGCTATTTTTGAAGTGTTTGGGTCAGATACTATAGATGAGTTATCATCAATTGCATATTCTAATTATGATAAGATCCTGCATTTCATTGAGTACATCGTACTGGGGGTACTCTTATATCTAACTATGTATTATTCTCCAGGTTCTTTTACACGGAAATATGCAGCAGTATTTGCTTTTATTATAGGTGTGTTATTTGCGATCTCTGATGAAATACACCAGTTTTTTGTGAGTGGAAGAAGTTCAAGTGTGCTTGATCTAATAGCAGATAGTATAGGTGTTGCTTTTGCAGTGGTAACTATGTATGTGATTTTCATGATCAGGGGGTTTATGAAGCATTGATTGCCAGTATTTGTTCAGGCGTTTTTACTGGTATATCCGTACGTCCGATAATATCTTCTTAATCTCCCCAATCCCTGCGTCGGTCTTAAACCCTGTACCTGAAAAATGTGTGCGTGAAGATTCAAATCCTTCCTTTTTCAATACACTGACCAGTTCATCAATAGGTCCGGGCGATTTTTTCTGTTTTTTACATAACCAGTGTTGATCATAATATGTCGGAATATCTATCTCTTCCTGACAGGAAGCAACAATTTTCACTGCTTGTTTCCATTTTCCAGGACGTCTATGATCCAGTTGATCCAGTATTAACTGACAGAACCCGGGGTCCTGTATATTGCCAAGCCACAACGGCCCTGCAAAATTGAGGTGCCCCTGGCAGTTAGGACACTCCCGTTTAAGACCAGGTACCAGCCCGAAATCCCAGTCTCTAAAGCCGCAATTAAAGCAATGGGAGATATACCCCATCTTTTCAATGGTCTTATCTGCCACAGATGCGCCCTGTATGATCTCAAGATAAGATCTGACATAGTGACGTGTGGCATGGGTTAGTAATACCTTTACTCCTTTATCATGCAGTGCTAGCGACCGTACGGCAGCTCCCAGCAGGATGCGTGCACCCATTTCTTTGTGATATTCGGTATTTAACGGATAAGCAGAATATTTTCGAATACCTGAGGCTAAATGCGCGCCGCACAAAGGTGCGGTATCTGTTGCAGTGATGCATAACAGTTTTCTGACACAGCGAGCAGAAGAATCCAGATACGGTGCAGGAGACCCGAAAGGGTCAAGATCAACAATATCAAAGGACTCCTGGTACATCAGAGTATTGGCATTTGAGTGAGATACTATACATTGAGCTTGAAGATCGTTCATTCTGACATTGTCCTGTATCAGTTGATATGCTGATGTACTCCAATCATTCATATGGCACTTCAACCCGACCTCAGTGGCTATCCTTATCCCCCTGATACCTGTAGCTGACATGATATCAGCATATAAAAGACTGGATGGGTCAAGTTCTTTATATGAAATAAAAGCAGAAACGACTGATGTGGTAATATCCCTGCTTAGTTCTGTCTGTGGATTATAGAATACAGCAGCAGAAGATGGCGGAAAATTAGATGTATCATCAGGAAGGGGGACTTTTATCCTGATATTTCCTTCGCTGATGATCTGTGTTCTCATTGTTTAATTTATGATACGGTTACATTACATTTTATTGATTCTCTGCCCTTGAGGTAGAAAGAATATATTCCCGTTTCATTGAAAGTATAAGAAAAAGATTTTCTATATTTAATGATCTGGTTTCCATCCCATAAGTCATTCTCACTGACCAGATAACGTGTTTTACTTGAGCTCTCCTCGTAATTTCGCCACTGAATAGTATCACCTTGATTGATCTCTTTGCCTCCTTGAGGAATGAACATATAATTCTTGATCCGGATTATATGTTGTTCAGGTTCCACTGTTGATGTAGGTGACTCTTCGGGTGTTGGTTCAGGTGTGGGAGTTTGTGTTGGAGTCTGGATTGCAGTAGATGTAGGAGTTGCAGTAGGTGTAGAAGTTTCGCCGTTCGGTGTGTCTTTATCAGTACATCCTGCAGTAAATATTGATATAGTCACTAATGAAGTTATCAGGATAATTAATAAAATGTTCTTATATTGCATTGTATCTCCTTCCTACGTATATTTCTTGTTTCTATAGTATTAATACTATTGTAACAAATACCCTGGTTATTCATCTTTCTCTCTTGTGCTTCAAGTCAACGACCCCGGATTGCTTCGCAAAATCCGGGGCATCTAAAGGTCCGCAGGACTGGGGGGTTCTTTTTTTATTCGTGCGATTCTTCAAAAAAGGAGTTTTGTCAATAGAATATTACTTTTTATAAGTTTACAAAAATGTTTAGATATCTGTGTTCCTTATGGATTAGTACAAAAACACGCGCAAACTATTTAACATGCAAAATCACATATATTGTACTAACCAAAAGGGAACAGATTTGAATGGAATTAATAAATATGTCGGAAGTGCAAACCGGTCTTGTCCTTGTGAGGAAAAGGACCGATGCTAAAGAAAAGGACACACATAAGTATCGTATGCTAACCCTGAAAAGTTTTGAACCTCAGGGTTGGGTCAATGAGGGTGAGTTGGATGTGTTTTTCTCAAAAGAAAAACTCGAAAATAAGTATCTTACTAATAAAGGAGATATTATTATTCGGTTGACAACACCATACACAGCAATTTGTATAAATGATAAGCAGGAAGGATTAGTCATCCCTTCCAATTTTGCTATCATCAGATTAAAAAAACAGATATACATCCCAGAGTTTGTTGCATTATTTTTAAATTCTGAAATTATTGAAAAAAAGTTCTTCAAATCATCTATCAGCACAACAATACCCTTGATTAAAACAAAGCATCTGAGGGAAATAGACATTTCAGATATACCACTCGTGGTACAACAGAAAATTGTTGAACTTAATCAACTTCAAGTGAAGGAAAAAATATTACTCTCTTGTTTAATGAAAGAAAAAGAAAAACTTGCCAAAGCCAGCATAAATAAAATCATAATGGAGGACTAACTATGGAAGCAAAAACATCAAAGCTAACGATTTCAAACACCCTGTGGAGGGCATGTGATACATTTAGAGGAAAGATTGACTCATCAATCTACAAAGACTATATTCTGGTCATGTTGTTTGTAAAGTATTTATCTGACACTTATGAAGAACATATAGAAGACTATACAAAGAAGTATGAAGGAGACAAAGAGAGAATACAGCGCGCTTTAAACAGGGATCGGTTTGTATTAGGTGAGAAATCAACATTCGATCATATTTACAGTAAAAGAAACGATGCAAATGTTGGCGAAGTCATCAATAAGGTATTGGAGCATATAGAAGAAGAAAACAAAATGAAACTGCGGGGTGTTTTCAGAAATATTGACTTCAACTCTGAGGCAATCCTTGGACAAACTAAAGATAGAAACAGCATGCTAAAGCACCTGCTTGAAGATTTCAAGGATCTTGACTTGAGACCTTCAAGTGTAGGAAGTGCAGATGTAATCGGCGATGCGTATGAGTTTATGATTGCTAAATTTGCGTCTGATGCAGGAAAAAAGGGCGGAGAGTTTTTCACACCATCCGGAGTCTCTGAATTAATTTCAAGGCTTGTAAAGCCAAAAGAGAATGACAGAATATATGACCCCACATGCGGCTCTGGCTCGCTGTTGCTTAGAACCGCAAAAAAAGTTCCAAGCGGAAAGGTCGCAGTTTACGGGCAGGAGAGAAATGGTCAGACTCATTCGCTTTGCAGGATGAACATGTTTTTGCACAACTTTGATGATGCAGACGTTGCGTGGGGAGATACGCTTTCAAATCCACTGTTCTTGGATGATGGGCAGTTGATGAAGTTCCAGGTTGTAGTTGCCAATCCACCATTCAGCCTTGATAAATGGGCTATGGGATTTGCAGGAAGCGGAGATGAGACTGACTTTAAAATGGAAGCCTCGCTTGACCCTTACAGAAGGTTTGAATGGGGCGTTCCCCCAAAATCAAAAGGGGATTATGCTTTTGTCCAGCACATGCTTTACTCTTTGGCAGAAGGCGGAAGAATGGGTATTGTCCTTCCTCATGGCGTGCTTTTTAGGGGGGCAACAGAAAGAAAAATCCGAACACAGATAATTGACTTGAATATGCTTGATGCGGTAATCGGGCTTCCAGCAAACTTATTTTTTGGAACAGGAATTCCTGCATGTGTATTGGTGTTCAAGAAAAACCGAAGCAGAAGGGATATACTATTCATTGATGCTTCAAATGACGGCCACTATGAAAAAGCAAAGAACCAGAATAACCTTAGGGAAGAGGATATTCAAAGAATTGTTGATGCGTATGAGAAGTATGAAGATATTGACAAGTTTGCGCATGTCGCCTCACTGGATGAAATCAAGGAAAACGAATACAACTTAAACATTCCAAGATATGTGGATACATTTGAGGAGGAAGAGCCTGTTGATATGGATGCAGTTAAGGTGAACATCGCTAACATCAAAATAGAGCTTGCAGAAGTTGAGGTCAAAATGGAGAAACAACTTGAGGAATTGGGGTTATAGGTGATCTTTCATGTCTGATGTAGTAATATATTCAAAAAGCGATTTTGAAAGTGCAAAGCAACACACTGATGAGGGTGTTGAATTCTGGTATGCACGTGATTTAAAAGATCTTCTTGAATATGAGCAATGGCGCAATTTTCTGAAGGTAGTTGAAAAAGCAAAAGAGTCTTGTAAAAATGCAAAAAACGACATCGGCGAACATTTTGCTGACGTCAGCAAAATGATCGATATTGGACATGAAGCAAAACGAAATATCGATGATATTATGTTATCGCGTTATGCATGTTATCTTATTGTTCAGAACGGAGATCCCCGAAAAAAAATAATTGCTTTGGGTCAGACATATTTTGCGGTAAAGACAAGAGAGCGGGAAAACGATGAGGCGTTTATAGAAGACCAAAAACGGTTTGCGATTCGAAATGAATTGAGAACACACAATAAATCCCTTGCAGAAGCCGCGCATATGTCGGGCGTTGAGACTCCCAAAGATCATGCAATATTTCAAAATAAGGGTTATCAGGGATTATACAAGGAGCTTGGAGTCAAAGACATACATAAAAGAAAAGGGCTTGCTAAAAACCAGAAGATCCTTGATCATATGGGAAGCACAGAGCTTGCAGCCAACTTGTTCAGGGCAACCCAAACTGATGATAAATTAAGGCGTGAAAATATCCGGGGAAAAGAGAACGCCAACAAGACCCACCATGATGTAGGCAAAAAGGTAAGGCAGACGATAAAAGAGATTGGCGGAACAATGCCGGAAGAACTTGAACTGCCTGAAAAAAGTATAACAGAGATTGAAAAAAAGCATGAAAAAAAATTGTTGCGGGGGGAAAGTGAATGAAGCAGGAAATTAAGGAACGGGTGGAGAGAATCCAAAAAGGCGAAGTTCCTGAAGGGTATAAAGAGACGAAAGTGGGGATTATTCCTGATGATTGGGAGGTGAAGAAATTAGCAGAAGTAGCCGATGTAAAGACAGGTCCTTTTGGATCAGCCTTACATGAGAAAGATTATGTAAAGGATGGAACACCAATAATTACCGTAGAACATTTAGGCGAACAAGGAGTGGTACATGATAATTTACCAATGGTATCTGATTTTGATAGAAATAGATTAAAATCTTATGTCCTAAAAACAGGTGATATTGTATTCAGTCGTGTTGGTTCTGTAGATAGAAACTCTTTGATTAAAGAAAAAGAGAATGGGTGGCTTTTTTCAGGACGTTTACTAAGAATAAGAGTCACGACTGCAAATATTTCACCAAGTTATCTTAGTTATCATTTTCATCAAGAAATTACAAAACAAAAAATAAGAAGTGTTGCGGTTGGGCAAACAATGGCATCTTTAAACACCCAAATATTGAAAGATATTCATGTTTCTTTTCCCCCCACTCGCCCCGAACAACAAAAAATCACAGAAATTCTTTCTACTTGGAACAAGGCAATCGGACTTAAAGAAAAACTCATTGAAGAGAAAAAGGAGTTCAAAAGAGGGTTGATGCAGAAACTTCTTACAGGAGAAATGAGGTTCCCGGAGTTTACTGATGAATGGGATGAGGTTAAAATTGGATATCTAATAGTTGAATTTTCAGATTTTACTGCTAAAAATAATCAACATGAAATATTGTCAGTTACAAAAGATGGAATTTGTTTACAATCTGATCATTTTAAAAAGCAGATAGCCAGTAGTGATAATATTGGTTATAAGATAATCAATAAAGGTGAATTAGTTTTTAGTACAATGAATCTGTGGATGGGTAGTTTAGATATTTTGAAATATCCAAATATAGGACTTGTTTCTCCCGCTTATAAAACATTCAAAATAAATTATGACAAAGTCGATGGTGCTTTTTTTGAAGAATTAATTAAAAGTTCTAAAATGCTATGGTTTTACAAAATTAATTCAGAACAGGGAGCAAGCATTGTACGAAGAAATCTTGATCTTCAAGGATTGCTTAGTACTAAAATACAAATTCCAAAAACCAATGAACAGATGAAAATCGGACAATTTATACAAGAAATTAATTTGGAATTAAACAATTTAAAACAATCTTTAGAGAACCTCAAAGAACAAAAAAGAGGTCTTATGCAGTTGCTTCTTACAGGCATCGTAAGGGTGGAGATGAATTAAAATGGTAAATCCTGACGATTATAATGAACAAAACATTTCCCAGAAACCTGCAATAGAAGTATTAAATAATCTGGGCTATGAGATAATAGCTCCAAAAGATGCGGAAGCCATGCGGGGCAACTTGTACAATGTGCTTCTAACCCCAATACTAAAAAAACAGCTTGGAAAACTCAACTCCTTCGAGTACAAAGGCGAAGACCTCAAATTCAGCAACAAAAACATTCAACAGGCAATCAAGGACATTGATGAAAGCCTGACTCATGGTTTAGTTAAGACAAATGAAAAAATTTACGACTCCCTGATGCTTGGTCGCTCATATCAGGAGACTCTTTCTGACGGCACGATCAGGTCGTTTACAATCAAATTCATTGACTGGGAAAATCTCCTAAACAATGATTTTCATGTTGTTGAGGAGTTCTCTGTTGAAAGGGAAAACGCAAAA
>JAIOQW010000120.1 GCA_021108405.1 Methanosarcinales archaeon
GGTGTTATTAAAAAAGAGACCGTTACATTACATGTTGGTACTATCAAAATAACCACAGATGAACACAGATGAACACAGATAAACGTGGATACACTACCTGAAAATCTGTGTTTATCTGTGTTTATCTGTGGTTTCATAATATTTACCAACACGAATTGAAACGGTCTCTTAAAAAAGTAAACTATTTATAAGGTGGCTGAATAGTTACCTTTTCTTTTTATATAAAATTGCAATTACTACTCCAATAATGCCTGCTACCATTCCAAATCCCGGTTGTGTACGGGTGGCTGTAGGCTCTGGTGTTTGTGTGGGTGTAGAAACAGCAGTTTCGCCCGGACGAAGGGATTCTGTAGTAATTACCGGATCTCCTGATGTAAATGTGGGAGAATTAGACATCTCTTCCCCCCGGTATTCCTGAAGGTCATTAAATTTAGCTATGGCTTTTGGGAGTTCATAAACGCCTTGCGTGTTTCCACTGACTACATAACTTAAACTTACACTTTCATCTTCATCCAGTACTTTCTCAATAAAAGTATCCCCACTTACAAGTACAACGTTATCAGGCAGTGGAGTATTATCAAATATCTCTACATTGGCTCTGACATCACCATTATTTGTGGCTGTGACTGTTACTGTAACCTCACCGTTGATATCTACCCTGGCGGGATTTACTGTTTTACTTAGAATTATCTTTGAGCCGTGGACAATTATTTCAGGTGAATTACTAGATTGATTGTAGGTGATCCCGCCTACATCCCATTTTGCCTGGGATTTATTGAGTTCATACCCGTCCTTATCCGGTTTTAGAGCCCTGATACTATATTTATAATCTTTAGTCTCGCCTGCTTTTATATCTAAATTCCACTGTAGAGGACTACTACCTACCAATTCAAAATAATCCCCTGATGTATCTGTTAGCTCAATATTTTTTACACCATAACTTCCGTAGTTTATGAGTGTCAGATGGACAAAAGCATTATCTTTCATAAAAATTGAATCATCAATAGTCTTGGTAAGGGTTATCATATTTGAAATGGTGATCTCTTTACTTCCTGAAAAACTATGCTCTTCTTCTTTCTGGTCAATACCTTTAATACTTGCAGTAATATTATGTACTGTATCTTTCATGTGGGAAGGTATTTCAAACTCGATATTTTGAGTTATTGTTTCACTATTATTAATACTATCATAGGTATAATGAGTGGTTTTATTTGTGCAGGAATGATGGAACTTAAGACCATCTATATCAATATCAAGTTCACCATCTTCAAGTGGTGCATCACCACAATTATTAGCTTTAATGGTTGCTGATATCTTGGAATCTGTTAATTTATAGGTATCTTTATTAGTTGTAATAGTTACTTTTAATTCCGGAATACCGCGCAGTTCCATTTTAACACTTGCCCAGGGGTTGTAGGTGTCATCCTGCCAGTGAATATCTGTAGATTGCATCAAGTCATCTGCAGTTACTCTTATTTCACCATCATAAATAAAATTATTAAAAATGCCCAGGCTTTCTGTTACAACAAGGACATCATCTTCATATAGCTTTATTCCTACAAAACGTGTACCGATATTTCCTTTGATATCTGTCCTTGGAAAATCATACGCTTCGACGGTAAAATTACCATTCTCAAGTTTGTCTCCCCAGTATAAGGTGCCGGTTTTACCTTGCGCCCATTTAATGTCATCCACTTCCCATGCCTGTGCTATCATAGCAAGATTTGAAATTACTAATACAATAATCAAAACATATCTCAATTTATGAATCGTCCGGAATACTTCTAAAGACATAATGTACACCACTCCTCTTATTATTATGTAGACTCTACTACATATTCTTTTAGGCTCAAGTAAATACTCACTTCGTTTGTATGAACAAAATCCTCGCTAACGCTCGGATTTTATTCATCCTGAGGCTCTTAAAAGAACCGAAGATTAGAAAATGTGAAACATTTTCAGTATATCAAGTTATACTTGATATACTAAAATAAAATTAAGCAATTATGGCTTTTGCCAGTATTAATGAAGAATCTTCTAGATTGGAATTGCTTTTGACAATATAGACAATATTCTCATTATTCCAGATAATCCGGTACCTTGGTACTTGTGTACCATTATTTATGACATATTTCTTTATTTTTACAGCATTATGATCATTAAAATATATTTCGGTAAATCTGCTTCCGTCGGGCAGTTCAATATATTGGTCTTTATAATTGGATATAAATTCCAGGACGGATTGTTTTGAATCTAATTCTATTTCAATTATTGATACGTCAAGATTATCTCTATCTCGATATGCTTCTTCCTTTGAGTGGATAATATGTTCGGAAAATTCATTATAATTGGAATTCGGAACAGTTGCTATATATTCATACCCTGCTGGTATAGGATCAACCAGAATAGCAGGATTTTTATCCTGATCATTTGAATCTTCTATACAGCAAAGAGATAGTGAAGCTATGATAATAGATACCAGAACGACAGGAATTAAATTTATTTTATTATAAAACATTGTTATCATATTATTAATTAATTGTTTTGAAAAAAAGAGAAAATAGAAGGGATAAATCATCCCTTCAATGTATTTTATTTATTTACTTATTTATTTACTCACGCTTTCTCAGTACCAGATATGCTACTGCAAGTATACCTGCAATTGCGAACACTGCTTCAAATCCAGGCTCTGTAGCCGTTTCGACTGGTGTTTCATCAGCAGTTTCATCAACACCTGGTCCTTCAGTTACATCTGGTCCTTCAGTTACATCAGGTCCTGCTGTTGCATTTGGGTCTACAGTTGCATTTGGGTCTACAGTTCCATCTGGAGTTGGTTCTGGAGTTTCATTACCAGTAACGATCTCGACAACCTTGACTACTCCGCCGATCTCTCCATCTTCATTGGTCTTAAAGTTGAATCTATCACCAAGGAAACTGACTGTTCCGTCTTTCTTTATGTTGATCTCATCATCGCTTCCATCAATCTTTATTTCAATTTTTCCAGGATCAGTATCGTATGTTTTGATTAAAAAGCCATCGAATAGATCCTTATCTCCATCTTCGACTACAACAACATCTGATGAAATCTGTCTTGTAGTATTGATCTTGATCAGATTGGTATTCATACCTGCAAATACTGTCTCTACATAGAATGACAATACTACATTATTATCCTTGTTGCTATCATTCAGGTCTTCCTTGTATTCGAATTTTCCTTTTTCCTCGACAACTGAGCTTTTCTTTTCTTCGCCGTCTATGGTAACAGTGACCCATGCTTCTCCACCGTCAACATCAATCTCGACCGGAGTGATGCTAAGTCCTTCTTCAAGGGTCATCGTCTCGCCGACTTCTAATAGATGAGTATCATCATCGTCGTCATCTACAAGCAATTCGCTGAGATACCAATCACCGTTATTACTTACGACACTATATGCTTTACCGAGCCATGCAACCATTTCATTACTCCCATCCATATAGGTAGTTGTATTATATGTGAAATTACCCTTGGCAATCTCAAGATCATCATTGCTAACTGTAATGTCTAAAGTCTCAGCGCCAAGTCCGTCATCTAAGTCATAGTACAGGATACTTGGATTCTTTTTTGAAGTCAGATAAAACGGTTCATATCCTCCTGCTGTTAATTCACCTACATCTGCAAAAATTTCATGAACACCAGGTTCAGTAATCTTTACAACAAGACCGCCGATATCTCCATCTTCATTGGTCATAAAGTTGAATCTATCGCCCAGAATACTGACTATTCCGTCTTTCTTCAGGTTGATCTCATCATCGCTTCTATCAATCTTTATTTCAATTTGTCCAAGACCAGTATCGTATGTTTTGATTATAAAGCCATCAAATAGATCCTTATCTCCATCTTCGACTACAACAATATCCGATGAAATCTGTCTTGTAGTATTGATCTTGATCAGATTGGTATTCATACCTGCAAATACTGTCTCTACATAGAATGACAATACTACATTATTATCCTTGTTGCTATCATTCAGGTCTTCCTTGTATTCGAATTTTCCTTTTTCCTCGACAACTGAGCTTTTCTTTTCTTCGCCGTCTATGGTAACAGTGACCCATGCTTCTCCACCGTCAACATCAATCTCGACCGGAGTGATGCTAAGTCCTTCTTCAAGGGTCATCGTCTCGCCGACTTCTAATAGATGAGTATCATCATCGTCGTCATCTACAAGCAATTCGCTGAGATACCAATCACCGTTATTACTTACGACACTATATGCTTTACCGAGCCATGCAACCATTTCATTACTCCCATCCATATAGGTAGTTGTATTATATGTGAAATTACCCTTGGCAATCTCAAGATCATCATTGCTAACTGTAATGTCTAAAATCTCAGCGCCAAGTCCGTCATCTAAGTCATAGTACAGGATACTTGGATAAGTTTCTGAAGTTAGGTAGAAATCAGCATATTCGTTTGCATCTAGATCATTAACATACGCAAGGAATTCATAAGGCGCTGATACTTGCTCAATTTCGGCAGTACTTAACGCTGGCAAAACTGTTATGAGCATAGTGAGCACCATAAAACTAATTATAGTTTTCAAATTTTTCATTATTTTTCCTCCTCATTTAGATTATTATTACCCGATAGTCCGGGTATGATTAGAGTGAATGGTAGAATTACCTGTTAAGCTTAAAAAAGCTTACAGGATTCAAGGTTCCGCCTGCAACCTTGTAGATCCCTACGGAATCGACAATTGTCGCATACGGTTTTATCACCCTCTTAATCCCGTCATATATGGATTATTAACTTTCTATAAGTTGTTCCCCTTTTAAATCTTTTGCGGTCGAATTATGTTAAAAACAAGCATACGGCTCCATTATATCCAACGAAATAATGTACACATATTGTCGAAGTCCGGTATCAATTCCAGCATCCATATTAATAGAAACATATTTTACAACAAACATATATTCATATGCATCACATTTCATTTATTCGGAGGAACCAATTCCAATGTCAGACTTCCCAACTAATAAACCTGTCCTTGTCACCTGCGGACTGCCTTATGCTAACGGCAGATGCCATATCGGACACCTACGAACATATATTCCTGCTGATATTTATGTCAGGTCACTGCATAAACAGGGCCAGAGAACTGTATTTGTATGCGGTTCTGATACCCATGGTACACCTATCGTGGTAAGTGCAGAGGAATTAAACACGACACCAACGCAACTTATTGAAAAATATCACAGCCATTTTGATGAAGTATTCAAGAACCTGGATATCAGGTTTGACTCTTTCGGGAGTACTGATAACCGGGTAAACCATAACAGAACGAACGATATCGTCAATAAGCTAATTAAGAATGGTTATGTCTACCCAAAAATAATCGATCTGGCCTACTGCAGCCAATGCGAACGGTTCTTACCAGACAGGTATGTGGAAGGTATCTGTCCGTACTGTGAATCCCCTGCAAGGGGAGATGAATGTGATCAAGGCTGCGGCAGGCATTTAGAACCTGGCGAGATACGTGATCCGATATGTAAGATATGCGGAAATAAAGCCAAGTATAGACAGCAAGAACATTTCTTCTTTAAATTATCCTCATTTAAGGATTTTTTACTTGAACATCTTAAGACCCTGAAGGGAACTGATAATGCCAGGAATTATGCTAAAGAGTGGGTTACTAAAGAACTCAGGGACTGGTGCATAACCCGCAACCTTGAATGGGGCGTGCGGTTCCCGGGTCATGATGATCTGGTTGTTTACGTATGGGTGGATGCTCCGATAGGCTATATTTCCTTCACAGAAGAATATTGTAATAATATAGGCGGCGACTGGAAGTCAATATGGCAGGGGGATTCCAGGATCATTCATTTCATTGGCCTTGACATAGCATATCACCACTGCATTTTCTGGCCAGCTATGCTTGAAGGTGCCGGATATTCACTCCCCTGGGCAGTAATAGCTTCCGGAATGGTAAAGATAGAAGATAAGACATTCAGTAAAAGCAGAGGATATGTAGTATGGGTTAATGAGGACTATCTTGAACACGGTTTTCATCCTGATCTGCTGCGTTATTACCTTGCCAGTTACACCTCACATACCAAAGACCTGAATTTTTCATGGCAGATATTCCAGGATAAGACAAATAACGAACTTGTGGGATCTCTGGGTAATTTCCTGTACCGTACTTTGCATTTTGCACATAAGAACTATGGAGTTATTCCTGACGGTGAGGTCTCTGATGAAATATTTAAAGAAATACGCACAACAATCAATGCAGTAATAGAGGCAATGGACCAGTATGAGTTCAAGAAAGCTATCGATAATATACTCAAACTGTCAGGATATGGCAATACATATTTCCAGTCACATGAGCCCTGGCACCTGATAAAACAGGATAAAAAAGCCTGCAGTCGTATAGTGAAAGATTGCCTCCAGATCGCAAAGGCACTGGTACTGCTAAGTGAACCCGTACTCCCGGTCAAGATGAAAGAAGCATGGGGTCATCTGGGTTTAAATGGGGATGTCACACAGTTGAATTATGATGAAGCTCTAATAGAGATAGAATCAGGTAGAACACTTCCAAAACCTAATATCCTTTTTGAGAAGATCGATGATAAAAAGATCGAGGAGATGAATATTATTTTGAATAAAAGAGTAGCTGTGGCAAGTGCAAAAGAAGCCAATCTATCACCAAAGATATCTGAGATAACATTTGATGAGTTCAAGAACATGGATATACGAGTTGGAACAGTGTTAACGGCACAGAATATAAAAGGTTCCGAAAAGCTCTTGAAACTCATGGTAGATATTGGTGAAACCGAGCCAAGACAGGTAGTAGCAGGCATTGCACAAACCCACATACCTGAAAAACTTGTAGGCAGGCAACTGATATTGCTCGCAAATATGAAACCGGCTAAAATATTTGGAACGGAATCAAGAGGAATGATCCTTGCAGCTGATGAATCAGGAGCAGTACTGCTTGTGCCTGAGCGATCTGTAAATAATGGTACGGCTATTAGATAGATTTAGAACAAAATCCTCGCTATCGCTCGGATTTTCTTGACCGACATTCCAGAGGAATGGAGGATTAAAAGATTCGTAGAATCTTCGTCTGACATTCCAGAGGAATGGAGGATTAGAAAATGTGAATTGGGTGAGAATTTTCGATATATCGAGTTATACTTGATATACTATATAAATTCAGTTAAATATAAATGGGGCATTAAGGATCGGAGGGGATGGATACGATACCGTTATTGCCCCAGTACCATATAATTTGTAATAACTTATTCATATTGTTTTCGATGGGTCAAATAAATACTTATGTGTAATACATTCGATACTTTAATATAATGTTATTAGACATATCAATTTCAGGTGAAATAATGGAGAAAGAATGGCAGATAGATCTTAACCTTCCTGATATTGGTGCATTGTTAACATTATTAAGTACGGCCATATCCTCTGCCCTTATGGGAGTGGGGTGTGTTTTATATGTAGTAATGATGATGACAACAGCTTATGAAGTTAAAGGAAAGGATTTTCTGATAAGCCTGATGAACCCGGAAGCAAACTTATCCTTCGAAGCAGATTTCGTACTTGTTGTAGGTACCCTGTTGATCATCTCAGCAATATTTTTTTTTATTACAATGATAACCTCTATTTTTGAGTTAAATGCAGTCTCAAAGAAGGACAGGAACGGACGTATAAATATAGTATTCATATTGTTTGGCATCTCAATGATATCACTGATATTAGCACTGCTTGCAACTGTGTTATTGAGATATTATTACTATTATTAATGAGGTAGTGAGAATGGGTAATATTGATATACACGGCAATATAAGAGAAATAGCCGGAATTGAAAAGATAGAAGAATCCAAACCGACCATGAAAGCCAGTATAGAGACAAAAACTCATAGAGTATTGTATCCTTTTACAGCTATCGTAGGCCAGGAAAAGATGAAACGTGCTTTGATCCTTAATGCTATCAATCCATCTATTGGCGGCGTACTGATAAGAGGACAAAAAGGAACAGCAAAATCCACAGCAGTCAGGGGGTTAGCAGAGATACTGCCTGAGTTCGATGTAGTATCAGGCTGTACCTACAACTGTGACCCACATGATGAGGAAAAATTCTGCTGGGAATGCCAGATACGCAAGAAAGAAAGAAATATCACTACTAAAAAACATCCGATGAAAGTAATAGACCTGCCTGTAGGTGCTACCGAAGACAGGGTTGTAGGCAGTCTTGATATAGAAAAAGCCGTAACCGAAGGTATCAAGGCATATGAACCCGGAATACTTGCCCAGGCAAACCGCAATATCCTGTATGTGGATGAGATTAACCTGCTGGATGATTTTGTAGTAGATGCACTACTGGATGCAGCAGCTATGGGTATAAACACTGTCGAGCGTGAAGGTGTGAGTGTAAGCCATCCGTCAAATTTCATCATTATAGGAAGCATGAACCCTGAAGAAGGTGAACTAAGACCCCAACTGCTTGATCGGATAGCTTTACAGGTAGAGGTTATAGGCATACAGGATATAGAGCAAAGAGTTGAGATCGTAGAGAGACGTAACAGGTTTAATGAGAACCCGGAAGGATTTAGAAGGGAATTCGATCAAGAACAGGACCGTCTGCATGCAAGAATAGTGAAAGGACAACAACTTTTTTCAAGTGTTGTTACAACCCGTGACAATCTTCAAACTATTGCACAGATCTGTGTGGAATTTAATGTTGATGGGCACAGAGCCGATATCATGATAGAAAGAACTGCCCGCACCAATGCAGGCTTTGAAGGAAGAGATAGAGTGATCAATGAAGATATTGTTGAGGCTGCTGAAATGGTACTGCCTCATAGAATGAGAAAAAGGCCTTTTGAAGAGGAAGAGTTCAGCGTTGAACAATTACGACGTCTGGTGGATAAATGAACGATATTATTGCCAGAAGAATAATAGATAATCTTAAAGAAGATCATGATACAATGGTTGGTCATTCTACACCAATCCACCGTACTCCAGTATATACAGTTCCGGTCTCAAAGACCCCAATCTTGCAGGCGCCGATCCATAGTATTCCAGTCAACCGGGAATTGGAGATCACAGTTGAACCTGGAAAACAAACAGATGATCATGAACAAACAGATGAAGTAGTTCTGCGACAGATACTTACTGATTTTACAAGAATTAAGAAAAAAAAGATCACCAGCACCCAGATGAAAAGCGGAAGGCGAGCAGAGGTCCTGACAAAAGGAAAACGAGGCAGGTATGTAAGGTACCGCATGCCTGACGGGGAAGTAACAGATATTGCAATTGCACCGACCATCAGGGCCGCAGCAATGCATGCGTCAGAGAATAAACTGAAGGTATTAAGGAGCGATTATAGAGAAAAAGTAAGACGAAGGCGCATCTGTACACTTATCAACATAGTCCTGGATACCAGTGGCAGCATGGATGAGATGAATAAAGTGGAGATCACCAGTAGTGTAATAGTAGCACTGTTAAAGGACGCCTATCAACGCAGGGATAAAGTCTCATTAGTCACCTATAGCGGTCGCAAAGCAGAAGTTGCTCTTCCCTTCACATCATCAGTAGAACGAGCTAAAGGATATCTGGAAACCATACCGTTCGGTGGTACCACTCCACTGGCATCTGGTATTCTTATGGGGCTGCATGTATTGCATAATGAGATCATAAAAGACCCTTCCACAATTCCGATAATGATCCTGGTCACTGATGGTAAAGCTAATATACCTCTGGAAGTGGGGGCTAATATCCATCGGGAACTCTCAATGATATTAAATTATGTGGTCAATGAAGGGATCCATGTACTAACTGTAGACATGAATAGTCACGGTTCAAAACTTGCCAGGGAGATATCGCAAAAGACCAATGGAAGATATTTTCATCCTGAGAGTCTTAGCAAGGAGTCATTATATAAGGTTATTAGTAATGAGCGGGACGATGTCTCATATTTTGCCAAAATATAATGGAAGGTTTTATATGCTAATATAACATGACAAACTATTTCTTGGCGATGATATGGAATGAATATAAGTATTGATCCAATCGGAGTTATAAAAAAATCGGGAAAATTGGTAAATGTCCTGATCTATTCTGACTTTGACATAATTACCAAAGGTGTGATCGGAAATATCCAGAAAGGCATTGATCTTCTGATAATCCATAAGAATGATAAAATAAACAGCAAACACCAGGTATGTGTTTCAAAGGTCACACTAATTGAGCGAAGCGGAAACCTGCTAACTGTCAAGGGTATCAGATCAGCTGATGGTGATTCAGTTATCGATATAAGACGAACAGACGACCTTTCCTATTGAGGTCTTGTTATGGGTGTGGAACTGGGAGATATTTTCAAAAAGCATGAAATTGAGATATCGAACCTTACAGGTAAAGTAATAGCTGTTGACGCCTATAATACCTTATATCAGTTTCTCAGTATTATCAGGCAGCGGGATGGGACTCCTTTGATGAATTCAAAAGGGGAAGTAACTTCACACCTTTCCGGATTCTTATACCGTACTACAAATTTGATCGAAGCCGGTATAAAACTGATATTTGTTTTTGATGGAAAGCCTCCGGCATTCAAGGCCCGGACCCTGGAGGCCAGGGTGAAGACCAGGGATAAAGCTATGCAACGCTGGCAGGATGCTGTTGCTCAAGGAGATGAAGATGCCTTTAAATATGCCCAGGCCTCATCCCATGTAAAGGGAAATATGGTAGAAGATGCTAAGGCTCTACTTTGTTATATGGGTATACCGGTAATACAGGCTCCATCGGAAGGTGAAGCCCAGGCTGCCCATATGGTACTATCGGGTGATGCTGATCTTGCTGCATCCCAGGATTATGATTCTCTTTTATTCGGTTCTCCCAAAGTAGTAAGGAACCTGACAGTTACAGGCAAGCGCAAACTGCCTCGCAAGAATATTTATATTGATGTAAAACCAGAAACTTTATTCCTGGATGAAGGTCTTACTGAGAATAAGATCACAAGGGAGCAATTGGTGGATATTGCACTACTGATCGGAACAGATTACAATCCCGGTATCAAGCGAGTCGGTCCGAAGACTGCGTTAAAATTGATAAAAGAACACGGTAGCATCGAGGCAGCACTTACCCGGTTAGATCAAAACATAGAGAATATGCTTAAGATAAAGGACCTTTTCCTGTATCCTGAGGTAATATCAGATTACAGTCTATCCTGGAAGCCGCCTAAGGAAAAAGAAATAATCAGGCTGCTCTGTGAGAAAAATGACTTTTCAGAAGTAAGGGTAAAAAGTGCAATAGATAGGTTGGTACAGGCTTCTGATGCCGGACAGCAGACACTTGATCAATGGTTTTAAACATCTGCAAAGCAGGATGCTTTATGCTTTATACTTTAGTCGGTGGTGTATCACTTCATCTTCTTATATACACGCTCTGCAAGATTAACAGTTACAAATTGGTCTTTAGCATCTCCAATAAGTGATTCATTCTTACCCTGAATAAAAAATCCGTTCTTTCGCAGCATATCATAGAAATTCAAGAACAGTTCTTTTTTCATATCCTCTTTAAAATAAATGATCACATTTCTACATAAGATCAGATCATAAATAGGAGCTTTCTTATTAATACCGGTCAGGTCAAGAAAGCTGAACCTGATATGTTGTTTAACAGAAGGCTTGATCTCGTAATCATCTCCAACCGGTTGAAAATATTTATCTACCAGATCTTTTCGTATGCTTTTTACTTTATTTCCCTCATATATTCCTGTTTTAGCTGTTAGAATGCTTTTTCTATCAATATCAGTACCATTGATCGAAACTTTAAATTTTTTATGTGACTTTTTAAGTCCTTCCAGGAATAGTATCGCAAGTGTATATGTCTCTTCTCCTGAGGAACAACCCGCACTCCATACTTTTATAACATCCGTGGAATCTGATTCCTTATTTGTTATTATTTGAGGTATAATGCTTTTTTCCAGGATATTAAAGGTCCCTGGGTTTCTGAAAAATTCAGTCACATTGATAGTAAGGGCATCTTTTAATTTACTAAGTTCATCCGGGTCTTTTTTCAATAATGCTATATATTCATTGATACTCTTTACATGCGTAAGGCCCATTCTTGCATTAAGTCTTCGTTCAATATATCTGTCTTTATATTGAGTTATTTCAAAATGCAATTTATTTTGTATAAGATTTCTAAGGACCAGTAAATTGTCTTTATCATTCATATTTATTAAACCCTGTATTAGGAATATATGTGATTACATTATCAATAAATTTATGGATATATGGGATAAGTTTAAATATTGAATCTTATTATATTTGTTGTTAATTGCTTTAATTATTTAATTTGAAAGATAATTCTTTTAGAGGGGGTAAGCGTGAACGATATTAAACGTATTATAAGAAGGAAACTTCTTATAAGTTTTTTGGTGTTTTCTGTATTAATGTTAATTATTGGCAGTATTTCTATATATATTATTGTTACGATGCAGGAAAATATAGATGAAATATTTGAAAACCATGAGCCATTCCTTTCATTATTAACAAATGACTATTTATTAATTAATGATAGTTACAGTCAGACCCTCCATTTTTTATTAACAACTGATTATTCCACAAGACAGCAGATAAGATGAACTGTTATAACTGACACAACCAGGGTTATTATTACGGATTATAGAAAAGATCATATTGGTATAATAGTTGATTCAATACTTGAAATAGCACTTGTGCCAGTTGATGAAATTGAAAATATACCTGAAGACTTGAAAGCCAGGGATTATGTAAAAGGGATATCTAAAAATGGTAATAAGATAGTAATTTTTATGGAGCTCGATAGTGTACTCAATACTGCCGCACTTAATAAAACCGAGAACAAAATCCGAGCATTAGCGAGGATTTTGTTCTTCTCTGTGTACTTTATGGTTTTATCTTTTATGTAAATAATTTTGCTATTCCGGTTCAATCTGACCACAATTATGCATGATAATCAATATTCTCAAACATATCAAAGACAGTCTGTAAATTACCAGGGTCAGGCATCAGCATGATATTGAAGTTGATATCCATGTTGATTATATTGAGCGTGCTGTTAAAATAGACCACGAATTCCCCGGTCTTGGTTGCATCGCCCAGAGCTTTATCAATAATAGCATCTGAATAATCATATCCGAATTCAGGTGGATTATGTGTTAGTTCTATAGAGAAGGTATTTGCCCATACATCAATAAAGGCTGAGGTTATGATATTACATATCTCTACAGATGCCGACTTTTGCATATCATTGAATAGATCTTCTGATTCTTCATCAGGGAAATCTCCGATCAGTGCACTTGACAATTTCAAGGCACTATCAGGAGTTAATAACAAAAGCATTGTTCCATTAATATCCCCGTTAAAACGTGTATATAAAGCGACTATTTCTCCACTCCCTACTACTTCAGGGATCGAATGAATAGAAGACATATTCACGGCTGCTATTTTCATATCAACGTCCATATCAAGCATCATGGACAGAAATTCTATAGCTTGTTTGGCTCCGACATCGCCCATATATTTGAGCTGCATTAGTTTGTTTACTTCACCTTCCATTGTATATTCCTCCTCTTTTATGCTGAAATAACACTCTTGATCTCTTGCAAGACCTTCGGTGCCTGGAATGGTTTATTTACATATCCTTTAGCTCCGGCACTAATTGCTTTTTTTATTTTCTCTTCCTGTCCGACCGAAGTGCACATAACAACTTTCGCTTCCGGATTTCGCTTCACGATATGTGATGTAGCTGTTATACCGTCCATTTTAGGCATTACTACATCCATTGTCACGATATCAGGATTTAGTTTTTCATACATTTTTACTGCTTCGATCCCATTGGTAGCTTCACCTACTACAGTAAATTCAGCTACTAATATTTTTTTGAGAAGTGCTCTCATAAACTGTGAGTCATCCACGATCATTATCTTTATTGGCATATTGTATTTCTCCGGTTATGTTTTATTTTCCTATTTACTATTCCTTTTTTATAGTATATCAAGTATAACTTTATATTGAAAATCCGAGCGTTAGCGAGGATTTTGTTTTAATAATTATAACACTATTACTCCACGTCCGGCAGACCTGATCGAATATTTACCTGTAGTTACATCAAGTTCTACCGTACGCCCGTAATCAGCGCCTGTATCATCTGCTTTAAGATAGATTTTTTTTTCTTTTAATTTTTTCTTGACAGCTGCCACATTTTCCTGACCTATCTTGAGAATACCATTCGCACCTTTGAACATGTGTGCTCCACCTGCGATCTTTGCTATGATCTTTGAGGTATTAGCACCGAGAGCCTTCATCTTCTCAAGCATTTGATCTATTGAGCTATTCGCATACTTTGCCAGATTGATCTTTGTTCCTGCTGCTCTTTGCCTGGTATTGTCAGGGAGCATGATATGAGCTAATCCACCGATCTTTGTTGTCGGGTCATAAAGAGCTATTCCAACACACGAACCAAGGCCTACTGTGATAAGTTTTCCATTTTCTTTGGCTACCTTGAAGTCAGCCATCCCTACTTTAATAGAAGTCATCGTTTTTGCTTCCGGGATGTTATTCAGTTACTGATTCCGGTTCTACGTTTTCAAACAGGTCAAATACCTTCTGAAGACTTTCAGGGTCAGGCATCATTAGAATATTGAAATCAATATCCATATTGGTCACATTTAGAGTGCTGTTGAAGAATATTACAAAATCACCACTCTGGGAAGCTTCGATCAGGACATTATCCACAATAGCATCTGCAAAATCATAGGTAAATGATGGAGGTTCGTGAGAAAGTTCGATACCGAATGTATCAGCCCATACATCTACAAATGATGATGTGATAATATTACCAATTTCTGCTGCTGCAGACTGCTGCATTTCATCAAACATCCCATCGGATTCCTCTTCATCGAAATCACCAAGTAGTACACTTGCAATTTTTTTTGTGCTATCGGGACTTAATAGACAGAACATGGATCCTGAAACTGTACCCATAAATGGTGAAAATAGTGATACTACTTCATCACTACCTACAATATCAGGTATAGTGATCAGTGAAACCATATTCACTGAAGATATGTTCATGTTAACATCCGTATCAAGCATCATGGATAAGGATTCTACTGCGCGCTCGGCTCCCTTATCGCCCATGATCTTGAAATGAATTAATTTATTTACTTCGCCTTCCATTTTAACTATCTCCGTTTTTGTTTTTTTTGTTTTTTAAGCTGTTAGTACACTCTTGATCTCTTGCAGGACCTTAGGACCCTGGAATGGTTTATTCACATAACCTTTTGCTCCGGCAGCAATGGCTTTTTTGATCTTTTCTTCCTGTCCGACCGAAGTGCACATAATTACTTTTGCATCCGGGTTTCGTTTCACAATATGTGATGTAGCAGTTATTCCATCCATCTTTGGCATTACTACATCCATGGTCACGATATCCGGTTTTAATTTTTCATACATTTTTACTGCTTCAATTCCATTAGTAGCTTCACCCACTACAGTATATTCGGCCATTACTATCTTTTTAAGAAGCGCCCTCATAAACTGTGAGTCATCTACTATCATTAGTTTTACTGCCATACGTTATTTCTCCTAATATAATGGTTTATCAACTTCATCTTTGACTTTCATTTTTTGGTTAACAATAGTCCTGCCTTTAGTAGAAAGCTCTACTTCTTGCCTGACTCTTACTAAGCTCAATAGACCGAGTTTTATTAATCGTTCATATATTTTTTCAAGTTCATTTACATCCATCTCAAGCATAGTGTTTATCTCAAGTGATGATATTTCCGAATATAAAGCAACAAGTATCTGTTCCTCCATATCCGACACTTTAAGATCTTTATCACTCCACTCAGCCGACATCAGGCTATTTGATTTCGGTACTAATCCCATGCTTTCAAGATGGTTCTTCAAGTACCGCATCAATGCAGTCAGGATCTTGTTGTTGGCTGTAAGATAGGATGTATATGTCTCATTATTTGCACGATGTTTTATGTTCATCACAGACTGGACATTCTTCTTGACCTGACGCTGCTCAAGCTCAACAGATTCTATAGTATCAAGTAGAAAACCTGCATTGTCTTTTGAATCTTTTATAACAACAATTTTTTCACTGCCACTTTTCTTATCTTTTAGAAAAGCAAGCCGTCCTTCATCCCATGTTGAGGTATCATTAATTGCCCCTCCTACTAGTGCAGGATGTTTCACGATCACTGGTTTACTGTGAAGCATGAGAAGCAGTATATTGCGTTCCAGTTTGGCCAGATGTTTCGGATGAGATGTAATTATTGTCATAATTTTTTTACCTTTATCAGTATGACTGAGTGAAAGGTAATTTTTTACACCTTTGGTAATCTGTTTAGGGACTTGCTGACCTACATTGTCAATTGAAGGAAAAGCAATACCGGAATTACCCAGGATAATAGCATCAGAACGAAGGGCAACTACACCAAGGACCCACTTTTTAGGGTTGGTAGCACCCATATCAAGACCGTAGATATACTTCGCTTTTATTTTTGTTAATATTTTAGGCTTGACCAAAGTAAATCGCTTCCGTTTTTTTTATGGATGAACACTTATTCCATCTTGATTAGTTAATGTAAAATTACTATCGGGAATATTTAAAGAGAAATGTGTAAGTGCATGTGCACATACTAATGTATAAAACAAAATCCTCGCTAACGCTCGGATTTTCTTGACTGAGGCTCTTAAATGAGCCGAAGATTAGAAGATTCGTAGAATCTTCGTCCGACATTCCAGAGGAATGGGGGATTAAAAAATGCTCATTTCATTCGCTTTTACTTGCGATATATTTTTATAAAATAGATACCGTAAATTTATTGATAAAAACCATTTTAATACTATTATAACTATGATAAACTACTTATATAATAATAATTATAAGTAATATGGGGTATGTTTCAAAATATTATTTGAAACATTATATGTGATCTCATGGACATAACAACAAGGGGAGTACAATATTCGCAGATATTGCGTTCACTAAAAAAAAGTAGAGTACGTACCGAGATTATGATGTATCTATATAAGATTTATCCGAATTCATCTTATCCTTCTGATATTTCCAGGCAAACAAGAATAGATCCTACAAACGTCATTGGTGGACTGCGCGGTATGGGAAGTAGATATAATGAGACAAATTCACTTCTAGGAGTAAAACTGGTAGAACCAGTTCAACTTGATGGTTCCACATATTATAAACTAACTGAAACTGGAAAAAAATTGATAGAAAGTATGGAATTGATCAGACATTTGAATTAATGGTTGATATTGTATTAGTAATTCTGGTAGAGTCACAAAAACAATTTTTCAGACATGGATTTACACTGATTTGATTTTGATAGTATATCAAGTATAATTTGAAATATCGAAAATGTTCACTCTGTTCACATTTTCTTGTAATCCTCTATTGAAATTACTGGTTTTTAGGATCGTGCCAAATTTTATATAAAAAATACAAATAAATCATCCCCCCGATCGCAAATCCTATTATACAAAATCCATATACCTCAATATTTCCGAAGATGCCAATAAAGGGGTTTCCAGAGACCGGCCAAAAGGGTAACATTTCAGGATATAAGAATGCATCGAGGATAACATGTGACCATACTCCAATTACAGCTCCAATAACGATAGATTGGAAAGAGTAATCCTGCTTGATTTTAAGAAAGATCGAGATTGGTTTGAGGTGGTCACGGAATAGATAGATGCTAAAAATGACCAGTGATGAAAGAATCAATGCCCCGAGAAATGTGTGGAGTGGTCCGTGAAGAGGATAGCATCCGGTAAATAAACAGTAGGCTGCACGAACATCAACAATTATACTTGCTATCAGGATTGCAGGTATATTTATCCATTGTTTGAATATTAGTCCGATTAGTAATCCAGGTCCTAAATGATACGGTGTGAATGGCATTGAGATTATCCCCTAACAAGAACAAAATCCTCCCTCTGGCCGGATTTTCTTGACTGAAGCTTCGAAGAAGCTGAAGATTAGAAGATTCGTAGAATCTTCGTCCGACATTCCAGAGGAATGGAGGATTAGAAAATGTGAACAGAGTGAACATTTTCGATATATCAAGTTATACTTGATATACTAAGATAATCATAACTCTGATCTTTATATAAATTTTGGTTTTTTATAATATATCAAGTATAACTTGATATATCGAAAATGTTTATCCACTTTAAATCAGAGGGCAAAAATGACAGCCACCAAGAACATAGAGGATTTCTTCTAAAGTGTCCTCTGTGATCTCTGTTGCATATAATATAAACAATGATTTATACAAATTATATTCCCCTACTTTTTGAAATGGATACGAAAATGTTTCACCTATTCTAATCTTCGGCTCTTTTAAGAGCCTCAGGTGAATATCCTAATCCTCCATTGTCCCGGAAAGTAATATAAAGTATTCCATCCATTATCGATAGTTATAAGTACAATAAAAGACCCACCACTGCTAAAATAAATCAAGGTAGTTTTAAGGGGAGTCGCCCTTAATGACTCCCATAAAAAATAAAACAAAATCATGACCACAATAACATATCAACCGATCGGGATCATTCATTCAAGATTCAAAGAGCACAAAGGTACACCAATACAACCTGCTGCAGGTAAGGACATTACGGCTGAGGTTGAGGTATTTTCCCAATATGTCGAAGGCCTGAAAGATCTAAAAGATTTCTCTCATATTATCCTGATAGTTCATTTTCATTTATCAGACGGTTTTTCATTAAAAGTAAAGCCATATATGGATGATAATTATCACGGCCTCTTTGCAACTCGAGCGCCACGCAGACCTAATTCCATAGGTATTTCAGTAGTACGTCTTAGTAAAATAGAGGAAAATATTCTTCATATCCGGGATGTGGATATAATCGATGGCACTCCCCTTCTGGATATTAAGCCTTATGTGCCGGAATTTTCCGCATCGGAAACTCTCAGGACCGGATGGCTCAAGACGAATGTGCATAAACTTAACACATCAAAAGATGATGGAAGGTTTACTAAATGATAGTACTATATGATTACAAAAGTATCTGACTCATTTTATTCTTTTTTGCCTACCGGATGCAAGCTGTGCCATGAAGGTGCCAAAATGGTACTCTTTATCACAGGGCTATGTCGGAATAACTGTTTCTACTGTCCCGTATCTGACGAAAGACGCAATAAAGATGTAATTTTTATTAATGAGCGTTCGGTGTCATCTAAAGAGGATATATTGCAGGAAGCTCATAGCATGAAGGCTCTGGGCACAGGTATTACCGGAGGTGAGCCCCTTTTGGTATTACAAAGAGTACTGGACTGTATCAGACTATTGAAAAAGAATTTTGGCATGTCGCATCATATACACATGTACACTGCCGAGTCTCCTGATAAAGCGCAATTGCAGGATCTTAACAATGCAGGACTTGATGAGATACGTTTTCATCCGCCACAACATCTTTGGGACATATTTGCTAATTCCGAATTTGCCAGGTCAGTTACATGGGCAAAAGAACTTGGTATGGTGGTGGGAATAGAAATACCATGCATTCACAAAGCAAACTGTATTGTACCGTTTGCCCTGGAGTATGATATATTCCTTAATTTAAACGAACTGGAATTCTCTGTGACCAATGCCGCAGCATTAAAAGAAAGAGGATATTTCTTACTATATGATGAACTTAGCAGTGCAGCAGGAAGCAGGGATATAGCATTGGATATCAAAAAGCAATATCCCTATGTGCAATTTAATTTTTGTTCATCCCGTTTCAAAGATGCTGTTCAACTCCGAAAGCGTCTACTAAGAACTGCTGATGTGATTGCACGTACCTTTGATGAGATCACACAGGATGGTACATTGTTCTATGGGGTGATCACAGGAGACGAGGAGGAGATAATCAGACTGCTGATACATTTGAATGTGCCCAAAGACCTTTATAGCCCTGCCGGAGCAAGAGTCGAATTGGGTTGGTGGGTACTTGAGGATATTGCGAAATCGATCACAGGCAGGTTTGAATCATATTATGAGGAATGTTATCCCACACATGGAAAGATGGTTGTTGAAAGAGTACCTTTAACTATAGATTCCATGTATTTAAGGTAAATATTTATTTATTTATAGGATAACATATTAAGACACAAGTAAATTAAATATTACCGGTGATAATACTGAACCAAAACCAGAATGAATTCAAGGAAAGACTGATCAAATACTTGCGTCGTGATGAGACTAATATCAGAAAAACGGTTCTGAGGGGTTTCCTTCTTGGAAAAACATATACTACTAATGATATTTACAAAAATCTTGTAGAGGAAGGATTTGATGTGAACTATCGCGGTGTTTCAGCTATGGTAGGACTGATGAATACACGACTTGGCATCCTTCGCATCGATGTTACTCGAGAACATAACCTTTATTCCTTAAAAGAAGATTTTTTTGATATTGTCAGGACTGTGCTGGACAATTTCAAGAAATAATAAATTATCATAATTAGTTATCAACAAAGAGGAGGGTATTATGCTTCGAGTAGGAGTTGTAGGCTGCGGAGCTATTGGTTCAGTTATTTGCCATGCACTGGATACGCAGATTGAAGGAGCACAATTGGTTGCCATTCATGAGCACCATACTAAAATCGTGGAATCACTCATTACAACTCTTTGCTGTAAACCGGAGGTGATGAAGGTCACCCAGATGATAGAGCGGGTAGATCTGGTAGTAGAGGCAGCTTCACCTAAAGCTGTTGCTCCAATGGCACTGCTTGCACTTGAGAACGGATGTAGTGTTATGATAATGAGTGTAGGTGCCCTGGTGGATAAACAATTATTACAAAGACTTGTTACTCTGGCAAAGGAGCATGATTGTAAGATATATATCCCCTCTGGCGCAGTAACTGGTATAGATGGTATTAAATCAGCATCGGTAGCAGGTATTAAATCTGTGGCCTTGACCACTATAAAACCGCCCCGGGCCCTTACCGGAGCGCCTTATGTGGTAGATAATAATATTGATCTTTACGGGTTTAAAGAACCTACTGTAATATTTGAAGGTACTGCCAGTGAAGCTGTGAAGGCTTTTCCTGCTAATGTTAATGTTGCACTTAGTATCAGTTTGGCAGGAATTGGCATCGAAAGAACTAGAGTAAATATCGTAGTAGACCCGAATTCTGATAAGAATAGACATGAGATCGAAGTGATAGGAGATTTTGGAAAATTCACCTCCAGCGTAGAGAATATACCTTCTCACGACAATCCTCATACCAGTTATCTTGCAGCGTTATCTGCAGTAGCTACTCTAAAGAAGATCGCCAGCCCATTGCAAATAGGAACATAGGAGAAAAAATCATTATTTCTATTAAAAACCTCTCAAAGACCTTTGGGAATAATAATGTCCTTAATAACATCAACCTTGAGATAAAGGCAGGTGAATTCCTTACCATTTTCGGGCCTAACGGAGCCGGTAAGACCACTCTGATCAAGATCATATCCACTTTGATAAATCCCACATCAGGTACAGTTGTGATCAAAGGTTTCAATGTAAAAGAATCGCCATGCGAGGTAAAACAGCTTATCGGTGTAATATCACATGAGACATATCTATACCAGGACCTTACAGCCAGAGAGAACTTGCTGTTCTTCGGCAGGATGTATGGCATGTCCAATGATAGAATAGACCAGAGGATAAATGAACTGGTTGAATTGGTAGGTTTACAATACAGGCTGGATGATAGGGTAGGTACTTTCAGCAGGGGTATGAAACAGCGTTTAAGTATTGCCCGTGCTGTATTGCATGATCCTGAACTACTTTTACTGGATGAACCGTATACAGGATTAGATCAGCATGCTTCCGCTGTATTTGATAAATTACTGAATGATCTGAATATACCGGATAAAACACAGATCATGATCTCCCATGATATTGAAAGAGGAACTGCACTGGCGCATAGGGTTATTATACTATATAATGGTGGAATCGTATATGAGACTGCTGCAGATAAAATAGAGGGTGTCAACAAGTTTCGCAAGATATATGAGCACTATGTCAGTGAGGTGTGAGAGTTGAAGGAGTTTTGGTACCTGGCTAAAAAAGACCTGCTTATTGAGTTTCGTACCAAGCAGATGTTGAACAGCATGTTGATATTCTCACTACTTATTATTGTAATATTCAACTATTCCTTTTCCAACATGCTTTATAAGGTCGATATATCTGACATCGCACCAGGTATTCTGTGGATCGCCTTTACTTTTGCCGGGATGCTGGGTTTATCAAGATCATTTGCCAGTGAAAAAGAGGACGGATGTCTTGATGGATTAAAATTGTGTCCTGTAGACCCATCAGCTATTTATCTGGGTAAGGTATCGTCCAATCTGGGAATAATGTTTATTATAGAGGCTATTATCATACCTTTGTTTATCGTCCTGTTTAATTTTAGGGATATTACAGGTCTGGGTGGACTTGTGGTTATTGTTCTATTGGGTACACTAGGTTTTATCGTAGTAGGAACATTGTTCTCGGCATTAACGGTTAATATGAGGACGCGAGAGATCCTGTTGCCTGTGATTCTGTTTCCTATTATTATTCCGCTGATAATGGCGGCTGTAATGGGTACACAGAAAGTACTCCTGGAAGGAAGTATTATGAGTGCTGTGAATGAGGTAAGGATACTGGTTGTGTATGATGTTGTTTTTATTATTGCTGCATTGTTAGTGTTTGAATATGTTATTGAAGATTAGATAATCCGAGTTTTAGCGAGGATTTTGTTTCTGTGGCACTGTACCATTTTCCAGTTATTTTTCAGACACAGATTTACACGGATTTACACGGATTTGATTTTGATCAAATACTTTCTATCACAAACGTAATGGAATCTTATGATATCGACCACAACAACCTTAAATCTGTGTTACCTGCACGCCCCTTAGGCGTTGCAGGCATTCAACTCCGCAGGAGTTGAATGTATCCGTGTCTATGCAATTATCGATTTAAATAATCCTCTATTGAAATAACTGGTTTTTAGGACAGTGCCTGTTTCTGTATATATTTTATAAAAATATATCTCAAGTAAATGCAAATGGAGTGAGCATTTATTGGTAAAGTGATATAGTTATAATTACTGATAGAAACTTATTTTATATTTGAAATATATGTAAACGACGAGTAAAAATGAAAAGATCAGTAATTCGTGTTAAAGGGAAGGTTCAACGTGTCGGGTATCGTGATGAGGTAGAGGAGATAGCAAGGCAATTGGAAATAGCCGGTTTTGTTGAGAATATAAAGCCTTATGATGTGCAAATTATCGCTGAAGGTGAAGATTAGAATATAGAGCAGTTCATCAAATAAATAACAATTAAAAGATATCCGATTAATGTAGAACTGGTAGAGGTTCAGCTTAACGAATTTAAATCTGAATTCGAATATTTTGAAATAAAAAGGGGAGAATGGCAGGAAGAAATAGGTGAAAGCTTAGATATGGCTGGAAAATTACTACATAAATCTATAGAACTTAGTACAGAATCAGTCATAATAGGAAATAAAATGCTCGATAAACAGGATAAAGTGCTTGAAAAACAAGATACGATGATTGAAAAACAAGATGAATCTATTGTT
The DNA here is from genome assembly GCA_021108405.1 of Methanosarcinales archaeon. Classification (GTDB taxonomy): domain Archaea; phylum Halobacteriota; class Methanosarcinia; order Methanosarcinales; family Methanocomedenaceae; genus Methanomarinus. The sequence goes on from JAIOQW010000120.1 coordinate 23,649, forward strand.
GAAATAAAAGGATTACGCCAGGATTTAAAATCATATATGAAGGAAAGATTTGATTACTTAGAGCATGAGATTGTGATGATTAAGGAAAAAATAGGGATAATATAAACAGGATTGCTCAAAAGTTTTTTTTTCAATATCCACCTCAAAAAGCATGGTATTTTGACCGGATGTTGGTGTTGCAGTGTATCATGTCGCTCTTTTCTAATATTCTTATATTGCCTCTTGAGAAATTTATGTGAATTAGTGTTAATACGTGTCAAAAAAAATTTAATTATAATAAGGAAGTATATATTGCTTACGATTCTTATCCAGGATTACACTTTCTATAGAAAGAAAAGTAATCATGATAATGTCCGAGAGCATTTTATCCCCTCTGAATTTTAATTTAAAGACGCCATACATAGCAACTATTCACCTCTTTTATACAAAATTTATGAAAAAATCATAAAAAGGTATGAATATATACTATGAACTCTCAACAAAATACACCATGACTCAAACAACTACAGAAATAGATAATGAAATATTAAATATCTACTCATTAACAAGGGACCTTAAAGACCGGGAGATCTTGTATAGTCAGTCAGATCATCTGATGGATTTTTTTAAGAGACTTGATTACCTGGCAACATTGGATATAGATGATCAACATGTACAACAGATGATTTGCAGTTCCCGAAAAGGAACTATGTTAAAATCTATAGTCAGGTTCAGGAATTTATACAGTCTAAGACTTGAGATTGAAAATGCCAATTCGATACTTGACAGCTGCGATCCGTGGGATGTCTTGAGAGGGTTTACCCATTTTACTAATTATCTTCAACTGGCCCGAACAGAATACCAGGGATCAGCACTCAAACAAGGTGATTGTGTGGTATTCCTTGGAAGCGGACCCCTGCCCCTATCCCTGATCATATTATGCCATTACCACGGCCTTAATGGAATAGGGATCGAACAGGAACCTGAGAGGGTACAACTTTCAAGAAAAGTTATTAAAAAGCTGGGGCTTTCCAATCAGATCAAGATCATAGACGGAAACCATTTTACCTTACCTCTTAGCAGTAAATGTGATCTTCTTATGGTAGCTGCTGCTGCCCAACCCAAGACCGAAGTATTTGCCCATCTGGCAAATGTTGTACCATCCAGAGCAAAATTATCCTACCGCCTCTATGAAAAAGGATTAAGAAGATTATTAGAAACACCGGAATTAGTAACACTACCTGAAATGTTCAAAGAATCTCTCAGGATCAGACCCAAACCACCTGTTAATAACACTGTGGTATTTATAACTAAAGCGGTAAGTTGAACTGTTGATCAAAGATCATTTCCTGCCCAGGGACCTGGCAAAACTGATACTATCACACACATCTCCCTGGAAATTCACTATGGCAGCAGATACTTTTCTGTTATGAATAGTTATCTCGGCAGCACTTGGTTCTGATAACCTCGGAGATGTCGGACTGCCAGGACACAGCAGAGTAATATCTCCTATCGTATGCAGCTTAGGCGTGTGTATATGACCAAAAATCAAGAAATCTACCTTTAATTCCCTGGCAAAATAACCCAGTCCTGTAACATTTGTTGAAGATAACTGACCCTTATGGGTCACACCAAAGCGTATTTTGTCAATCTCAAAGGTAGTATGTTCAGGAAGAAAATTTTTAAGTTCTGGGGGATCCATGTTCCCTGCTACACATATAAGCCGGTTCATGCTGTTAAGTTCATTATAACAGTCCAGAGATACAAAATCACCTGCATGAACGATCATATCAGATTGTTTCAACATATTTAACAGGGGGACTGGTAAAATGGATATTGGCTGTCCTGGTCTGAGATGGGTATCTGAGATAACAGTGATCTTCATAATTGCGCACCTGAATTCCTGGCATGTGTAATAAAAACACTTCCGTTGATTGTATCTTCCATATATTCTGATACTGCCTTCTCTATATTCTTCGGGTCTTCTCCTACTGCGAAGACAGTTGGTCCGAAGGAACTCATACCTGCTCCATATGCTCCGTTCTCCCTCATAATATCCATACATTCTTTTACTTCTTTTTTCTGCAACGCTATCTCATGCCTTTTAAACCCTACTTTCTGGATGCGGTTAATAGCATCTCCAAAACATACCGGATCCTCCTCAATTATTGCCGGGAGCATCTCCATTAATATGATATGAGAAATAGTCCTCACTTCATGTAAAGGGATAGGACAGTATTCCTTGAATATATCAACTTCCTTATGTGAAGAAGCACCTTGTAATTCCGGTATAGCGACCACTATAGGCCAGTTGGGAAAATCATGCCTGAACAATACAGGTCCAGGTGGTACACAGCTGGCTGCTGATGGAGAAAAAGCGCCTTTATCAGAAAAACGGTGGCCTCCGTCTACAATAAACCCTCCGTGTTCGAAAGATTCCACTCCTATGCCTGATGTTCCACCGCGGCCCACCAGTACTGCTACCTCTCTTATGCTCAATCCGAGATCATAAAGCTGGTTAACAGCCCAGCCTGCAGATAGACTGCTCTGGGTCCCGCTGCCCAGACCTCTGTGGGAGGGGAATGATTCTTCCAGTGTGATGTGGATCCCTTCACCCTTTGGGATAACCGCTTGAGCTGCCGCTTTTATACGTGGAGTATATTCCTTATCACCTGTTACGAATACGCCCTCGTTAGACTTTATAGCAGATAATCTCATGGAAGGATTGTCAAGAGTTAATCCTACTCCACCATCTACTCTTCCCAGGGCTGCGTTTAAGTCGATTAACGTAATATGTAGTCTGGAAGGGGTTGTTATTTTGATCATTGATAATTAAATCCTCTCTCTGGTCGGATTTTCTATAGTAAATAATCTTATAGGTAATATACTATATGAATTTTTATAGCTACGTGGTCTATAAAATAGATTTAAGTGCAATGACTCATAAATAACTCATGGGGATTATGTCAGATATCTTTAATACCATTTCAATTATAGTAAACCTAGCATCAATAATACTGGCACTGATCGGATTATTCTTTGTGATCGGGAACTGGCGGGTATGGAAAAGGATAGGGTCAGATATAATAAAAGCCAAAGCATTCTTAAATAAGGGTTTTTTAGAATGGAACTGGATCGGTATAGTAGTAGTGGGAGCTTTGATAGTAACAAGGCGAGTATTCAGGTTCTTTGAACTTATGACTGATGAGATCATGATGTCTCATAAGATCGAAGTCATTTTTGATGTGATAGGTTTTTTGGTAATATTCCTGTTATTTCTTATAGCGTATCAATGGTATAAATTGATACATAGCCATAACAGGGTGTCTCAAAACTAAAATTCCCATGGAAAAGGAGTCTAATTATGCCTTTAAATCAAGAACTAAGGTCTAAATTTTTCATTTTTTGGACTTTTGGGACAGCCTGATAAGTAAGGTATCGATCTAATAATGATCTCCATATCAAAACCTTTATGAATAGATATAACCTCAATAATCAATGGTGAACAATATGGTTGTACTACCCCCTGAAGTAAAAGATGTTATACTTAATCAGAAACCACTGCCCATTGCTACTGCCGATAATGCAGGTAATCCGAATGTGGTCTTTATTGGAATGTGGAAATTTATCGATGATGAAACTATATTGATCGTGGATAATTTCTTTAAAAAGACGGCTGAAAATCTTAAAGCGAATCCTAAAATGGCTTTGGTGGCTTATGACGGCGAATCTAAGAAATCCTACAAAGTCAAAGGTTCGATAGATTATCTGGAACAAGGAGATAAGTTCGAGGAAGCAAAGGCAATAGCTGAGTCTAAGAATATGCCTGGTAAAGCTGCAGTGATCTTCCATATAGAAGAGGTATATAACTCAATGTACGGACCAAATGCAGGTGAACGGGTCGTATAGCCTGCAATTTTAAATATTACTATAATCGGTGATTTATTTGGCAAAAAAAAGAACAAAGCAACAGGATGAAGAGAATTTATATGTAGGAGATGAATATGCTGAAGAGGAGGAACTTACAGAAGATGAGAATGAGCTCGAAGGCCTGTATGATCTTGTAATTCCACCTGGTGTACCTGAATCAATAATTGTTGAACTGGTTGAAGAATTTGATTTGGAACCCGTGAACAGACTGTCCAACGTTGATATTGTAGAAATTGATCAGAGGGAGTTATTAGCACTACGCGGTGAACTGGATATTGTTAATGACGCCCATGATTATATGATGAAAAGGCTGCATGAACTCCAGGAGGAATTTAAGAGTCCTTGGGTTAATGTAGACGATTAAGATTTGAAAAATACTTGTTTCGGTCGGATTTTCTAATCCTCCATTCCTCCGGAATGTCGGTCAAGAAAATCCGAGCGTTAACGAGGATTTTAATTGTGCCCTATACCCTTCATAATCTAATACTTGAAGGTTACACGACACTAGGCCTTTTTAGTGGTATAAGTATAGCTAAATAATCACAAAAAATATATATTGTTTCATCCTATATTCTAGTGGGGTATTTATAATGATAGTTGGTTAATTGTCGGACAACCTCAATAGGATGGTATATACTCCCGATATATTAAATGAAAGGAGATATTAGATATATTTAGATGTAATAATTGTATACTTCCAAACACATATCCCTATATCAATTTCGATGAAAATGATATTTGTAATTATTGCAATTCATATACTTCTAATGAATATTTAGGTACAGAAGTATTAAATGAACTTGTTGATAAAATAAAATTAAAAAATAACGAATATGATTGTTTAGTTGGGTTAAGTGGCGGTCGGGATAGTAGTTATTTAGCATATAAACTGGTAAAAGAATTAAAATTAAATGTACTTGCATATTCTTATGATAACGGGAGTATGACCGAGAGTGCACGAGAAAATGTAAAGAAAATTTCAGAAAAATTAAACATAAAAACAATTATTATTGATGAAGATTCAAAAAATAATAGTAGAATTTTCAAAAGAATTTTTTTGGCATGGGCTAAAAAACCTTCTATCGGTATGATTCAGATGTTTTGCGTTGGTTGCAGATCAGGCATTCTCAAATACCAACTTCCATTAATGAAAAAATATAATATTGACTATTTAGCTGATGGTGGTAGTTTGAATGAAGACACTTACCATAAGTTAAGTTTCTTGGGTATAAAAAATACCAATGATGATGTATTTATCAGGACGAGAGATGCTACTACCCCTGGTGAGTCTTCGAAGGTAAAAATGTTTGGACTTTTATTTGCTGTATTGAAAGAAACACTGATGAATCCTTATTTTCTCAATCCTTTAATACTTGTTGATGGCTTTAATGAATTTAAAATAATTTCCAGTAAATTTTCCAGGAATAAGTCATTCTTTAAACCTCTTAGCTATGAAAAATATGATGAAGATACGATAATAAATATAATTTCTAAAGAATTAAATTGGGAAAAACCGTCATTTTATTCAGCAACATGGCGATCGGATTGTGAGATAGCTATATTGAAAAATTATTGTTATTCTAAAATGGTAGGTTTTTCCGATTACGATGTAATGCTAAGTAGTATGATTCGTGAAGGATTGATTGATCGAAAAGTAGCGATAAGTAGAATTGATGAATTTAACAATTTTGACATTCCATTTATAGATGGCTTTTTACAATCGAAAGGAATTGATCCATTAATTTTACATAATACCATAAAGTTGTGGCAAGAAAAATTCAAGAATTTTTAATAATATATCAAGTATAACTTGATATATCGAAAATGCTCACTTCGTTCACATTTTCTAATCCTCCATTCCTCCTGTATGTCGAACGAAGATTCTATGAATCCTCCATTCCTCCTGTATGTCGAACGAAGATTCTATGAATCTTCTATTCCTCCATTCCTCCTGAATGTCAGTCAAGAAAATCCAACCCTTAGCGAGGATTTTGTTCTAGTATATCAGTATTTTTGAAAGGGATACTTTTGTTTTTATATAGCGCTGCACCCAGTGCATTGACAATCTGCGGATTCGGTGGTATTACTACAGTTGATCCAAGTATTATTTCCATAGCATCCACAATCCCTGTATTCAATACAGTCCCACCGATAAGCACTACCTGTTCTACAGGTGGGATCATCTGTGCAATGCGGTGTGCAAATGCTTCATGAATGCCATGTATCACTTCTTCCATAGTATATCCTGCAACCAATTGCGAGATCATCTCTGATATGGCAAATACACCACAGGTATTATTGATCTGTGCGCTTCTTTGTGTCCGGGAATGCAGTCTTCCAAGGGACTCAACAGGTATATTAAAATAATGAGCTGCAAGTTCTAAGAATGCGCCTGTACCCGCACTGCATTTGTCATTGATCATGAACCTGTTATTTAGAAGATCTATAACCTTGGTATCCTGACCCCCGATATCTACTATCACCTGTGCATCAGGTATATGGTACCGCACACCCAGTGATGCGGCTGTGATCTCTGTTATAGCTGCGTTATGAGGGACTTTCTTGCGGAAATAACCTGTTGATACAATATTATATTCATCCATTCCAGTATCCAGCAGTTCCTTCCAGTTATGGCTGCTTACCACCTTTGATCTTATTACTTCATTGTTATCCAGCAGCACGATCTTAGCAGTTGTACTGCCCACATCAAGCCCGATATTCATGCCATTATCTCCAGCATTTCGCTAAAAGCTTCCAGTCTGAGTTTCAACTGCTCTGGTGTGGGACCCGGGAGATCACCCTGGACTGTCAGGAATGGATAATCCAGGTAATCCCTGAATATCTCATCTTCCAGTGTATGGTGACAGGCAAACTGTGTGTAATGGATCACTCCATCCACCCGGCGCTTTTGAAGTTCATTATTGATAAAATTGATCCTGTTATTGATAGGCCCTGCAAAGGAATAATTCTTATAACTCTTAGCAAGTCCTTGTAGATCATTTCCCCCTAACCGTATGAATTCATACGGTAGCTCATCATATACTATGTGTAATCCGAACTCTTCTGCAACTTTATGAAAGTCCGGATAAATAGGCGGGACTCCTATCAGGGCAATACGACTGGAATATTCGACTTCTGTGTGAGGGATATTATCAATTAAATTCTCGAATTCATATGGATTACTCTGCATGTCACTAAAGCAAATAAGAGCACTAAAAACATCACTGGCACGAGCATTGTCATTCACCCGCTGTTTTTCAAGAGCCAGACCCTTTTTTTTTAATCCGCAAATGTATTTAAACATCTCCTGGTCTTTAATGCCTCCTAAAAATCCTTCTAAACTTTCCAGTTGAGAGTATAGATACCGGAGGTTTGTGTCAAAAGGATAGAAGAAGTAATGAGTGGGTAAACCGCTTAAAGCAACTTTTTGACCGTCTACTAATGCATTATGACAGTCACCCCCTGCTACAACTACCAGTGAGTCAATATCCAGGCTGCCTGTTAAGATCAGTTCCCGCCATAGGGCGGTCCAGGCACACAGTTTGCTGCGTGGACTTAATGATGATTCGGGTACGACATTGTTTACATCAAGAGGGCGGTGTCCGCAGGCGTATATTAATTCAGGTGGTATCAGGGCTGTGATCCCTATTGTATCGGTCATTGGTTGGGGTGTATATCTGGTATTCAATGATTGATATTCTTAATAGTATATCAAGTATGACTAGATATATCAAAAAAAAATCTGGAGCCCGGTCAGTTCAGCGGTTTTTTTATTGCATATATTTTATAAAAATATGTCTCAAGTAAATGCGACCGAAGGGAGCATTTTCTTGTAGAGCTGCTAATAAACCTCGTCCAGCATATTCACGGTACGGATTCTGGCATGTAATATCAATCATACTCTGGACAATGCCAAATTATGCTGCCAGGACATTTTTGATCTCTTGTATAACTTTAGATCCTATAAATGGTTTATTAATATATCCTTTAGCACCTAAAGCCAGTGCTTCTTTAATCTTTTCTTCCTCTTCTACCGAAGAACAAATAACGATTTTGGCTTCATTATCAAATCATTCGATTCGACAATAGAACGGATGAAAGGTTTCTCTGGTGCTACTATTCTCGGAGATGGGAATGTTGTATTGATAATGGATGTTAACAGTATAGTTGCGTAAAACTAATAAATTCGGACTTTTTCATAGAGGAAACAAAAGGAAAAAGCCAAGGCAGTTGAACTCTGTTTCCTTTTGTAAAGCAATTTTAATCTCCTTTTTGTGGAAGGTCGGGTTTGAGTAAATCCGAGCGAATCTAATGTAAATCCGACGAAAGGAAGATTTAATTGTTTTCCTCTTTTTTTAGCACTTTTTTAAGTACAAATCTTTGTGCATTCCGGGTTTATTCATACGTGGCTTTTCTAATAAGACGTAATGCCCCATGGTCTAATAGGCTGTTATCGTATTTAAACATTTCGATTTATCGTCTTATTGACCTTTCCGTTGTTTTACCTCACAATCGATGTACAACTGTGGTTAATAAATCTAGTATTTATGCATTTTCCGTGGAATCTTTGGATCAATTGATTGTTTAATGGTATTTCGCACTTTTATATGGGTACCTTAAAATATTTCTAACATCAGACCTCTATCCTTAGTGAATGCTGGCTGGATATCTGGAAACACAATATATAATAACTACAATGGATATATTCAAGCAGCACAAGCTCACCCAAGAAGAGTAACTGGAACTGACATTTAGGTTTACACAAAAAATTGCAAGTAGATTTGCACAGCGAAAGAACTCGGAATTGGGTATTTTCGATATAAAAGAAAAAACTAAAATTCTTTTTAGGTACAAAGATCGTGAGACATTTAAATCTCAAACTTGATATAAATTATGATTGTCTTTACCAAAGAAGAATTTTAGCCGAAGATTATACACAACCAAATTATTGACCCTTGATGGGATGTATACTCATCTTACTCTTTCAACAATAATATTTCTGACGCTTTTATTACTACGGTAATCTTATCGCCCTCTTTCAAACCCAGTTCTTCCACTGCTTCCTTTGTTACCATTGAGGTCATAGTGGTAGGTTTTGAGATTTCAATTTTTACAGTAGAAGCGACCTCGCCTTTTTGGATACCCTTTATAGTACCTTCTATCATATTTCGTGCACTTATTTGCATTTTTATCACCATTTTTTTTTTACAATCCATATTATGATTGCAGTACATATTATATCAAAACATTTTATTTAAGTGTTTCAGTAGATGTGGATTATCAACTACTTCATAACTCTTCCTTAAAAATAATAAAATGTATCGATCTACTTTCAGTAGAATATTATACAAGTTAAAATAAATATCTAAAAATACAGGTTCAATACAAACTAACATAAAAGAGGAATCCATATGACAATTATAACAGAATATTTAACTTTCAACACCAAAGGTGACACAGATATCACAGACATTACTTCCCAGGTGGATCAAAAACTCAAAGAATCAGGTCTTACTCAAGGTTCGGTCCTGATCTTTGTACCCGGGTCTACTGGTGCACTGACTACTATTGAATATGAATCCGGTCTGGTAAAGGACATGCAAGACGCACTTGACAGGCTGATACCCAGAGAGCTGGAATATGCACATAACCGTATGTGGGGGGATGGAAATGGTCATTCCCATGTCAGGGCTTCTATGCTGGGACCCAGTTTGAATGTACCTTTCAATGATGGATCACTCATGCTCGGTACCTGGCAGCAGATCGTGTTCCTGGATCTAGATAATCGGTCCCGCACCCGGAAACTAATTATTCAGATAACAGGTGAATGATCAATGGATCAAAAAATACATGGCAGAATATGGAAGTTCGGTGATCATATAGATACGGATGTGATCATCCCCGGAAAATATTTAAGGACCACTGATATGATGGTATTTGCCGGGCATGCTATGGAAGGTATCGACCCTGATTTTTCCAGTAATGTTCGTAAGGGTGATATTATAGTAGCAGGTGAGAATTTCGGATGCGGCTCGTCACGTGAACAGGCACCATTGGCACTGAAACATGCAGGTATATCCTGTGTAGTGGCCAGGTCATTTGCAAGGATATTTTTCAGGAACGCTATTAATGTAGGTCTTCCTATCATAGAAGCAGATATTGAGTGCGCCCAGGGTGATTTGTGCAATATTGATCTGCAGCAGGGTAAGATCCAGTGCGGCGATAATGTTTATTCAGGGACAAAGCTTCCTGGTTTTTTACTTGAGATACTTACTGATGGCGGTCTGGTAGCTCATAGAAAAAAACTTAATACAAACTGATATAAGGACTTCTATCTGATGATATTTCCTGATGACTATAAAGAAGTAGGAGTTACTCACAATGATCCTATGTTAAGACCTCTGAGTGAAGAACCTATATATTTTTCAACTAAATACTTGATCGTATTCCTTGAAAATGAGAATTATAAGATACTCAAGGTAAAGAGTGAAACTGCAAATTCCCTGCTTACCAGAGTAACTTCTTTTGAGATGATAGCCCAGGGAGATGAGATAGTCCTTTATGAATTGGAACTGGATGCTCATGACAGGACTAAATTAATCCAGCTGGCTCTTAAGAAGATCGGTGGTCCTGTAAATACCGTGATATTCGAAGGCAAGGACAAACACTTAACGTTCGTCCATAAACCTGACCTGAGCAATATTATCGATATCCAGGTCATTGATGTTATCCCGCCTGACCCACCCTGGCTGTCCTTTGCTATTCATCGATTGGTGAAAAGTGGTTTACTTGGTGAATTAAATATCAGTTTCGAACACACCTATATCGATATTAAGCAATTTGAAGGAGTTGATACAGTATTTCCGTGTTATTCATCCGGATTGAAAGGGAAATATCTTGATACTGATTATGATATTAAGGATAATTCATTATTAGTAGGCTGCGACATCTCTAAAGAGATATTTAAACTAAGGTTCCCGGAATATACTTTCAGGCATATTAATATGTGCCCTCTTAAGACTAATATCATTAAACCATCAAAACCCTTTATTACCAGATGCTGTCAGAAAGAACGATCAGGTCTTATCAATCTGAATGGGCATGAGGGTATTGTTGTTCATTGGGGAGTTTCAGAATATGAAATCGTTGACGGCATAAGACTTCTTGTAACCAGGTTAAAAAGCGGAAAAGGTGAAAAAAATGAATAAAATAAAAATAGCAGTTATCGAAGGCGACGGCATTGGTAAGGAAGTAATACCTGCAGCAGTGGATGTGCTTCATGCTGTGGGGCTGGATTTTGAGAGTGTACCCGTTGAGGTAGGATATGGTAAATGGAAGCGTACAGGGCAGGCAATGGATGAACATGACCTGGATATTATACGAAGTTGTAAATGTATTCTCTTTGGAGCTATTACTACACCCAATGATCCTGATTATAAGAGTGTTCTGGTACGTATCAGGCAGGAAATTGGGCTTTATGCCAACATCAGGCCTTTCAGATCACTGAATATCACAATAGATTCACCGTTAAAGCCAGGACATCCGTTTGATTTTCTTATTGTACGTGAGAATACCGAAGGATTATATGCCGGTATAGAAGAGTTTTCCGAGGATAGGGCCTGCACGACAAAGCTAGTAACAAAAAAAGGTACTGTCCGTATTGCTAAAATGGCATGCAAATTGGCAAAAGAGCGAAAGAACAGACTGACTATTGTCCATAAAGCAAATGTAATCAAATCATGTAAATTCTTTAGAGATATATGTATGGATATTGCTAAACAGAATAGTGTTCAATATAATGAAATGTTGGTAGATGCCATGGCTTATAACCTTATACTTAACCCTGAGAAATATGATGTGCTGGTAATGTCCAATTTATTTGGCGATATTCTCAGTGATATGTCTGCTGCACTTGTGGGCAGTCTTGGTCTATGCCCGAGCAGCAATATTGGAGAGGAGCATGCCCTCTTTGAACCTGTTCATGGTTCTGCACCTGATATTGCAGGAAAAGGTATTGCTAATCCAATAGCTGCTATTTTAAGTGTAAAACTATTATTAACCTGGGTACAGGAATTTGAAAAGGCTGATCTGGTACAGGAAGCTGTGGATCATGTGCTTGAGAATGGTATCAGGACTATTGACCTTGGAGGTTCCGGATCCACAACAGATGTATCTGGTGCGGTTATTGACTATATAAAAACAAAATCCTCGCTAGCGCTCGGATTTTCTTGACTGAAGCTTCGTAGAAGCTGAAGATTAGAAAATGTGAACGGAGTGAGCATTTTCGATACATCAAGTTATACTTGATATACTAAAACAAAATCCTCGCTATAGACTATGCGAAAGATTCAGTATCCGGACTGCCATCAGAGCTGCATTTGTGGAGTTATCAATTCCTACACTGGCAACAGGCACACCTTTTGGCATCTGGACTGTAGATAGTAGTGCATCAAGTCCACCCAGTTTACTGCTTACTGGTACGCCTATAACTACTTTATTTGTTTTTGAAGCAATCACACCTGACAAGGCGGCCGATAGACCTGCTATGGCAATAAAAACGTCAGCATCAGAGTCCTTTAAATATTTATCAAGTTCCTCGGGGTTCCTGTGTGCTGAGATGACCTGAATATCATAGCTAACATTATTACTTTCAAGTATTTCAATAGCACCTTCGGCAATATGTCGGTCTGAATTCGAGCCCATAATAATAGCAACATCTATCATGGCGGTTATTATAGTGTTAAGTATATATTAATTGATCGTTATAGTTATTCTTCCATTTCAACTTCCATAACTGAGAAGTCATCCATATGCCTGGTGAACATTGATAGCAAGAGTCCATCTTTACTATAGAATACTTCAGCATTATTCGGATAAGCAAAATCCGACATCTGCTGGGATTGATGGGGGTCATCAATCTTAATAGAATCTCCGAAACAGAGGTCAACATCCCCGTTTTTTCCGATATTGAATGCTATTTGCATCATATCATCCATATCATACTGTCCAATAACCTCTTTCGGGGCAGCTGCCATGTATTTAAATGTGTGTTTCATGTTAAGCACCGTTATCCTCGGAAAATTAATCTATTTCCGCACTACTAAGATAATAATATATTGCTCTTGAAATCGCATCTTTTGTGGAAGATTCACCTGTTTTGATCTTCAGCCTAATTATATCTTCATCCGGAAGAACGGATTGAACATTCTTTATTTTCACAAATTTCACCTTCTTTTTATTCTAAAGAATTTATTTATAATAAATCTCATCATTATCATCATTATTATCATAGATATGTACACCTTAATAATATATATAGATTTGTACTGGAGGTGACTGTTATATTATATGTTAGCAAACTCAAATTAACCGCGGATGGACATAGATAAACGCGGATACGATACCTGGATATCTACGTTAATTTTCGTTTATACTTTCCTGTATGTTTTGAAAAAAACGAATGATCTACCACCAATCTTATATATACCTCTATCTAAAATATCCCCAGATGTCAGATGAACCCACCCGTAACCCCCAAAAAAGCAGCTTTACTGTTAACACAGAAATGAATATTAATGATTCACATTTCATCTACGTGCAGACTGTAGATGGGTCTAAGAAGACCCTGGACTATGACTATAAAAAATGTAACGGGTGTGGGATATGCATTTCAGTTTGTCCGGTAGGAGCCATTGAAGCAGGTCCACTGTTCGAGATAGCTACTGGTATGGATGCACCGCCTATTATCATTGACCAGACCAGATGTACATTCTGCGGTATGTGTGCATCTTTTTGTCCAGTTCAAGCCATAAGTATGGACATAGACGGGGAAGATATTCTTAAAAAAAGCGAATACATTCAACTCGATTCTAAAGTTGTAATAAACGAAAAATGCCTGCCCTGTTTGCTATGTGAAAAAGTATGCCCACAAGAGGCCATTGAATTAACACTTACCATTCCTAAAAAGGAAGAAATAGCACCATTTAAAGAAAATCAGGATGGTGAGATTATAGTAGACATGAACAAATGTAATTTCTGTGGTATATGTGCTCATTTCTGTTTGGCATTCATATTAATAGAAAGAAGCCCTACTCCTGATAATCCTGTACCTTTTGCTGATCTTCTCATCGATCTCGATAAATGTGATTACTGCAAGATATGTGAAGACCTGTGCCCCGAAGATGCCATTAAAGTTAAAGGTGTCCTGCAAGTTCAGGTACCAGAGATCACCGGTACGCTGAATATAGATAATAATAAGTGCGTTAAGTGCGGGTGGTGCAGGGAAGTATGTCCATATGATGCAGTAGAAGTGATCAAACCATTTGAAGGAGATATTGAGCTTATAGAAAAGAGATTGGAAGATTGCGATCCGATAGGGTGTCATGCTTGTTTTAATGTGTGTCCTGCTCATGCCTGGTTTATTCCAGGTGATAAAAAAATAGATGTTGCAAAAGATGTTTGTATCTACTGTGGAGCATGTGAAAAAGCCTGTCATGTATATGCTATAGATGTAGGACGCTCGGATGTGAGGCATACTCAAATAACGAATAAGCCGTGGACATCTCAATGGGAGGATGCTGTTATTTCCATTAAAACAGAAGACCGGGCAAGACCGGATATCAACCGCAGGGTTGAAGTGGATACAACATGCATACAGCATCGTGAACTTAAAGAGATTTCTTCCAGAGAAGATAATGAGCATCTCCCGGAAATTTGTTCACGAATAAATGAACTGATTTCAATGCTTGGTGAGGTTAAGAGCAGGTATAAAATGGAGAAATAAAAGCTTGTTGGAAGAAATCTCCTGGAGTGCACTCTAGGAAGCAATGAGGAGATATAAATTAAAGGACGGATATATTCTAACATTGGAGAATGAAGAATTAATAGAACCAGATGGCACTGTACCATTTTCCAGTTATTTTTCAGACACAGATTTACACAGATTTACACGGATTTGATTTTGATCAAATACTTTCTATAACAAACTTAATGGAATCTTATGATATCGACCACAACAACCTTAAATCCGTGTCTATGCAATTATCGACTTAAATAATCCTCTATTGAAATAACTGGTTTTTAGGACAGTGCCGAACCAGATAATAAGAAAATAATAATAAAACCGATATGGAAGTGGCTGCTGGAGTTTGATAACTCCTAATTGAAAAGGCTTAATAAATCGTAAACAAAATCCTCGCTAGCGCTCGGATTTTCTTGAGTACATCAAGTTATACTTGATATACTACAAGAAAGTATATACTTACCTATACGTGAACAAAAAAAACTCAATATATCGTGATCTGAATATGAACGAACAGCCCGATTTCCTGCCAATGTCAATGGATGAAGCAAAAGCCCTGGGATTTAAGGAATTCGATATCATCCTGGTGACAGGGGACGCATATGTAGACCATCCCTCTTTTGGTACGGCCCTGGTTGGACGGATGCTGTGGGATGCGGGTTACAAAGTAGGTATCATCCCCCAGCCCGACTGGAAGAGAGATACGGATTTCATGAAACTGGGCCAACCCAGGCTGTTCTTTGGCGTAACATCCGGCAATGTTGATTCTATGGTCAACAACTACACGCCAAATAAGAAAAAACGCCATGATGATGTATATTCCCCTGGCGGCACCGGAGGCTTAAGACCCAACCGCGCCGCCATCGTGTACACTGATAAGCTGCATGCCATTTTTCCTGATACACCCATCGTGCTGGGCGGCATCGAAGCCAGCTTGCGGCGGTTCGCTCATTATGATCACTGGTCTGATTCGGTACGCCAGTCCATCCTTGCAGATGCACCGTCTGATATACTTGTGTTCGGGATGGGGGAGCAGCAGGTGGTTGAAATTGCCCGCCGGCTTTCTGTAGGTAAGGATACAAACGACCTCATCGACCATACGGACCATACTGACCTTACCAACCTTACTGACATCCCAGGCACGGTCATTAAGCTGGAACTGAAAAAATGGCGTGCAATGGGGCATAAAGGATATATTGAGCTACCGTCATTCACTGAAGTTTCGCAGGATAAGGAACTATACGCCAGGGCCTTCAGGCTCCATTACCAGAATCAAGACCCGGTACGTGGCAGACCTGTTGCCCAACAGCACCCTAAAACTGTGGTCATCCAGAACAGGCCTGCTATGCCGCTGTCCACAGCCGAGCTTGACCATGTGTATGAACTGCCCTATACAAGGACGGCACATCCTTCTTATAAAAAAGCTATACCTGCACTTGCCCCTGTCAAGTTCTCCATTGTGAGCCATAGGGGATGTTTCGCATCATGCTCTTTTTGCGCATTAACACATCACCAGGGACGCATAGTGCAGAGCCGGAGTATCGGATCCATGGTGTGGGAAGTGGAACGAATGGTACAGATGCCTGGTTTCAAAGGTATCGTGCAGGATGTGGGCGGCCCCACTGCCAATATGTACGGCATGACCTGCGGCAGGTGGGAAACAGAGGGTGCATGTGCCGGTAAGATATGTACCCATCCGCTTTGCAAAAGCCTTGATACCAGCCATGAGCAGCAGGTAGAACTGTTGCGCCGCCTGCGCCAAATCCAGGGGGTGATGAAGGTATTCATAAGGTCCGGGATACGGTATGACCTGCTATTGGCTGAATCTTCAGGTTATCTTCATGATCTGTGTGAGCACCATGTCAGCGGGCAGCTTAAGGTGGCACCTGAACATGTGAGTGGGCATGTGACTAATATTATGTGTAAGCCTTCAAGGGAGGTGTTCGACGAATTCAGGAGTAAGTTCAAAGAAGTGAACAAGGAACTGGAGAAGGAACAATACCTGATACCTTATTTTATGTCCGGCCATCCAGGATGCACGGTTGAGGATATGGTGGAACTTGCCGAGTATATCAGGGACAATGACCTGTACACTGAGCAGGTGCAGGACTTTACACCTACGCCTATGACGGCTTCTACGTGCATGTATTATACGGGCATCAATCCCTTTACTATGGAGGAGGTACATGTAGCAAAAAGGAGGGGAAAGAGGATACAGCGGGCTTTAATGCAATACAGGGATGAGAGGAATTATAGGCTGGTTTATGAGGGGCTAAAGATGGTGGG
This sequence comes from Methanosarcinales archaeon, assembly GCA_021108405.1. Classification (GTDB taxonomy): domain Archaea; phylum Halobacteriota; class Methanosarcinia; order Methanosarcinales; family Methanocomedenaceae; genus Methanomarinus. The sequence continues at coordinate 40,645 of JAIOQW010000120.1, forward strand.
GCGGGAGGAACTGATAGGGAATGAGTGGCAGTGTTTGGTAAGGCGAAAAGGGAGGCGGTGAATTAGAGATTTTTTATGATTTTCTCAGATGAAACAGAAGGAAGTTTTGTCAAACTACAACACCAATGTTGGATGTGAATTTATTTGATGTCTGTATTGATGCTGTAAAATCATCTAAAATACCAAGAATTTTAGCGTTTTCAATATATAATTCTACAGCTTCTTTTAGGTTTTCAAGAGCTTCTTGTGGTGTATCACCAGCACTGGCGACTTCAAGTTCCGGACATTTTGAAACATAAACATCATCTTCTTGCCAGATAACTGCTGTAACATTGAATTCTTTCATAATTTTCACTCAATAGAAGTAAGGTAATTAATGTAAATAAATATATGGGCCCAAAGGAATATGCAAGGATAATACCTGCAAATAGTCTAAAGGATTTTGCTCTGCAAACCATGTTCGACCTGCTCATTATAATCGCAAAGCGCCAGTTATCTGATATAATCTCCGGATATGCATTAAGGGCTGTCGACCTGATAGATATGGTGGTAATAGACCTGTGGAACGCAGGCGAAAAACGCCCTGTTGAGACCCTGTTCGGTGGCGAGTCATTCCTAGTAAGCTTATCGATGGCCCTGACACTGTCATAACTGAGCAGCGGGCGCTTAAGGCTGGAATCCCTGTTTTTGGGCGAGGGCTTTAGCACACTGGACAGCTAATGATTGAAAGGGAGATTATATTAATTATAAAAACAATTTGGTAATGACGATATATATGGAATCTATGACAGTCGAACTGACAATCAGAACAATAGAGAAATTGAAATTCATCGGCAAAAAAGGAGAGAATTACGATGATATTATTCAGCATCTAATAGATGAAGTTGACTATGAGGCATTTATACAAAAACAGTATAAAATCCTAGATGAAGAAGATGAGTGGATATCTTTAGATGAGTTATAATGTCAAAACCTATTTTTTTATCAAAAATTGCAAAAAAACAACTAGATTCATTGCCAGATGATACGAAAAATAGAATTAAAAATGCACTATATACTTTAATTGATGCGCAAAAGAGTAGAAAGATTGATACTAAGAAATTAAAAGGTATTAAGGGCAGAGAAGATCTTTTTCGGTTGAGAATTGGCAATTATCGTATTGTCTATTTCGAAGATGTTAAGAGCATTAAAATAATCCAGATTTTCCATCGTGGGAAGGAATATAAATGGTTATGAAATTAATATAGTATACTTGTAACTTTTAGAATTTTGCCTTCTCACCTGAAACGACTGGTAACTTCATTTGATATATCTGGCTAGACAACAACTTCAGCGATTTCGGCAGTACGAGATATCCACAACATTAACCGGCAACAAATCCAAAAAATTATAAGAGCAGTTTAGTCACTTACCGATAACCCATTTCCTCGTAATTATCTTAAGATTCAGGGATCGGAAGAGGATTATAGAATTCGGATTGGAGATTATAGAGCTATCTGTCGAGTGCATACTAGATCTAGACTTCAGTAGTAATGAGGTGATATAGTGGGAGATAAATACCATAAAAAAATGAAATTCGATTTGGAAGAAAAAATAAAATCTTATATTACCAGGAGGGAGAAAGACTATTTATCGGAATTTGCCTATAAAAACGAAGACGGATTAAGAAGGAAACAAAAAAATATAGAGGACATTCGGACTAAATGCTCAAGAGATGCCGATCGGATTGCGCATACACGTGCTTATTCGAGATATATTGATAAAACTCAAGTCTTCTTTTTAGTGAACAACGATCACATTACACATCGTGTTCTTCATGTCCAACTAGTTTCAAAGATAGCCCGGACAATAGGAAGGGCCCTAAAATTAAACGAAGACCTAATTGAAGCCATTTCATTGGGACATGATATTGGTCATGTACCATTTGGCCACCCTGGTGAATCCATTCTATCTGAATTGTGTGAAAAATGCGGACTCGGTAGATTCTTGCATAATGTTCAAGGTGTTCAATTCCTTGATAAGATCGAAGATTGTGATCTAACGCTTCAAGTACTTGATGGTATTTTGTGCCATAATGGGGAAGTCCATAATCAATCATTAGAGCCCAATAGGGATAAAGACTGGGAAAAATTCGATAAAGAAATAGAGGATGTCAAAAAAGGGAAAAAAGATTATGTTCCTATGACCATGGAAGGATGTGTTGTAAGATTTGCTGACACAATAGCATATTTAGGTAGGGATATTCAAGATGCGATTGAAATAGGCCTCATAAGTAGCGATTTGGAAGTTCCGGAGCGTTGCAGGGAAAATATCGGGACAAAAAATGACGAAATAATAAATGCACTTGTTATAGATTTAATTGAAAATAGTTATGATCGAAATTACATTTCGTATTCAAAAGAAATTATGCTTCCTGGAAGAGTTACGTCATTCGCAAGTAATTGAGGGCTGTGATACGCATGTCAAGAATATATATAGCAGGTCCGTTATTTTCTGAAGCTGAAAAGCAGTATAACAGATATTTGAGTAAATATCTTGAAGATATGGGTTTTGAGACATTTCTGCCACAACGTGATGGGTATAAGTTATCAGAATTATTGGCAAATGGTGAATCTGAATCATTTGCTATGGGTAAAATCTTCAAGCGAGATATTAGTGAAATTAAAAAGTCAGATATTGTAGTTTTTGTTATGGATGGTAGAGTCCCGGATGATGGGGCGTGTGTTGAGATCGGGTATGCTTATGCTATAGGAAAAGAGTGTATTGGTTTGAAAACGGACTCAAGAACACTTATGTCAGATCTGGATAACCCTATGATTTTAGGTGCTCTGAAGGATAGAATTGCAAGAAACCTCAAAGAACTAGGAGATTTTCTTATGCCACATTAGGAACCGCGAATAGTTAAGTTGAATAAAATCAACTTTTAAAGAAATAAATATATACAGTGCATACGCATGGGAATACTAATATATTATATAACCCAATGTTGACACTGTACCATTTTCCAGTTATTTTTCAGACACGGATACACCCAACTCCGTAGGAGGTGGGTGTATCCGTGTCTATGTAATTATCGACTTCAACAATCTTCTATTGAAATAACTGGTTTTTAGGATAGTGCCCCCAATGTTAATAGGTGATTGAAATATGTCTGTGTCTATAAAATTACCTGCTGAATTTAAAAGCGCATATGAACATGTTTTTAAACAAGATTCTGATGAAGGTACAATGCATCTTATTATCCACGAATTACGCAGACAGCTTGTCGAAAATAGATTAATGGCGGGGAGCAGAATAGGTGAATATTATCAAATGAATATTTGTTGTGTTCTAAGTTTTCTTGAATAAGGCCATACGACTCCAACTTTGTTGATGCCTCGGATTTAAGCGTAGCGAAATCCGGGGTCGTTGACGGCGTGCCTTGAAGTATAAAAGAGATAGATAAACAACCAGGACATTAGAGATTAAAAATCATTTTCCATTGCGGGTTCAAATTCCTCCATCCGGGTCTGCTCCCGGATGAAGAGAACAAAAAGTGCGGTATCGTAAGATACTATACAGAATTCCTTAGTATCGGCAACCATAGCCCGAAGCGCAAGCGAACGCAAGGTATAACTAAAAAAGGAAAGCCAGACCAATGCAGCCCGAGTTGCGCCTCGGGAGAGCGCACACATGGGTGAAATATTATCTGAATAATGTATATGAAAGTTTTTGACAGGCAGGTATTAATATGTTTATTATGCACGGTGCCGTTTGTTTGGTGATTTGTAGTGGTGGTGGTGGGGCAGCTTTAAGGATACAGGGGTGATTCTGGCAGTTAGAGGGTGGTACATTCAAATCAGATAATCAACTACATTACTAAGGGCACTCAAATTATTTAACTGTCAAACTTGGTTATTAACATGAAAATATATACTTTATATACAATAAAAAGCTTATAAATTATAGAATCATATTATAAAATGGGTGACAGGATGAATACAAATGTAAAGGAAATATTAAGTGAAATCTTCCCATTATCTTTAAAAGAAAAAACAGAGCTCATTGGCTGGATAGCAAAATCTATAGAAGAAGATAGTCTGAAACTCCATAAAAAAGATATTCGTAAATATTGCGGTGTTTTAAAAAGTAAGAGGGATGCTCTGAAATTTGAAAGGGATATTAGAAATGAATGGGACAGACAGATATCTAATTGATACGAATATTTTGATATATTTCTTGCAGGGAGAGGAAGTAGCCATATCTTTTTTTAATAATGTAATGGATAAAGAGCTTTGCATTTCTTTGATTAATAAAATCGAAGTATTATCCTTTCCAGACCTTCTCGAGAATGAAGAAATAGAGATTAAACAGTTTTTATTGAATTTTATCATTCTCAATGTTGATGATTCGGTAGCAGAAGAAACCATACAGATAAGAAAGATGTATAAATTGAAATTAGGGGATGCCCTTATATCTGCAACATCCATAATACATGATGCTGTACTTGTCTCAAGAAATGAGAAGGATTTTAGAAAAGTTGATGGGCTGAAATTTTTAAATCCTTATGGTGCAAGGCACAAATCTTGATCATACCTCAGTGTTTATAGATATTATCATGATGGTCATAATCTTCAAGTGTGGCGCTCTTTGATAAATGCTTTTTGTGAAAGTTTCATGAAGACATTAAAATACGAGGAAGTCTACCTTGCAGATTATAGAACCTTCAACGAGGCATATGATAATATTGAGAATTTTATCGAGAGTGTCTATAATGAAAAGAGACTGCATTCGAAGATAGGATATCTACCACCGATAGAATATGAAGAAGCGTTAAGATTATATAGTGTTGCTTAACTACCTGTCCGGTATTAAGGGTGCACTCCATTATATACGAAAAAAATCTGAGGAATTACTACAAGATTTACACAGATAATCCTACTACCCGACCTCCATCCCGTGGATGCCCCGGACTTGAGCGAAGCGAAGTCCGGGGTAGTGACTGGGGCTGGTATTGGTGTATGCCGAGGTTGGTTTGGTCATATGATCTAAAAAGGTTATAGGGTGAGGCAAAAGACTTAATGCAAGAGAAGAATGAATTGGTTAAATATACGTGGGTAGAATATTTCTCGACCCATTCGAAAAAGCCATATACCAGTTAAGCGAAATGAATAAGTGAAGGAGAATCAAACATGTCTGCCGAAATTTCTATTTACGAAAAACAATTAATCCATGAAATAAAAGAGACACCATATGAATATTTGCCGAACCTGCTTAAGATTGTCAGATTGTTCCGTGAAAGCGTAGAGTTAAAGCCTGCTGAGGCGAGCTTCCGCCAGGGCTGGAAAGAAGCTATTGTGAATGATATAGAACCGGTGTCTGAATTGTGGGATGGCATCGATGCCGAATGAGTTATCTGAACAAGTGCAAGTTGAGTTTACCCCGGAATTTAAACGTAATCTACGAGCGCTTTCCAAGAAATATCGACACATTCGCTCTGATGTTCAGCCGGCAATTGACCAACTTCAAGCAGGCGAAGTCATAGGCGACCAAGTGCCTAGAACGACTTACACAATATTCAAGATGAGAGTACGGAATAGTGATATACAAAAAGGGAAACGTTCCGGGTATCGTCTGATCTATTATCTCAAGACGCATACAAACATCATTCTTGTAACGATTTATTCCAAGTTAGATCAGGCAGACATATCAGCCGAGCAGATTCAGCGTATTTTAATTAATTTTGATAAGCACAATGAATAACAGCGTGAATAATATAATAAGATAAATGAGTGCTCTGAAGGGACTTAATTTATTCTTCATCCTAAATCCCTCAATAAATATTTTTATACCTATCCCAGGCCAGTAAAGATAATGCTAATGATGAAAGACCTGTTCCCCGCCGTTCTTAACCGCACTGCAATGCTCGACGGCTGCGGAATTAATCACCCGAGATTTGCGGGACTTGCTACCCATATAGGTGTTGCACTCGATATCCCGACCATCGGCGTATCAAAAAACATCCTCTGTGGTACTTCCGAGCAGCCTGTGGATGTCGGAGAATTTCATCCGTTAATTTATAACAATAAGCATACCGGATGGGTACTCTTATCCAAAGAGAACTGCAACCCGATCATCATAGCACCTGGACACCAGGTTTCGCTGGCAAGTTCTATCGAGATAGTAAAACACTGTCTGCGCGGATACAAACTTCCTGAGCCAACAAGACAGGCACATGACTATGTGAATACTGTAAAAAGAGAAATGAAAGCATCTAGTTTCTATTGATTTTTGCCCTAGTGTTCAGTCAAAGATACAGAGGCAAGGTGCTTGTAGGTGATATTTTACTTCTAAAGCATCTTAATAACAATTTTCAATTTTTAGGATACCATTGTGGTTATTTTATATAGAATAGATTTTCTATAAGATTTTCTTTTGTCATTTTCAAATATGCTGCAATATCTTTTAAAATGTTATTTAGTGTTCCTACCTTAATGGGACTATGGGCTGGAATTGTAATCAAATGCTCATGTCCCATAAAATTGCTTTTCAATCGAATGTGACTTCCTGTTTGTCGTGAGATTGTATAACCATATTTCCTCAAGACTGTGCATAAGTCTTTATGCGAAACATCCCTTGGCATTCGAGGCATATGTTAAAATCTCCTCTCTGACAAAATGAAGCCTGATTATTTTAGGTATGTCTTCTAATTTATTAAAATAACAGCTTAATGCATCCGTAATATTTTCTTTTATTTCTTCTACTGTTTCGCCTTCTGTAAAAATAGAATATCCGAGTGCTTGAGCGTTATAGCCCCCTTCAGGATCATCTTCTATCAAAAATATGATTTCGTTCATGGCTCAATTCCTCTAATACTAATATCTTTTCTTCTATTTTAAGTTTTATCATAATTACTGAGTGGAGTGCACCACAAGAAACGGACAATTAGTTAAGCAATGAAAAAATGGCTTTGGGTTCTAAAGAGAAGTATGCACCGCTTCAATTGCACGGACAGGAGTTTACGGCTGGCACATGGGCTATGAGCAAAATGAACATGGTAATACATGACATGGAGGGGTAATTGAAACCATACAAATCTATCTCATTCTACAAGTTCTGTAATATATTCATCTCTTCTGGACCATAGTATAGGTTTTATTCCATACTGTAAAAGAGCACTTTCCAAATCCGGGTTAATCTTGGACTCGGTATCATTTAAGAAACTGCATGTAATAGATTCAATCGGCCTGACTTCCTTTGTATCAGTCCATGAAAAAATTAAGAAACTTATGCTCTGACGATCCGGATGATTTACAACTTTAATTATTCTTTCCGGTCGTTTTTGGGAAGTTGGAATAACAAAATCAAAAGATTGATTAAATCCACTTTTTCCTGTAAACTTAACTGCTGGTGTAAAACGAATATTATGAATACTTAGGAACTTTTCCACGTCTTCTCTAAAAACATTAGCTACTATTGATTGAGCCATTACGAACATATCATTAATAGCAAGCATTGCCTGTAGTAAATCATGTTTTTTTTGAGGAAAATTTTCAATTTTTGCTCTTACAATAATCTCGTCACCTTGAAGATGAGCACCAAAACTATTTAAAATTGAATCCAATATTTGTTTCCTTTTCTCAGTTGAGATATCAAAACCGCTCAGTCTAAGGTCCTTAATTGTGTACCCATCATCAGTAAGAATAAGTGAATTGTCAATTTGTTTTACATATATCTGTAAATGATCATTATGTCGGTCAACAAATGGAGTAATAATCTCACAGATTCCTTCTATATCTTTTACAGTAAATTTCTGTTTGAACCATTCACTATAAGTTTCAATTAAATCCTGACATTCATTCAAACTCATTTAATGTTTGCCTCCAGTATATTTTTGGTGGTTCAACTACATTACAATAACGGAAGAAATCCTCTAATGTATTATATAAAGATTTTGTATCAGAAAAGTCACTACTGGAAATAGGAATAGCCCATTTGTCCATATAACCTTCTATATATAAATGTATATGTGGACAATCAACAATCTGTCCGTTATAATCTTCTAAAAATGGAAATGGAGCTGTTTCTATTTCTGGATTGGAATGTGGTGGTCCATCAACATCGAGGCGGATAAAAATTATAGATTGCTGGTATCGTTCTTGATAAGTACATTTTGAAAGTCTAATATTCCCTCGGTTAATATCCAACAAGAATTTTTCTTGTTCATCTAGAGAAATAATAGGTATACTTAAAAAATCTCCTGGAAATGGGAAGTTATAACTTTCATTGCTGTTATTTTTTTTTGGAAGATTAATAAGAGCATCTGCTTTGGTCTGAGTCAACATTTTATTTCCTACCAGATGGAACATCATGATGCATATAATTAAAATTGTGTTTGAAGATTTAATAATTTCCGTATAATGATGAATTCCATCTATCCATTGTAAAACCTTCTTAACAGGGTGTCTCAAAACTAAAATTCCCATGGAAAAGGAGTCTAATTATGCCTTTAAATCAAGAACTAAGGTCTAAATTTTTCATTTTTTGGACTTTTGGGACAGCCTGTTAATATAATTTTACCAAGAGCGATGTGAAAGTAATTCATCTATCCTGCCCTATTTATATTGCTGTTATTATTGGAGACATGATATTGCTGATATAGATTTAGATTTTCTCTGGAATTGACATTTTCATGGTCATGAATATTATCTGGATAATGTATATGAAAGTTTTTGACACCCAGGCTTCAATGTTTTTATTATGCGCGGTGCCGTTTGCCTGGGTATTTGTACTGGTGTAGGGCCGGCTTTAAGGATATCAGGGTGATTCTGGTAGTTAGAGAGCGGTACATTCGAAAAGTTTATTAATTATATCATGTATCGTAGAATGTAGGAAAGGAAATATTCCTTGAAATCGTTATATACAGGCCTCGTTACATTTGTACGGAGTATACCGTGCTGTGACAAGAAGTCGCATAATGAATTGCTATATGCTGCCCCTTCCGTTTGGGGTAATCCTACTGAGATATGCGTCAGCAGTAACGCTGGGGTGTAATGCTCTCAGGACAATATGGAGACATTTGAAAGACTAATTCAAACGATCTGTTAGGATAAGAATGCTATGAAGAAAACGAAAGTTGAACCATTGTAAGAGTCGTGAACCCCAATAAGTGAAAATAGTCTGAAAACACTTAAACCAAAAGGTACGGAATCAGACCATAATGACTCACGGTGCATTATGGGAAACGGACAAATGATCCCCGGTTTATAGATGGCTTCTAAGGCATTCAAAATTATTCATTATGTGGAACTTGGTAAGCCCTATACGCTCCCATTAGGGTAGAAATTCCGCGAGGAACAACGATGGCGTAGAGGGTAGAGGAGAGAGTAAAAAGCGAAAGGCACCTTGTAATGAGATGCATAGAGGTTCAAAATTTGCCTTGATCCGAAAGGATGCTGACTTACTCTATGGTGTTTTATTGTGTGAACGAAGGTAAATCTATGAATGTAAGAAATTCAATTACACCGCAAGGTGAGAAGCTTACAAACATGCAACT
>JAIOQW010000211.1 GCA_021108405.1 Methanosarcinales archaeon
TAGGCAAGGTTCTTACAAAAACTGTGAAGATGATCTTTGTAGAAGATGTCTATCCAGGCGCTGTTTGATATCGGATGATCCTGGTCTGGAAGGTTTTATATAATACAGGTGTTTCATGAAGAAAATTGGAATTGTTGGTGGACTCGGACCGGAATCAACCATTGATTACTATAAAGGAATTATCAATGCTTTCAGGCAGCGTCAAGTTGGTTTGGCAACACCTGAGTTAATAATCTATAGCACAGATGTGAGCAGACTTTTAGAATTGGTTGAAGCTAAGGAATGGGATAACCTTGTGGATTGGCTGGCTAAAATGGTAAACGCTCTTCACAGTGCAGGTGCAGAGTTCGCTGTAATCGGGTCAAATACACCACACATAGTTTTTGATAAAGTTGAATCGAGGTCCCCTATACCTATGCTTAGCATAATTGATGAAACATGCAAAAGGGCATTAAGCATGAGGGTGAAAAAACCTGGTCTCATGGGGACAAAATTCACGATGGAATCAGACTTTTTTCAAAAGATATTTCACAATGTGGGTATATCTATAATAGTCCCGGCAAAAGATGAGCAGCAGTACATTCACAATAAATTAATATCAGAAATTGAGTTTGGTATTATCAAAAATTCAACTCGACAAGAACTCTTGTCTATTGCAAAACGAATGATAGACGAAGATTCTATTGATGGCTTGATCCTTGGTTGTACAGAACTTCCTATGATTCTCGAAAAAGATGAATATGGTATTCCTTTCTTAAATACAACAGCTATTCATATCGATAGCATTGTGGATTATTGCATTAGAAATTAGAAAAATGAGCCTCCATTCAGGAATAAGATGATTGGATGGAATGGGAAGCTGCTGAGAACATGCTGAAAGTCTGGAAAAAGGCTACCGGCGGGACTGGTATAAGTTCATAGGTTTCAAAAGTCACAACGGAGCTCCCACACCACTTCACGATCCATGTTTGAATTCTTCAAATTTTCTTAATTCATCCAGACGTTTCAAAATCCCGGCTTTCATTACTTCGTTCCATTTAATATCCGGGAATTCTTTTTTTATCTCATTGAATCTATCAGGCATTGAAACTGTTAAAGAAGCCATGGAATCACCACAATAATATATTGTACAATACTCATGCATGGCACTGTACCATTTTCCAGTTATTTTTCAGACACGGATTTACACGGATTAACACCGATTTGATTTTGATCAAATACCTTCTATCACAAACTTAATGGAATCCTATGATATCGACCACAACAACCTTAAATCCGTGTAAATCTGTGTTAATCCGTGTCTATGAAATTATCGATTTAAATAATCCTCTATTGAAATAACTGGTTTTTAGGATAGTGCCCTCATGAATATAAATATTTGCATTCACAGATATCTGCAATAACACAGGGCATAATAGATCATAAATTGATTTTGACAGGTTATTCTCAAGTAAGCCCTAAGCTTATTCCCGATAAAATCGCAAAGACTTTAACTTAATGCTTTTAATGAGTTAACAAATGACCCAAAAACCCACAAAGAACAGCACACTACCACCCCCCAAAATCGCAATGAATAAGCAGGTCCTTGATAACGTCAGCACCGAGCATGCTTATGAAATCCTGGAAAGACTTGCTGATGAGGATGCGAATATCTCGAAAAGGATACAAGAGCTTGCCCTTGAATACCTTACCAGAGTCGATCCGGATGATATCGCAGAGGATGTCTTCTATGATCTGGACATCCTTGATGTTGAGGATGTCTGGAAAAACTCAGGAAGCACGAGATACGGGTATGTTGATCCTTATGAACTGGCCTTTGAGATGTTTGAAGAAGTGCTGGAGCCTTATATTGACGATCTCAGGAAATGCCAGAAGCTTTCAATGGATGAAGAGGCAAAACTTCACTGCATGGGGATATTGAAAGGGATTGATAAGTTCGAACAAGAAGCTACTACAGAATTTAAGGATTGGGCTGTCGATGACCCTCATGAAAATTTCATACAGGTTTTTGAGGAGTGGAAGAAAGAGAACAGGAATCCTGAAAATTTGGAAGAGATGGATGAGTTCATAAAGAGAAATTTTCCCAAATGGTATGGAAGTGTTATGAAAGAAGAACAAAATCCTCGCTAACGCTGGAATTTTCTTGACCGACATTGCAGAGAAATGGAGGATTAGAAAATGTGAACAAAGTGAGCATTTTCGATACTGAAGCTCCGAAGGAGTTGAAGATTAGAAAATATGAAGTATTTTCGATTCAAGTTATACTTGATATACTAAAATAAATGTGAGGTAATAAATAATGAATATTGACAAGTCACCCTCTCTCCAGGAATGGAAAAACCTCTACAAAGTAGCGATTGGGTTCAAGAAACTGGCTCCCTGGAACTGGATGTGCGACAGCGACATTTTCGGGGTTAAAGACCCGGTAAGCGGTGAAATAGGATATTGCTGCATCATGGGCGCTATAGGCGAGCACTATGCTCTCGGGCTATATTTAGGCTCTGAGGGATTGTATGGGTTATCGAGTATATTATCAGGTGATTTTTCAGAGTCCAAAGATGAGGCTCTGTTCGTTCAGAATTGCTTAATGGCGTCATTTGAGGATAGAAAACACCTTCGGAAGCAGGACCTCCGGCAGATAAAAACCCTTGGTTTAAAGTTTAGGGGACGTAATGCATGGCCTCTGTTTCGGAATTATTTGCCGGGTTTTTTTCCATGGTATCTGAAAAGTGATGAGGTAAGGTTCCTCACAATTGCCTTGCTGCAGGCAATGTACGTTTCCCTGCGCTTCAAAAAGGATTCGGAGCTGCTTGATCATCCATCTACGAATCAATTTTTTGTACGTGTGCCTGATAAGTCGGGCGAGAACATAACATGGGAAGACAAGTGGTTGAAACCTACGCCTCTGACAGTGGGAGATATTCCGATGATCTCTATTGAAGAAGCTACTATAAACAGGCTGATAAAAGCACGATTACAGCGAGAAGGCATCTGGGAGTTCGATTTTTTCTATGTACCAACTGTTTTACAGGAAAAGGAAGAAAGACCGTATTATCCTTACATGAGTCTACTGGTCGACCACGATTCTAGCTTTATTCTCAACTTCCAGTTGGAGAAAGAGGCTGATTGTAAATCATCATTCCCTGTGAAATTCGCCGATTTTATCGAGCGTGCAAAAGTCATGCCTGATGAACTGCTTGTTAAACGCTATGATGTATATAGAATCATGAAGCCTTTATCTTCTGAATTGGGAATTGAAATAAGTATGGTCGAAAGCCTTCCTGCGTTGGAGTATGCCCAAAAAAGCATGGAGGACTTTATGTGATCGATTGGTAAATTCACCCAAATTTCAAAGACGCATTATTCTATTATCCTCACTACTCTTTTCCAACGTCTATAGAATAGAAAGAAATCTTGATAGAGTCCAAAAGTGTATCCACTTCAAATTAGAGGGTAGAAATAAATGATAGTCACAGAGAAAACTTAAGAACACAGAGTTTTTCTTCTAAAGTGTCCTCTGTGCTCTGATATATCATGAATAGATTGAATTGATCATATCCAGTCTTTCATCCAATATACCATCAATGGTCTTCTTTGAATCATTGAAATCAGTAAATCCATCATAAGTCCTGTCCAATCGTTTTTCCCAGTTATCCTTTACCATGAACAAAGTTTGGGAATATTTCTTCAGCATATCAAATCTTTCACGCTCGAATTTTTCCGCAGCATCAGCATTATTAAAAAATTCGGCGTATAACTTATTAATATCTTTGAGTTTATCAGGATCATCTGATAGTTTGTTAGTGATTGAAGTATTATACTCAAATAGTTTTGAAGCAACATTATGCATATCGGTCATAAGGTCCCATATCTGGTATACAACCTGTTCAGCATCTTTATTTCTTGTAGAATTAGTCTCCTCTACCAGTATATTTGCACCTGATTCATTCTTTTGTATGCCAAAGTGGGTGGCTCTCCATTCAGTTTGAAAATCAGCAGCAAAACGTGCGATTTTATCAAGATAAAAGCACACATTAAATATATTATCCGGAAGTGTCCCCATTTTTCCTTTTAGTTTCATACCCGGGTTTTCATGGAACTCCTTATCTAAATAAGATAATAATTGTTTATTCCCGTTCATTTTCTGGGCCTGGTTGTAATCCTCTAACCAGTTTTCCCAGAAACATTTCATTCTGGAAACGTTATCATGTAAAAATATAAAATCTTTCTCCTTTTCAGTAACCAGACCTTTGGGCAATAGTAGGCCATTAATAAGGTCTTCAAAGAATTTTTCAACCCGCTCTTGTTCTTGTCTTCTTTTTTCTTGTCGTGCTTTTTCAGCTTTCCACCGCCGTGGGTTTCCATCCAGATAATCCGGAGCATCCGGTGAACTTGCATCAATTAATCCTGAATCAATCATTATTCAAACCTCTTTAGTGTATTATATTAGTACCTTTTTTCAATAAATGTTAATAAATTTTTCTTTTTTAATGTACAGAACAGGACATCCTTTTAAAAATATTCCTTCTCTATCGAATTTTGAGTTATTATAAACGATATATTAATTTATCTGACAGGTGCTTTATCTAATATCATATTAAAATAATATAGTGCACATTATTGTTTATGATCGTGGCATTAATACTATATACTATAATAATGATATATAAATATAGATGGAAAGACGAAATATTACCTTAGAAAAAAAACATCTGGATATTCTATTACCATTACTTGATAAGAACGACGGGAATATCAGTGCAAGTATCAGGGAATTGATCGATTTTGCAGATATGATGATCAAAAGCCATGGAAGCATTGAGAATGCCATGATCGATACATTTTCAAGTGATAGGCTTGAGAAAGACCGTGTGCTGGTTGATCAATTTATCTGGCAGTGGCTCCTTGAAACAAATCGTGGTATGATCCCGGATAAAGGCATCCTGGATTGTCTTTTTGAATCATTTCCCATAAGTGATCTTAAAGAGTTCCATGATATAATGAATGATCTTTGCATCAGGTTGGGCTGGAAGACAAGGATCGAATATAAAGAACCTATGATGTATCACCTTATAGGTGGAAGCGAAAGCCAGCGTGAACTTATTTTAAAAATAATTTGTCTGTACTTTATAGACCGGAAAATAGGCATTAAAGACATATTTACCAGTTTTTCTACTACAACCATCCGGTTTATTAACAGGAATAATGAGGTTGAAGCATATGATGACTTTATAAGGCTTCTTGGCTACATGAACAAATCCATAAATGAGATCAGGTCAAAACCCAATTTCTGGAACATGCTAATAAACTCCCACATCAATACCGGATATCACATGGTTACTATCCCGAAAAAAAGCTATGAAGAGTTGATATCAAAAAATGTATCTGTAGATACTGAATTCTTTTCCATTTTAACAGAACAGCCCTGTAAGGATATCAACTTGCAGCGACTTCTACCTATGATAAAGATAGTATATGAAACATCAGGGATGGTTGACAGAATACATATCGACCAGGATATGATAAAAATATTCCATTCATATACTAATAAAACTGCTATTAATACTATAAGCCAGTCCATATTGAATATCCTCAAAATGAACGGATATCATTATGAAGCTGTAGAAATTTCAAGTATCATTGTACTTGCACATAAGACAGAGATTGAAGGAAGGATCACAGAATTAGTAGATAACCTATTGAGTGCTAGGGCAGGTTTTGATCATGAATTGATGACTTTTTTAATATTTCTCGATGGTATTAAAGAAAAAAGTGATATAAATGTGGCTGTCGAAAAATTAGGGGAAAGAATGGGTGAACAGATCCTGAAAGAATATGAAAGAGAAAATAACATTAAAAAATGGGATATGGAACTATTCAAGGATGCCTTTTCAGATATCGACATAAAGTTAGGTAGAGAATCAAATCTGGAACTGATAGACCCTAATGTAATGCACTATGTTGTAAAAAAATGCCAGATAGTTCACCAGCAAGGTAAATTTAACAGACATCTGTGTAATCTTACACACTGGTTATTAAAAGGTGCAGTTGAATTTGTTTTTAAGGGTGATGCAGTAATTAAATCCATGAAAATGATCGGGTCGGGAGATGAATACTGCGAGTTCTTTATTGTACTTACCACAAGGGTTCGAATGCCTGACAGTACATCATATGACCTGTAAAGGAAATACTCATTAAGTATAAAGGAGAAATTAACATATCAATAATTTACGACTATGATATTGAAAGTGCTTGGAAATGGATTATACAAAAGGTAACATGGGACGCGTATTCGTAGCGCGTATAGATCATGAAGAAGATCTATTGAGTGAATTAAATGACCTTGTAAGAAATGAGAATATCAAATCCGGATTTTTTTTCATCCTGGGTGCGACCGGTGGTGCTCTTGTTGTAACAGGTCCTAAAAAAAAAAGTGTTCCTCCGCAGATTAACACAACCCGGTTTGATGATGCAAAAGAATTACTGGGTATGGGCAGTATTTTCTGGGAATCAGGTAGCCCCAGGATACACTTACATGCAGCAGCAGGCAGTAATAGTGGTTTTGTTATGGGCTGTTTCAGGGAATATACCGAAGTATTCATGGTAATAGAAGTGGTAATATATGAGATCGAAGGGATCACAGCCGAGAGAATACCAGATAAAAAGTTGGGTTTTTCTCCGATACATTTCTTTTAGATAAATAAACAGGTAAGTAAGGAATAGAGGAAATGAATAAAGGATTATTGATATTATTTGCCTCATTCTTAATTTTATTAGCAACTACTTATGCTAATGCACAGCCCATTCCTCCTAATATCTGGGAATTTTCACAGGACTATTATGATGTGATAGGTGAACCATTGTTATCTGCCTCAATTGTAGGAAATCCTGAATATGAGAGTGGTGAGACATCAACAATATTTATCCAATTGATGAATGATGGCCTGATCTATGGTTTTGATACTGAGCAAACACCTGTAGGTACGAATGAGACAAAAGATGCCCAGAAAGAACTGGACCTGGAATATGATGTAAACACTGCAATAAATATTCGCTCGATCCTTACCAGCAGTAATAAAACCCCCATTAGAGTAATTAGTGGACTTGCACAGGGAGGTTCGCTTAGAAGCGGTGAGATATCCCAGCCAATTGCATTTGATATTGAGATATACAATAATGCACATCCGGGGATTTATGAACTGGTCTTGAACCTTACATACCAATATCAATATGACGTGAAAGTAGAAGGCTATCCTGACCAGAAAATTGATTATTTATTTGTAACAAAAAACCAGACCATTCCTATCAATATTATAATAAAACCCAAAGCTTTTTTTGAAATTACAAATGTAAGTTCCCATTTAATACCAGGTGAACAGAACATTCTTTCTATTACATACAAGAACACCGGAAGTGAAACAGCTAATGATGCAGTTGCCAGGATAAGTGTTACTGACCCATTCAGTACCAATGATGACCAGGCATTTCTGGGTACCCTAAAGCCTGATGGATCATACCAGGCCCAATTTACTCTAACAATAGATGATGATGCACTTCCCAAGGTATACGGGATTAATACTGAAGTAAAATATAGGGATAAGCATGGTGATATTAAAATATCTGATGTGATGAAGGCATCAGTACAGGCATTTGAGCCTGTGTCGTTAAGTGAAAAGATCGGGACAATGGGATATTTTGTGATAATTGTTGTAGTATTGGTTGTGTTCGGATTATTTATTTATAGTAGAAATAAGAAGAATTCGTAGTGGATACCAATTCTCCTATCCAATCTCAATTTTTTCTTTTAAATCCTTCGAATAATATAGGGTATTCTTCTTCCATTATCCAGGGGTTGTAATAATTGTGGGTTTTTGGAATGGCATCCAGAATATTTCAAACCCCGGTCTTCTCCCTATATAGAGTGAGCATATTATCTATTGTCTCAGGTGTAATTTTACCAAGCTGGGAAACTGTCTCATAGAACCGTGACGGTACTTTCACCCTGCCTACATCAAACCCTTCCTGTTTCTTGAATTGGTACTTTGCAAGGAAAATCTCCTTACCCAAAGCTTCCAGTTCATCTCTTGTTTTTATAATACCTACACTCGCAAGAGAATCAATCATAATCTGCTCGCTATAAACGCCTCTGGCAAAGAGACAGCATACGAGACTGTTGTTGACCATACGCCAGTAATCCTCATAGATGATCTTATCTACCATCTTTTCCTCTGTTAACTGCTGGCTGGAAGCTTTCTGGTCAATGCTGTAACCGCCATTATCCAGATGTGAATGCCGTACACCCACTATCTGGCCAATTATCGAGGCAGGACCAGTATGATATCCTGCGATCTCAACTCCAGCCAGATTAATAGCATAGTCCTCTCCGCCGTATTCAGCCGCAGCCACAGCAGTACCTTTTGCCAGTGCCTGATAGAACTTATTTGGCATCTTTACGATCTGGTCAAGAGCTTTTAGATACTTGTCAGTATCTCCCCATCTTAATGCGATCCCCAGAGTATCCGAAGGAGTGATAAGATCACGTTCATAGGCCTCAGTGGCCCATGCCAGTACACCGCCCACACTAAGGACATCCAGACTATAGCGCTCGCACCTATCGATCAGACGCAGTACGTCTTCTGCTAGTGTAATGCCCAGGTTGGTACCAAGAGCATAAATAAGTTCATAATCATAACTGATATTACGGAACTCAAACTCATGCCCCTTGTGGAACTGTGTCTTTAGCATGGCAATATGGATGCACCCTATAGGGCAGTTACTGCATGCGATCTTACGAAAGAGAAGATTATCTGCAAAATATTCACCTGATAAGCTCTCTGCATTTTCAAAATGTGATTGTTTAAGGTTCTTGGTAGGCAGTCCTTTTAACTGGTTCAATACACTGATATTAGCTGCTGTCCCAAGGTCATGGTATTTATCCATAACATCAGTATCCACAACCGAATTATAGAGTTTATTATACATTTTCTTAAAAGCTGACATATCAGGAATATCAATCTCTTCAGTTCCTGATATTACCATAGCTTTGAGGTTTTTGCTTCCGAATACAGCACCCAGCCCAAGCCGTCCGAAATGCCGGTAGGTATCAACATTCACATTAGCATACCTTACCTGGTTCACACCACCTTCTCCGATACGCATAATGCTGCGTCTGCCTTTCCCGGGCTCTACATTTCGAAGTATCTGCCCTGTCACTTCAATTGACGAGACGTCCCAAATACTGGCAGCGTCCTTAATCTTTACTTCTTCATCATGTATGGAAAGATAGGACGGTTTATCCGAACGTCCCTTTATAACAATACTATCATATCCGGCAAACCGCATAGCCATTGCCAGCCTACCGCCTACATGGGATTCGCCCATTTCATTGGTAAGAGGTGATTTGAACATTGATACTGCTTTTGATGCACACGGAAGAAGTGCGGTCAGTGGTCCTATACTTAATATTATAGGAGCTTGTGGTGATAGCGGATCAACACCGATGGGACACTCTTCAAGCAGCAACTGTGTTGCTACACCTGTTCCTCCAAGATATTTATCAAACAGATCAGCACGATCGCGAATAGTATGTTCACCTGTATCCAGGTCAATATATAATACATTAGACCACATAATTATAGCACCTCTACTTTTATTAATTCAAGTACATCATGACTGCAGAATTTTGAGCATACACCACAGTGTGTACATATTAATGGTAATCCCGATCTATCAAAATGTATAGCACCAGGCAAACATGCCTGAGCACATGCTTTACATCCATCACAGAGGTCCTTATTAAACACAACACCACCACCATCTCTGGGAGTTAATGCCCCGGTCGGACATGCTCTGGCGCATGGAGGATCATGACATGCGCGGCATACGATAATCTCAAACGCGCTTTCAAGTCCACCTGAAGTCCTTATATCTATTGCACTGTCTATCAATGATACTGAATTTACATTTATACGGCTGCAAGCAAGCATACAGCTAAAACATCCGATGCATCTATTCGGATTAGCAACTTTGATTCTTGAAGGTATAGAATTTTTCCCCCTTTTTATATCTGTATAGTTAAATTGATGTTCACAGTATTTATGAGTTTGGTGTTTAGGAAGAAGACTTAATATTATTTTAGTATGTTAGAGACATAACACTAAAATCCAGTTATTTCCATTGATATATTAGATGCAGATGCAACCATTAATCTGTGTAAATCCGTGTAAATCTGTGTCTGAAAAATGATACCGTGTTTATATTTATATTTCCGAATTCAACCTGATCGGATTATAGACAAATATACATATATCTAATGTCTGCAATGTAGTGATCATGTCAATCGAACAGTATCTAAATAAAATCCCTTCCATTAAACGTTCTACTCACGGTACTATCAATATTGACCCTCTCCAGCGTGGAGGACTGTTAACCGATGAAGCTAAAAAAGCTCTTATAGAATGGGGGGACGGATATTCTATCTGCGATTTCTGCCCCGGGGCACTGGATATGATCAAAACGCCACCAATCCATGAATTTATCCACAGTGCATTACCTGAGTTTTTAGGTACTGATAAAGCCAGAGTGACCAACGGTGCGAGAGAGTCGAAATTCGCTATCATGCATTCCATGGCAAAAAAAGGTGACTGGATAGTACTTGATAAGAATGCTCATTACACATCATATGTGGCAGCCGAACGTGTAGCAATGAACATCAAAGTAGTACCGCGACTGGAATCTCCTGATTATAGCATAGACCCACAAGGATATGGTACAGCCATAGAAGAAGTGATCAGTGAATCGGGAACAACTCCCGCATTGGCCCTCATCACTTATCCGGATGGTAATTACGGGAACCTGCCTGATGTACAAAAGATCGCTGCTATCTGCCATGAATATAATGTACCTTTAATATTAAACGGTGCATATTCAGTAGGCAGGATGCCTGTAAAAGCTGATAAGCTTGGTGCGGATTTTATTGTTGGCAGCGGGCATAAATCAATGGCATCCTCAGGACCAATCGGTGTACTGGGTGTATCAGATGAATACACGGATAGGTTATTTATAAAATCATCCAACAATAAGGCCAAAGAGATAGAATTTTTAGGCTGCAGTGCCAGGGGAGCCACAATAATGACCATGATCGCTTCCTTTCCTAAAGTTGTCGAACGCACAAAACACTGGGATGAAGAAGTGGAAAAAGCCAGGTGGTTCTCTTCACAAATGGAATCTTTAGGTATGATCCAGATGGGGGATAAACCACACAATCACGATCTGATGTTCTTCGAAACACCAGTATTATATGAGAAATCAAAGACCGAAAAAAAGGGACGGTATTTCCTGTATAAAGCACTTAAGGCACGCAAGATTCATGGTATTAAACCCGGGCTTACTAAGTTCTTTAAACTGAGTACTTTCGGGTTGCCTATGGAAGAATTACAAGTTGTTGTTGATGCCTTTACTGAGATAATTAACGCATAATGAGATAATTAGCGCATAACAAACGGCATTCTGGCATCTTTAGGTATAGTATGGATATATTTAGCCCTAAATCCCGGGTCACGCATCAGGCAACTTGGAGCACTTTTCTTATATACAGGTTCTTTACCTATGCGCTTCCAGATATCCTTTAACGGTTCATTTCTAACATTCCCGAAACTCAGAGGTGTATAAGCACAGGGCAGCACATCACCACCTGACGTTATATGTATCCAACGTTTGCCAGCAAAACATCCGAACATATCAGGGCCCATGAAATATGGGAAAGCAGTAACCCTTGGCCCGTCCTTGAGTTTATTTTTTTCCTGCTGGAACCTGGCCAGTCTGGTTACATCATTAGAATTGATAGTCTCATCTTCATGATCAAGCCACCGTCCTACTGCTATGATTTCATATAGTGATATCTCATGTATCCCTTTAGCCTGCGCAAAGTTATAGAACTCTTCAAGATCATCAATATTATCAGGTGTGACCACTACGAATAAACCTGTCAATAGACCTGCACCAAGGGCATTATCGATACCATTCATGACATCCTCATAACAGCCTGTCCTGCCCCTTATCCGGTCATGCTCTTTAGGGTCAGGACTATCCAGGCTTACCAGGACTGCATATAGTCCGGCATTTTTCAATTCTCTTGCTTTTTCAGAGCTCAGTCCGTACCCTGAAGTAAAGGAAATAGCAATAGCCTTGCTTTTATCCACGTGTCTTACCATATCTGCAAGGTCGCTCCTGAGCATGGGTTCACCGCCATCAAAAGAGATCAGGTATGTACCCAGTTCAATTGATTCATCGATAATTCTATTAACCTCATCCAGCGTAGGTTCAGGGCCTTCTATAATATCAGCAGCGCCGCAATGTATGCAATTATTCGGACAGCGCATTGTGATCCCAATAGAAGCCTGATCAGGAACACGTTTTTTCATAACTGCCGCTATCTGGGCTGATATCAATCTGTCAAACGCAGTACTTGGCACCGGAGGTGCCCAGGATGAAAAGATGATCTGGTCCTCAACTGAGATCGGCTTTTCTTCTAGAAATATTTTATTGATCCGTTTTATGATGGGTCTGGCTACTTGAGATAGAGTACCTTCCGGAATAAGCTGTACTTTACCGTTCTCGATCTCGGCATTGATCTTTACATATGATTTTTCATAGACTCTCATGTTAAATCCCGTATTTAGATGGACATCCCATTACCAAAAAATTGGCATCTACTCTGTCTTCCGAAACCAGGATTCCTCTGACAGATACTTTTGCGCCTTCTGCTAATTGCGGAACGATCTCACCACGATAATGAACATCAATATCTGAGATGTTGTCAGTTAAAATAAAAAAAGTCTGTGTTCCTTCAATGCTAAGGGTGTCCGGTTTTACATTACCTGTAATCTCTACAGGTCGGTTAATATAAACTGATGCATTCATTTTAATGTCAGTGACTGTTAGGTATTGGGATGAAAAATCGAGTCCCCACATTCCAACAATTACTACAAGTATAATGCCGACTAATACTATTGCGATCTTATCTTTTTTTCTCATAAGAGAACCTTTATTATTATTATTACTGTTTTTTTAATAAATCCATCTGTCTGCATAGCTTTTTTCTCGTTTGGAGGAGTCTGAAAATATATATTAAAAAGACTATCCATACAATGCCAAATGCTAATAATAAGGATTTGGAATATATCAGGTTTGATATTAATGTTTGCATAGTAGATATCTTATACGTTAGTTCATATATTAAGATAGTGTTAATAATTGAACAAAATCTTCCATTCGGTCGGATTTTCTTGACTGAAGCTCCGTAGGAGCTGAAGATTAGAAGATTCGCAGAATCTTCACCTGACATTCCAGAGGAATGGAGGATTAGAAAATGTGAATGAAGTGAGCATTTTCGATATATCAGGTTATACTTGATATACTAAGACAAATAATAAATTACATATAATTCATAGGTATATATTAATAAATAATTGATATGATATTAATTCACAAGATCATTAAGAAAATAGGGGATTTCCATATTGAGGGTAGATCATGTAGTAAGATGTAACTTAATCTTAATAATTATACTGATCTTATCTATCAGTACTGCAAGTGCATTCAATAGATATGATGAAAATATATACAAGGGAGACGGTTACCAGATCAATAATTATTTTATTGAAGTATTTAGTATTAAATCATATGAGGATAACCGTTTGTTAACAATTAATATATATAAATTGAAATCTGATGGTACTTATGAGGAATTAATTGTCACACGTGAGATAATATCAAACAAAAAAATAACTAAATACCAGGATGGTATAGTTGAAATAATCGTAAAGGAAAAGAACTGTACATCTACAATTGCTACTGTGGATATCACTGCATTGGGTATAGATGTAGAAAATTTTCAGCCTGTAAAAGGAGGAGTTCTAAAAGCTAAATTCATAGGCGAACCTTCACTATTACTCACAAAAGAGGTAGATAAAACCAATGTTGAGATAGGAGATACCATCAGAGTGACCATCAAAGCAAAGAATGTAGGAACTGGTCCGGCAAAAGGAATTACCCTTAATCATGGTACCACTCCGGGTTTTACTTTCAAGTCAGCTATCTACACTACATATCCCGAGGAATTGGCTGCAGGTAATCCAGATTATACGCAGATGTATATCTATGAGATGGAAGCTGCCCAGAGCGGTACTTTTACTCTTATTCCGGCAACTGTCACATATTATTGTTCTACATATGATAGTGAATATACCTCTAATTCCAATTCCCCTGTTATTACAGTAGCCAAGGAAGCTGTTGAGACTTCTATTCTTGAACTTACAGTCACACCTGATAAGACAGAATTACGACGGGGCGAGAAGGTTACTTGTACTGTATCCGTAAGAAATACCAAGGATGTACCTGCTTCAACTATCCGGTTAGATATGATATACCCATATAACCTGACATATGAATCAGGATGTAAGGATATCAAGATCATCGATAATAAACCAGTCATACAGGAAAGCGTTTATGGAGCCAGGTATGAGAACGAATATGATTATACCTTTTTGGCCAATGAAGTGGGGATATTTAATATAACAGCAAAAGTATCATATAAGGATGGTGTAAATAATATAATTAATGAAACAACTTCAGATATGATCTATGTTGTAGAAGGCGAATATGATTATTTAAAGGAATATCCACTTTACGTTTATATTGCACCGATCATTATAATTTCCGTTATAGCCGGATGGTTATTCTGGAGAAGAAACCAGTTCAAAATGTAGAATAAATAAAGGGGAAGATAAATTGCTAAATATTCTAATTGTCGGAGCCGGACAGTGTGGTAACAGGATACTTGATTCGATCAATAACAAAGCATTTGGCGGTGGAAGATTCTCGAAATATTATTCAAAACAGAAATTTCCATCCCGTGTTGAGACCATTGCTGTCAATACAGCTATTAATGATCTAAAAGAAATGCAATATACCAAAGCAAAGGATAGATTACATATCCCTCATTTACATGGTGTTGGTGCAAACCGGATTGTAGGTAAGCAATGTTTTATAGATAATAAAGATCTGATCATGAGAACGATCTCAGAGAGAGGAAATTTTGATGTGGCATTTGTTATTACCTCTTCTTCAGGAGGGACAGGATCATCATTTAGTCCATCGCTGATCAAGGAATTAAAGAACGAATATGACTTTCCTGTTTACGGTGTTGTTATATTACCATTCAGGGAAGAAGGAACTATATATCTCCAGAACTCTGCTTTTTGTCTAAAGGAAATGCATAACAGTGGAACTGATGGGATAATCCTGGGTGATAACCAGTTCTTAAAATATGCAGGGACAGATATTCAGAGTGCATATGATGGCATCAATTCAATGGTGGCAGAGAGAATGTTGTTCTTACTTGAAGCTCTGGATAGCGAGATGATGATGGTCACAGACCTTGGTGATTTCAAAACAGTTATGTCAGGCGGGGCTGGTATTGCTACTATAGGATTTGCTAAGGGTGATGGAAATAATTCTATTAAGTCAATTATTCAGGAGAGCCTTTCTCCAAATGGTTTATTGTTTTCATCAAATATATATGAAGAAGGCAGCAGAGCGATGATCATTCTTCGTGGTGATAGAAAATATTTAAATATTGATGACATTTCAGGTCAGATAGATAAATTGTCATCCCATATTGGTCATGTGTTCAAAGGAGTTATTATTCGAAGTGGAGAAATCCCTAAAGTACTATCTGTTATAACACTGGAAAACACTGTAGAACTTGAATCCCTGTATACGCTTGCAGTAGAGGCTATTCAAATGGAAAAGGAAAAGCATGACCGAATGGCTCTACAAAAAGAAACAGGTACGGCCTTCTCAAAAATTGACGGATTGGAACCCCAATATTAATTGTGATCTGAAACATTGATATCTGATATAATAATTTTCATCATCTCATTAGTTATCCTGATCTTTTCCAGTGAAATATTTACTGTGAATGCAGTAAAATTGGCCAGGTCAATGGGTGTATCACAATTTTTCATTGGTACTACTATAATAGGTATTGGGACTTCACTGCCTGAGATACTGATCACAGATTATGCATCACTTAAAGGAGAGTGTGGAATTGTTCTGGGTAATGTGCTTGGTTCAAATGTCACTAATATCGCCCTTGTACTTGGCCTTGCGATTTTCTTAAGAAGCACGGTTATCACTAATGATAATCTGCTAAAGGATAGTATTATTCATTTTCTTGTTCTGTGTACGGGATGTCTCTTCATACTAAGTGGGAATAGCGTTGGCAGGATTGAAGGTATGGTCCTGATCGGAATGTATTTTTTATATATTTATTATTTATTAAAAACTCACACGATAGAGAGAAGTGATGATAATGATATTAAGAATACGTTCAATATTCGGATTGTGCTTTATACTATTCTCGGACTGGTGGGAGTTGTTGGCGGAAGCAAATTATTAGTTGATTCGGCTGTTGTTATAGCCAGCGAGTTGGGAATACCAAATATGGTTATCGGTCTTACTATTATAGCTTTGGGCACATCCCTTCCTGAACTGGCAGTATCTGTATCTGCTGCAAAACGGGGGTTTATAATGTTGATCTTCGGTAATATCATAGGATCTAATATCACTAATATGAACCTGGCAACCGGAACTGCTTCCGTGATCAATAAAGTAACAGTTGATAATATTAATTTGATCAATTTCAATCTTCTATACTTGCTACTGCTATCAGCTTTATTGATTATTATTGTTAAAAAAGGAGTTATTTCCAGCTGGTGGGGGGGGTTATATCTGTTGATGTATGTATTTTTTATAATATTTAATTTATAGGAATATATACTCAAGTTATACTTGATATACTATTAAATATAAGAAAATGTTCACTCTGTTCACATTTACTTGAGATATATTTTATAAAATATATACGGGAACAAAATCCGAGCATTAGCGAGGATTTTGTTCAGTATATAATCCTATGGATTATATATAAAAAAGTCCTTTAGTAATACATGGAAATCCCCTTACTGAAGGACATCGTCATTATATTCGGATTATCGATTGTCGTTATCCTGCTATTCCACAAAATTCGAGTGCCAACAATAATAGGTTTTCTACTTACCGGAATGCTGGCAGGGCCTTATGGACTGAAGTTAATAGACTCGATCCATGGAGTTGAATTGTTAGCTGAAGTCGGGGTAGTGCTGTTACTTTTTACTATCGGGATCGAGTTCTCAGCTAAAAACCTGATACAAATAAAAAAGTCAGTCCTGATGGGTGGCTCACTTCAAGTGTTTCTAACCACCCTGAGTATTTTTTTCATAGCCCGGGTCTTTGGTCTTTCCTTTGCAGAAGCGGTCTTTGTAGGATTTCTCGTAGCCCTTAGCAGCACGGCTATTGTTCTTAAACTGGTCCAACAACAAGCACAAGTTGATACACCCCATGGAAGTACTACTCTTGGTATTTTGATCTTCCAGGATATCATTATTGTTCCGATGATATTAGTTACCCCTATACTTGCCGGAACAACTCAGAATGTAGGTGGATCCCTTCTCGTTCTTGCAGCTAAAGGAATTGGTATTATAGGATTAACGATCATCGGTGCCAAATGGATTGTACCATATATATTATTCCATATTGCACAAACGAGAAGTCGAGAACTCTTTTTATTAAGCATTATTCTAATTTGTCTTAGTGTGGCGTGGATAACTTCCAATGCAGGTCTTTCTCTTGCCCTTGGAGCATTTTTAGCAGGATTGATCATTTCAGAATCCGAATATAGTCATCAGACACTGGGGGATATCCTCCCTTTTAGGGATGTCTTTATGAGCTTCTTTTTTATTTCGATTGGTATGCTGCTGGATGTGGATTTTCTATTTCAACATCCAGTCATAATTATACTGGTCGCTATAGGTGTTATATTGTTAAAATCCATTATTGCCGGTTCTGTTACCCTTTTAATGGGATTTCCACTTCGTATAGGGATTCTGGTTGGTCTTGCACTCTGCCAGGTTGGTGAATTTTCTTTTATTTTATCCAGGACAGGTATTGAATATGGTTTACTTGATGGGTATATTTACCAGATGTTTTTAACTTCTTCTGTGCTTACCATGGCAGCGACACCATTCATTATGACCCTAGCACCACGTTTAGCTGATAATATCCTGAAGTTGCCACTGCCGAAAAGGCTAATATTAGGTTATTATTCTTATCCCCGGATAAAGGTTGAAGTTAAAAGAGATCACCTGATTATTATCGGTTTTGGAGTGAATGGTAGAAATGTAGCACGAGCTGCCAAAGCGGCAGGTATCTCATATGTTATCATTGAAATGAATCCTGATACAGTTAGAAGCGAACAGGCACAGGGTGAGTCAATATACTATGGAGATGCTACTCATGAAGCTGTACTTGCACACGCAAATATCAAAGATGCGAGAATTGGTTTAATTGCCATTAATGACCCGGCAGCTACCCGTAGAATTACCGAGGTATTTCGAAGACTCAATCCGAAAATTCATTTGATCGTTCGAACCCGTTTTCTCCAGGAGATGGAGCCTCTGTATGAATTAGGAGCTGATCAGGTGATCCCTGAAGAATTTGAGACATCGGTGGAACTCTTTTCCCGTGTTCTGGCATATTATCTAATACCCAGGGAGGAAATTGAAAAGCTAGTCTTTGAAATACGGTCTGACGGATACGAAATGTTTCGAAGTCTTTCAAAGGAATCGACTTCTTTTTCGAATTTATCATGTCAACTGCCTGATGTTGAGATTGTTACTTATAAGGTATCCGGGAAATCACCTGTAGTCAATAAAACGTTATCTGATATTGATCTGAGAAAGAAATATGGTGTTACCCTGTTGATAATACGCCGCGATTCGCAAATAATATCAAATCCTGATGGGAGTGAGCATCTTTATTCAGGTGATGTGCTAATTGTGCTTGGACAACCGGAAAAAAATGCTTTGGTTATGGGGTTATTTCAAAGTTCAACATAGAACGTAGCACCCTTATTAACCTGTGCCTGTGCCCACACACGTCCCGTGTGGTTTTTTATGATCATGTGAACAATTGCAAGTCCTATACCAGTACCCTCATAATCATCTTTCAACTGCAGACGCGAGAACCCGTCAAATATTTTATCATGATATTTCATATCAAATCCGATTCCGTTATCCCTTATTATAAATCCTGGTCTTTTATCGGAAAGCGGTAATATTTCAATAACAGGGTGCTTGATATCCCTGGTGTATTTTAAAGAATTGGAAATTAATTTTTCCATTACTATCCTGATCAGGTCCCTGTCACATTCGACCTCGGGAAGTCTATCTATATTCCATTTGATCTCTCTATCTGCATTAGAAGACTCAAAATTACTTATTACCTCATCAATAACCTTATTTAATTCCACAGGCCTGATCACCAGCTCCTTTAGCCCGATCTCAAGTAGTTCTAAAAATTCATCATTGAGAACTCCCATATAAACAGAGCCTTTACGTATCTTTTCCAGGTATTCAAGTGCATCCTCTGGCAGTAGATCCTTATATTTGTTTATTATAATATCAGAGTATCCACCCATATGCCGCAGCGGACCACGCAGATCATGTGCTATTGAGTAGGTAAATGCCTCTAGATCCTTGTTCTTTGCATTTAGCTCAGCCGTACGCTCAATTACGCTGGCCTCGAGCTTCTCGTTCAATTCACGGAAATTTTTCTCACTCTTAAGCAGTGCATCATGCATATACTTAATGCGCAGCAGTGATCTTACACGTGCTTTAAGTTCTTCTTTATTAATAGGTTTTGTAAGAAAATCATCTGCTCCAGCCTCTATTCCACGTATTTTGTCTTCTCTTTCAGATAAGGCAGTAACCATCACTATAGGTATGAACTGGGTTTTAACATACGATTTAATTATTTTACACACTTCAAATCCGTTCATACCAGGCATCATTACATCAAGAAGGATCATATCAGGTTCTTCACTTGGTATTTTATCAAGCGCCTCTTCACCACTATATGCTGTGATGATCTCATAATCAGGGCATAGATGTCCTTCCATCAGTTCAACATTAAACGGCTCATCATCCACTACAAGTAATTTTGATCTGTTTTCCTTATTCATATTTACCCATTGTTCAACTCCACATAAAATGTCGCACCATTATCAACCTGCGACTCTCCCCACACATGGCCTTTATGTTTTGCTATGATCCTGTATACTGTTGCAAGCCCCACACCTGTCCCTTCATAATCTTCTTTTTGGTGCAGGCGCTGGAACACATTAAATATTTTATCATTATCCTTCATATCAAACCCGATGCCATTATCCTTAACCACAAATCCTGGTTTGCCATTGGGCAATGGCGATACTCCTATTACCGCATGCTTCTTTTTCCCGGTAAACTTCACTGCATTCGAAAGAAGGTTTGTTATTACTATCTTGATCATGTCAGGGTCGCACTTTATATCGGGAAGCTTGTCTATTTTCCATTCAATATCCCTGCCTTCCATATCAGGCTCTAATTCCTGCATTACCTCATTGAGAATTGTGTTTGGGTCTACCAGGTTAACATTCATCTCCCTGCGACCAGCCCTTGATAGTATCAATAATCCACTAATAAGGTTGTTCATATTTGCCACACTATCGTTGATCTTTTGCAGATACTCCTTTGCCTCATCCGGAAGTTGATCAGCATATTTGCTAAGTACAATGTTATTAAAACCGTTGATATGACGAATAGGTGCCTGAAGATCATGCGATACCGAGTAAGTAAAGGCATCAAATTCCTTATTAACAGCCTCCAGTTCGGCTTTACATTTAGCTATATGTTGATTATCATTCCCGGTTTGCTGCTTATCTCCTTGTCCATGATTATCCCTTAACTGTTTTTCATGGAGGATACGTGATACTTCAAGTGGCAGTTTGATAAGATTATCCTTAAGAATATAATCAGAGATCCCTTCTTTTAAGCAGTCGACTGCCCGTTCATCTCCTACCGCACCGGTCACAAGAAGCAGGGGAGTATCATCATCCATTTCTTTTAACATCTTGTATGCATCCAGACCGGTCCAGCCAGGCAGTTGAAAATCAGCAATAATGATATCATATGTATTTGTCTCTATACAATCTAGAAAATCAGGTTCCTGATCAACACAGTCATATTCAAGTTCATAACCACTTTCATTTAGATTATATAAGATTAATTCCAGGTCATTGGGTTCATCCTCAATAAATAATACATGCAGTAAGTTCCTGTCAGGATTCAGATCCTTGTTCTTATCAGGTAAACTTTGGTCCATTTTTGGCTTATTAAATTTAGGTAAACGCATCCTCGGGTACACCTCTGTTAAATTTCAGCCAGTACAGTCCCAATTCTTTAATGATTTCCTTGAATTGTTTAAAATCCACCGGTTTCTGGATATAGCTATTAGCACCTAACTTATATCCGCATATAACATCCCGGTCAAGTACGGAAGATGTAAGTATGACCACAGGTATGGCTTTTGTGTACTCGTTATTTTTTAACTGCCTGAGTACCTCAAGACCGTCTATCTTTGGAATTTTGAGATCCAGCAGTACCAGATGAGGCTGGTGGGCTTTATCCCTTGAAGAATACTTTCCCTGGCAAAATAAAAAATCAAGAGCCTCCTCGCCGTCTCTTGCTACCTGGACATGATTTGCAATTTTATTCTCCTGTAGTGCAAATAATGCAAGTTCCATATCAAGGGGATCATCTTCTATTAATAGTATTTGTGTTTCAGTCATTTATTACACCTTTGAATAATTTAATTCCTATAAGGCAGCGCCACAAAAAATGTCGCACCTTGATTAATTCGGGCTTGTGCCCAGATATGACCATTATGCCTGGCCACTATCCTGTGAACTGTTGCCAGACCGATCCCTGTTCCCTTTAACTCATCCTTCTTATGCAGTTGCTGAAATACATTAAAAAGCCTATGGTAATCCTTCATATCAAATCCAACTCCATTGTCGTGTATCTTGAATCCTGATCTATCATCAGACAGAGACTCTATTGTGATGACCGGATGATCGCATTCACTTGTGAACTTAACAGCATTCATCAAAAGGTTATCAACTACAATCTTTATGAGGTCAGGATCGCAATCCACATCAGGAAGCTTCCCGATATTCCATTCTATACTATGGCCCGATATGTCGAACTCCATCTCCCGGATGGTATCATTTATAATACCGTTTAATTCAACTGATCTGATATTCAGTTCCTTTCGTCCAACCCTTGATAGAATTAACAGCCCGTTGATAAGACCATTCATATTTTTTATACTCTTATTTATCCTGTCTATGTAGTTCTTTGCATCATCAGGCAACTGATTAGAATATTTACTAAGTAGGATATGAGAGAATCCGTCTACATGACGAAGTGGTGCTTTAAGGTCATGTGAGACCGAGTAGATAAATGCCTCAAGTTCTTCGTTCGATGCTTCTAGTTCGGCTGTCCGCTGCGCAACACGAGCATCAAGTTGTTTGCTAAGATCGCGGTATTTTATCTTTTCTTTTTCTAATACTTCTTCCATCTGGCTTTTATGTAGAGCTATCTCAATAGATGCATACAGTTGTTTCTCCTGGAACGGTTTGATAATGAAACCGTCTGCTTGCGTATTTTTAGCTTTATCTATCAGCATGAAGTCAGAATGTGCAGTTAAGAAGATAATAGGAATATTCAGTTTATCCTTGATCTCACAGGATGCATCTATACCATTAGTATTTCCTTTCAAGATAATATCCATTAATATCAGATCCGGTTTTAATTCGATTGCCATATTAACAGCATTCTTTGCACTGCCAGTACGTCCTACGACTTCATAACCAAGATCAATGAGAACATTTTCTAGATCATCGGCAACAATGATCTCATCTTCTACAATCAAAATTTTTATACTTTCCATCTAACCCTAACCACATTATCTATATATTAAATTCCATATTAAATGCAGTACCATATTTACTGATACTTATAATCACATTTTTATTTCAGCAGGAATGGTGAAGTAAAAGGTTGAACCGTTACCTGGTTCTGATTCCATCCGTATTTGTCCCCCATGATGCTCAACAATCCGGCTGCAGACTGCCAGCTCAATACCGGATCCGGGGTACTTCTTAGTATCGGACAGTGGTGCAAAGACAGTGAATATGCACTCAGCATACTCAGGATCGATGCCAATACCATTGTCATGTACCAAAAAGACCCATTCTTCCTCTTTTTGCTCGGCAGAGAAATGAATATGTGGAGGTTCTTCTGACCGGAATTTGATGGCATTATCAATAAGGTTTCCAAACAACCTGATAAGCTGTATATCATCACCAAACACAGTAGGGAGCTTATCATGGGTCACGACAGCTTCACTCTCATTAATCACTGTCTGCAAATTCGTGAGTGCCCTGTCCAGTACTATATCACATGAGACTGGCATAAACTCCTTATCCTGTATTTTCAGGTTGGAATATGTCAACAGATCATCGACAAGCATCTTTATCTGGCTGGTACCGTCCCTGATACGGGTAATATATTCATCGGCATTCGCATCCAGTTTATTCCCATAACGCAACTTGAGCAATTGCGCATTTTCGCTCACCATATGCATCGGCTCTGTAAGGTCATAAGATGCAAGACTGGCTATCTTTTCCAGATTGGTATTTAATTGTGTCAGATTTGAAATTGTTTGTCTTAATTTTTCTTCTGATCGTATTTCCTCTGTGATATCAATGGCTGCGCCTCGATAACCGTGGAGGCTTCCGTTTTTACTAAGTATGGGAACTCCACTTGATAATAGCCAGATCGTTTGTCCGTTCTTGTGTATATTCCTGTTTACGAATTCCCTAAAAGGCCACTTTTGAGTGAATAGTCCGAATAACATATTCTTATCTTTTTCCCGGTCTTCAGGATGGAACAGATCATAAAAATGATTGTTAAGTACATCCTCTGGTCTGTATCCTAACACCTTCTCGACACCAGGGCTTGTATAAGTGTACTTTCCATTTGCATCTACCTCCCATATCCACTCCAGGGTATTCTCTGCAATACTTCGAAACCGCTCTTCACTTTCTTTTAATCTCTTTTCTATCTTATTTTTATAGAGACTCATTTCAATGGATGCAAGCAGTTGCCTCTCCTGGAACGGTTTGACAATATATGCATATGGTTCGGTGGCCTTGGCCTTATTTAATAACTCAACATCAGAATATGCAGTCAGGAATATAATAGGAATATCAAGTTTCTCTTTTATTACTCTAGATGCATCTATACCGTTTCTCTTACCTTTAAGGACAATATCCATTAATATCAGATCAGGCTTAAGTTCGGTCGCAGCATTTATGGCATCCTTTGCACTGACAGCACGTCCTATTGCATCATAACCAATTTCCTTAATCGCATTTTCCAGATCAACAGCTACAATAGCTTCATCTTCTACAATCAGTATTCTTCCTTTCTTCAGACTAATCTCCCCCATTATCCTCTATGTCAAATTCTATTATTAAAGTTGTTCCTTGATCGCTTATAATCTCAAGGTTTCCCTGTAGTTGGTCTTGTGTGAGGATCTTTACAAGACGAAGGCCAAGTGATTTGCTGGTATCGATATCGAATCCGTGAGGTAGTCCGATTCCATTATCACTTATCTTCATATTTATCCTGCCATTATCTAATGTACTAAGACAAACCCTGATCTCACCTTCCTCTCTTCCGATAAAGGCATATTTTATGGCATTTGAGAGCAGTTCATTAATAATTAATCCTACAGGCACAGCAATCGATACTGGTAATAGGCACATATCTACCCTGACTATCTGGGTAATTTTTGTTTCATTAACAGGATAACTCATCAGCAACTGTCCTAGCAATCGCTCTACAAACTCCTTTATACTTATTTTTGATAAGTCTTTACTCTCATATAATTGGGTATGGATAAAGGACATAGCATTTATTCTGTCCCTGGATTCAGAGAGTATATCAATTATTTTCTTGTCTTTAAGACCACGTGCCTGAATATTGAGTAGACTTGAAATAACCTGAAGATTGTTCTTTACCCTGTGATGTATCTCACGCAGAAGTACCTCTTTTTCTTTTAGGGATCGTTCGATCTGGTCCTGTGCCTTCTTGCGCTCGGTAATATCAATCCCAACTGCCCATGAATACCAGTTTGGTATGGGGTATTCCTCTGATATATTTGACCATAATATAGTCTTAACGTTGCCGTCTTTACAGGTAATATCCCATTCTATGTTGCGGAAATTGTGTCCATATTTCTTCAACATTGAGTAGATATATTCATTCATTTTTTTATCCGGGTAAAGTAATTCACATGCTCCAGGGTTGCCAATAATTTCATCTGAACTAAAACCTGTTACTTCTTCACATTCGGAATTCCAGACAATGATCTTTCCTTTTTCATCAAATGCATCTAACATAACAGGCATATTTTCTATAACCAATCGTAATCTTTCTTCACTCTGTTTAATCGCAATCTCAGCCTTTTTATGTGCCTTTTCCATCTCCCTGCCACGTAGAGCTCGCGCAATATCTAATGCCAGTTCTGCCAGGAGGGTTTTTTCCTCCTCATCAACCACGATACCGGATGGGAATGATACGGCAAGCAGTCCGAATAACCTCTCAGCATGTTTGACATGGATGATAGCAGTCTCACTACCCAAGTATACATCTTTTAAAAAGCAGTCTCCACATTTTTTTTCTTTATCCACGATCCGGACCGTTTCTTCACTCTCTAATGCATCCCTGATGCAAGGTGGATGATTCCTGGCCATCACTTCCCTGCTAAAACGTGATATGTCTTTTTCAAATCCAGAACCTTTGACCGTAATAAACTTTCCATCATCCTTTATAATTCCGAACCATACAGCATTATACCCTCTTGCATCGACCAGAATGTCACATACTTTTTGTAAGAAATGGTCTCTGCTGGTCTTTTGTGCGATTGTCTGGTTGATAGTCCTGATGGCTTTAAGGACACTATTTAAGTGATGGATATGCTTCTGGGCAGATTTACGTTCGATTGCATAACATATTGCACGTATTAACATATTGCTATCTACCTGACTCTTAGTTAGATAATCCTGTGCGCCCATGCGCACGCCCTCAAAAGCAACTGTTTTATCATCGAGACCTGTTAGCATTACGATTGGTACTTGCGGTGCTTTTGAATGCACTTTTTCAAATGTATCAAGCCCGGTACTGTCTGGCAATCCGAGATCCAGCAGTACTATATCAACCTCTTCTTTTGAAAGATATTCCATTCCATCAGAGAGTCGCTCAGCACACTCCAGATTAAAAGTAGTGTCACTCACATCTACAAGCATCTCTTCTATTAACCTTGCGTCTCCGGGATTGTCCTCTATCAACAGAACATTTATTAATCTATCTTTCATCCTCCACTCCCTTGCACTGGATGATCTGATTTTTTAGCAATTTTAATATTCTTTAGAATTTTGTTTTACTTCTTATAAAACTGTTTGGTATGATTATCTATGTTCATCTGAAGTTGTCTTCATTTGACCAGTCCTATAATCTCATCATAAGCCTGTTGGGCGGTTATTTCGTTGTCCAGCAGCTGCACGAGTACCTCGTTAAGATCATCCTGCAAAAGCCGGTTATCTTCTCCGAATATGTAGCCTGCATTTGCATTGTGATGGACATTTGCTCCATATTTTTCAGTAATCTCTGCCTGGAATTGTTCAAACAGGTCATCTGCCGAATCAGAGGTGCTCACATGACCCACTATACCTGTAGGGGCTTTTGCGTAGCGCACCCATTTCTCAGCAACAAGTGGCGTGCTCCAGAACATAAGAAGCCTGATTGCTTCCTCTCTGTTAGGAGCGTCTTTCATCACTGCCCATGTCGGGATATAACCCCCCAGATAATAATCAACCTCCTGGAACACTGGCAGCTCGACCGGAATCATCTTTTTTGTCTTTTTTTCGTCTATCCCCATCCAGTGACTGTACATCCAGACACCCCTAACGTCGAATAGACATTCTCCTTCCAATGGATAATGACGTGTTTGAAACCACGGGTTCGATCTGTGGGAATCTAGCAACGGATCATAGTTCCCCATCTCCTCAAAAGCCTGGAAAGTCTTCAAAAGAGCTGCGTTCTTCTCGTGGGAGCCAACCTCTTCCTTTGCTTTGTCAAAATCCTCCAGCTCTGATTTGAACAGGTTCTGGAATAGTATTCCGGATGATAAGAAATCATTGCATTCATAGAATGCGTAAATATTCATGTCATGCTCCATGTTATATTGATTAACAGCTTTAATATATGAGAGAAGATCATCGTAAGTCATACCGAGGTGCTTTATTTCGATACCTAGCTCTTGGGCGACATCTTTGTTGTAATACATTACATTGTAGTAACCCTCGATATAGGGACCAACGATCATTCCTCCGGTCTGTTCCCTATAAATAGGATCGTGTATGATAAAAGATTTCTGCGTTTGCTTAAAACCATTCACCTCTTCGAAGTTCACAAGGTGTTTCTTGCCCCAGCCCGGATCTTCAAGTTCTTCGGCGACGTGCTGGTAAATGTGATCATCTATCCAGATAATATCCCATTTTATATCGCCGGTTTCTATCATCCTGACAATATATTTAGCTGTTTTTTGTTTACTGCGTACTCCCATTATCTGCTGCGGATACTTGAGATTGATATCAATATCAGGATTCATCAGCTCGAAATCCTGGGCAACCTCTTGCACAAGGGTTTCTCGACCGTACTCAGTAAGCCAGTGCCCCATCCAGTTCACTTCTTTATCCGGAGGCGGGGATGATGTCGTATTAACGTTTATTCTCTTCTCAATGATTGGTTTTTCTTCACTAACGCATCCGCCAGAGATAAGCAGGAGTATTAATAAAAAGAAGATCAGTCCTCTTTTCATTCCTGTTCATCCCCTTTTATTGGAATTGTAAAGAAAAATGTCGTGCCTTCTCCTGACTCTGACTCCACCCATATCCGCCCGCTGTGCCGCTCCACGATCTTTTTGCAGACCGCAAGTCCGATGCCTGTTCCGGTGTATTTTTCCCTGCCATGTAGACGCTGGAATATCACAAAGATGCGATCAAAAAATTCGGACTCTATCCCTATGCCATTGTCAGCAATAGAGAATATCCATTCATCTTTTTTTTGTTTGGCAGAAATATGAATATTTGGAACCTCCTCACTCCTGAACTTGATCGCATTACTGATCAGGTTCTGAAGTAACATAACCAGTTGCGAGCCGTCAGCCATCACAGTAGGGAGAATACTATGGGTCACTTTAGCATCGCTTTCCATGATCGCTACCTCCAGGTTCATAAGCACTTCATTAAGCACAGTTTCGCAGTTGGTTTGTTTAAAAGGTTTACCCCGTGTGCCCACACGTGAAAAAATAAGCAAGTCATTGATCAGTGTCTGCATCCGCTTTGCCCCGTCTACGGCATAGCCAATGAAATCATCGGCATCGGAATCCAGTTTGCCTCTATAGCGACGTGCTAATAACTGGACGTAACTTGACACCATACGTAGCGGCTCCTGCAAGTCATGGGATGCCACATACGCAAACTGCTCGAGTTCAGTGTTGGAGCGCCTGAGATCGGTTACGGTCTGCTCCAGTTGTTCATTACGTTTGGCCAGTTCCCCTGCCATATTATTAAATGCCGATGCAAGGATCCCAAGCTCGTCATTTGATCTGATATCCAGCCGGTGTTGCAGGTTTCCTTTACTGATCATTAAGGACATGTCAGTCAACGCCTCAAGCCGGTTTATCACAATCCTCTGTAAGAGAAACCGAACCAGCAAAAACGAAGCAACCAAACCGCAGGCATTTAGAATGAGAATAAAGAACGTGTATTGTTTGATCCTTTCGTTTGACCTCTCAAAGGAAAGTTCAAGATGAAGGACTCCGACTACGGTTTCTTCGACGATAACAGGATATAATGAGATCAATACTGCAGTCCCGTTCTGCCTGGTGTAGGTAACAGCAAACCCATCGAAGGCTTTCTGGATCAGTTCGGGACCAACCTCATATTCGGGAGTGCCTGTGGCATAGACGACGCTTTTATCCCGCCCTATAAGCTCAGAAGAAATGACCCGCTCATCGAACATTGTTTCTAATTTTTCCTTTTGACTAATGCATTCAAAACTCAGATCGCCGCTTTCAAGTAAATTGACGTATGAATCGATCCTGTTCAGGACAAGCTCCCTCTCATTCTGCGTCTTATCCTGGATGGTCAGTGCGCTTAAGACTATCAGGACCATAAGAAAAGGAATCATGGTGAGTAGAATAATCTTCCAGCTCAGACTGAAATAGTGCTTCTTTTTTTTATACTCATGGTATTCTTTGTTCTCGCTTTTCATTCGACCAGTCCTATAATCTCATTATAAGCCTTTTCTGCGGTTATCTCGCCATCCAGCAGACGTACGAGTAGCTCATTTAGATTACTCTGTAAAAGCCGGTTCTCTTCTCCGAATATGTAGCCTGCATTTGCGCTGTAATGGACATTACCGCCATATTTTTCAGTGATCTCTGCCTGGAATTGCTCAAACACGTCATCTGCCGAATCAGAGGTGCTCACATGACCTACCATTCCTGTCGGGGCTTTTGCGTAGCGCACCCATTTCTCAGCAACAAGTGGCGTGCTCCAGAACATGATAAGTCTGATGCCTTCTTCCATGTTAGGGGCGTCTTTCATCACTGCCCATGTAGGGATGTAACCCCCCAGATAATAATCAACCTCCTGGAACACTGGCAGCTCGACAGGAATCATCTTTGTCGTCTTTTTTTCGTCTATCCCCATCCAGTGGCTGTACATCCAGATGCCGTGTATATAGAAAAGACACTCATCGTCCAGGACCAGATGCCTGGTCTGGTACCACGTATTATTCTTGTGGGAGTCTATTAACGGATCGTATTTTCCAAGTTCTTCAAAACCCTGAAAAGTCTTTAATAGGGCTGCATTCTTCGCTGTAGAGCCTGTTTCTTCTTTGGATTTGTTAAAATCGCCGAGTTCTGATTTAAATAGGTTTTGGAATAATAGTTCCATAGTTATATAATTATTACATTCATAGAAAGCGGCGATATTTGTATTGTGCTCCTGGTTGTATTCATTGACTGCCCTGACATAACCCAGAAGATCATCAAAGGTCATGTTATATTGCTTTACTTCAATACCCATTTTTTCTGCAACATCGTTATTACAATAAATCAAATAGTAATAACCCTCTATATACGGTCCTACTATGATGCCACCGGTCTGCTGTCTGTAAACAGGGTCATCTATGATGAAACATTTCTGTGTTTCATTGAAACCTTCTACATTCTCGAAATTCACAAGGTATTTTTCCCCCCATCCGGGATCGCCCAGTTCTTCTGCAGTATACTGATAGATGACATCATCCATCCAGACGACATCCCAGTCGATATCCCCGCTCGTTATCATGCGGGCAATATATTTGGCTAATGCTTCTTTACTACGCAAGCCTATGATTTGCTGCGGATATTCAAGATTGAGATCAATATCAGGATTCATCAGCTCGAAATCCTGAGCTACCTCTTGCACAAGGGTTTCACGGCCGTACTCAGTAAGCCAGTGCCCCATCCAGTTTACTTCTTTATCCGGACCCTGGGCTGATGTCGTATTAATGTCCATTCTCTTCTCTATGATTAGTTTTTCTTCACTCACGCATCCGCCTGAGAGAAGCAGTAGTATCAATAAAAAGAAGATAAGTTCTCTTTTCATTCCTGTTCATCCCTTTTTATTGGTATTGTAAAGCAAAATGTCGTGCCTTCTCCTGGCTCTGATTCCACCCATATCTCCCCATCGTGCCGCTCCACAATCTTTTTGCAGACCGCAAGACCGATACCTGTACCGATGTACTCCTCTCTGCTATGCAGGCGCTGGAATATTATAAAAATACGCTCAAAGAATTCAGGTTCGATCCCGATACCGTTGTCTGCAACCGAGAATTTCCACTTATCACTTTTTTGTTTTGCCGATATATTAACATGCAGAGGATTATCACCACTGAACTTGATAGCATTCCCGATCAAGTTCTGGAGCAACTGAACCAGCTGAGAGGCATCTGCTATTACGGTAGGCAGTGAATCATAGGTAACTGTTGCATTGTTATCCTCAATAGCAAGTTTCAGATTAGCGAGTACCTTCTCAAGGATATCTTCACAGTCGGTCGGCTTAAAGGGCTTGCCACGTGTACCAACACGGGAATAGGTCAGAAGATCCTCGATTAATGTTTGCATCCGGTTAGCTCCATCTACGGCATAACCAATGAAATCATCAGCATCCGGATCGAGTTTGCCCTTGTAGCGCCGTTCCAGAAGCTGTACATAGCTTGACACCATACGCAAAGGCTCCTGCAGATCATGTGATACGACATAGGCAAACTGTCCGAGGTCCTTATTGGAACGTTTCAGGTCTGTTAGAGCCTGTTCTAATATAGCTTCTGCTTTCTTGCTTTCTGTGATATCACGGACTGTCGCCTGTAAAAGTTTCTTATTTTGTAATTCTATCCTGTTTAATAAAACGATTGTGAAAAATTCAACCCCATCCATTCGTTGGTGTTTCCATTCAAACATATAAGAGCCATTTTCCATAGCTATTGCCATGTTTTGGTGAGCCTTTACCGAAGATAAGGTTCCATCCGGTTGATAAACAGGTGATAAATCAGCAGGATTTTTAGAAATAAACTCTCCTTCGCTTTTACATCCGAACATTTTTATAGCAGCAACATTTCCACCGAGATATCTTTCTCCAGGACTCAATATCATGATAGCATCTTTGGAAGAATTATAAAGAGTTCTATATTTTATCTCACTCTCAACAAGAGCATTTGTGGCTTCCAACTGCCTGATTTGTTTTAAACCCATCTCACCTATAAATTCTGCATATCTTGTAAGAAAGTCTAAAATCGGCTTAATTCGTTCTTTTGATATAACAGGAACTTTAGATAACGCCTTAATGTAGGAAGTTTCATCAAATCCATAGTCATGAACTTGCTTACGGAAATATTCGATATCAGGTGGTTCGAATAAATATTGTCCGACAAAGAAATTTGCAATATGTTCTCCTTCGATCATAATAGGTGCTGCTGTATCTATTAAGCCATTCTGGCATTGATGAATAGCATATTTTTGTCCTTCAAGTAATTTATTTGCCAGGATTGTTTCGTTTTTTTTACACTTGAGATAACTTTGAGGATTAACTCGATGAAAATCCGTACATATTTTTTGCCATCCTGAGGCGATCAATATTGTTCCATTCAGGTCTATTATTGCTGATGAGACTCCAATAGCCTCACAAAAGCTGTCAGTGAGATATTGGATTTTATCCTTATTGATAATCTCGAATATTTTATAATTCATTCTTGTTTACCCCTATTATTGGAATTGTAAAGAAAAATGTTGTGCCTTCTTCCGGCTCTGACTCTACCCATATCCGCCCGCCGTGCCGCTCCACGATCTTCTTGCAGACCGCAAGACCGATACCTGTCCCGGAATACTCATCCCTGCCATGCAGACGCTGGAATATCACAAAGATACGCTCAAAAAATTCCGGTTTTATCCCTATGCCATTATCAGCTACAGAGAATTCCCATTCATCACCTTTTTGTTCTGCCGAGATGTGAATGCGTGGAAGCTCTTCGCCCTGGAATTTGATCGCATTACTGACCAGGTTCTGGAGTAATTGGGTGAATTGCGAGCCATCTGCCATTATGGTTGGTAGAGGATCATGAGTAATCATTGCATAGCTATCCTCAATAGCCATTTTCAGGTTGGTGAGTACATGCTCAAGGACAGTTTCGCAGTTAGTCGGTTCAAAGGGCTTGCTTTGAGTACCTACACGTGAAAAGATCAGCAAGTCATCGATCAGTGTCTGCATCCGGTTTGCACCGTCTACAGCATATCCTATGAAATCGTCAGCATCGTGATCGAGTTTGCCCTCGTAGCGCCGTGCCAGAAGCTGTACATAGCTCGATACCATGCGCAGCGGCTCCTGCAGGTCATGGGATGCAACATAGGCAAACTGTTCCAGGTCCTTATTGCTGCGTTCCAGAGCAATGGTACGTTTCTGCAGTTCCTCCTCTGCAGCTTTGCGCTGGGTGATATCACGCACAACCACCAGCAGTCGTTCACATCCCCCAACGACCGCGCTTCTCATACTTACTTCCACCCTGAATAGACGTCCGGATTTGTGTTTTCCCATCCATTCAAAGACCTGGGGTTCCCCCAAAGCTGTTTTCTTTATCCACTTGATAGCAACTTGCTGTGTATATGGTGCTTCGCCCATGCTTATGGTTTGCACGTCAAGTCTGCGGAGTTCCTCGCGGGTATATCCGTACATGTCACACGCCGTGTTGTTGACGTTAAGTATTGCTCCTGTCTCTATGTTATGAATAAAGACAGCATCATTGATCGAATCGAAAATCGTCCGGAACCTGTCCTCACTCTCCCGCAATGCCACTTCGTTCTCACGCTGCCTACGTAAGAAGTTCGATGCTACCATTCCTCCTATCAGACAGGCAAGAATAAAGGCGCATCTTACAAAAAGTACATAAGGTGGGATATTCAATGCAAGTAGATCTAAAAAAGAACTCTCAGGATAGAATACCCATGAACCAATAAGACTATCAACAATCCAGAAGAGTACTCCTAACAAAAGCGATGTGCTTATGATATAGCCAGTCTTAGTCTGGTTAAGCTGCTCCTCCATTCTAAAGAATCTTCTCACAAATCCTAAGTTTAACAGCACATCAGCCAGTAATAAAATTATATATCCAACTACACACTGTTTGATAACAACAAAGGTGGAAAATTCCATAGGTATTATGCTGCTTGCACTACAAGCCCAATCCCATGGAGGCGGATTGTGTGTTATAGCCCATCTTGACAGTGTATACAGGTTTATCGTACTAAGTATCCGGAACGGAATCTCTACAACATACGCATTCAACCACCATTCATTCCCCTGCCGTTGCCTGCGCACCTTAGCAAAGAATCCGTGCCACAATATCCATAATGTAAACGGTGGCACTACAAAGAATATAGCATAACCATTACTGGGGCCCCATATC
Source organism: Methanosarcinales archaeon (assembly GCA_021108405.1). Classification (GTDB taxonomy): domain Archaea; phylum Halobacteriota; class Methanosarcinia; order Methanosarcinales; family Methanocomedenaceae; genus Methanomarinus. The sequence continues at coordinate 34,116 of JAIOQW010000211.1, forward strand.
CACCACATGGACTGGCAGCCACCGGCTAAAGCTGATAATAATCCGTATCTCCAGCCCCATGCAAGGGTTATAAGGATCGGAAACAGGAGTCCTATCAGGATTGTTGCTGTATAGGGCGGGAAATATAAGTTAATGGATTGAAAGTTTACAACAAATCCAAGTAAGCCAAAGAGGATTGATATCGTGACTTTATAAGCCGTTATCTTCTTATCATCTATAGTTTTCTCTAACCAATCGTCTACCATTTTATTCATCACCTACTGACACAGGCATTGTAAAATAAAAAACCGTGCCCTTACCTGGCTCTGACTCTACCCATATCCGCCCACCATACCGCTCCACAATCTTCTTGCAGACTGCCAGACCGATACCTGTCCCGGAATACTCATCCCTGCCATGCAGACGCTGGAATATCACAAAAATACGCTCAAAGAATTCAGGCTTGATACCGATGCCGTTATCAGCAACCGAGAATTCCCATTCATCACTTTTTTGCTTTGCTGATATGTGAATGTGCAGAGGTTCTTCGCTGCGGAACTTAATGGCATTACCTACCAGGTTCTGAAACAACTGAACCAGTTGTGAAGCGTCTGCTATTACGGTCGGCAGGGCATTATGGGTCACCTCCGCACCACTATCTTCAATAGCTATCTTCAGGTTGGAAAGTGCCTGATCAAAGACTGCTTCACAATCAGTTGATTTGAAGGATTCGCCTCGTGTACCCACACGTGAAAAAGCGAGCAGGTCATTTATCAACCTCTGCATACGGTTTGCTCCTTCCACAGCAAAACCGATGAAATCGTCAGCATCGGCATCAAGTTTGCCTTTGTAACGCCGCTCCAACAACTGTACGTAGCTTGACACCATGCGCAGAGGCTCCTGCAGGTCGTGCGAGGAAACATAGGCAAACTGCTCAAGTTCAACATTAGAACGCTTAAGGTCCGCTACGGATTGTTTCAACTTTGCCTCCGCCCGGTTGCGCTGGATAGCGTCAGCCAGCACGTTGGCCAGGGCTTCCATGAAATGCGCATCGTCTTTGGAAAACGGATGGGGCTGGTCGTGATGTGTTCCCAGGATGCCGAACGGACGATTCTCGCCGGGGATGGCAACCGTCAACCCGCACACCACGTTGTGTTCGATCAGCAGTGCGGGCGGAGAAAAGCGTTTCTCATGCCGGATGTCTTCGGATATCACTGGTTTAGTCCGCATAAGGGTGTATCCGCCCTGCGAATCGGTGCCGTCCGGAACCGACTTGTGGCCGACCCAGCCCTCCTTCCAGCCTACACCCGCCCGTAGGAAAAGGACCCCCTCCTCGGTGCGATGCTCTAGTATTTTGGCGTACCGGGTTCCAAACGTCCGCGAAACGAGCGCCACCGCCTCCCCGAAAAGCGCATCGAGCGAATGTTCAGACAACGCCACCAGACCGAACTTGACCAGTTCTGCCTGCTGCCTAACGAGGATGGCTAAAGCCCCCTCCGCCTGCTTGCGCTGCTCGTCCAGTTCGATGTTGTACAGTGCGAAGGCGATATCTGACGAGATTTCCTCGAACAGGGACACCTCTTCATCGCCCAGGCCAAGACCGGCCGGGACTGAGACAGACAACAGGCCGTAGACCGTTTCCCCATGCTCCAATCGCAGAGTCATCGCCGCCTTACCGGCACACGTTTCAGCGAGGGGACAGTCGGTACAAATGGAGCGTGGGTCTTCGATTGTCACAACCCCCGGTTGCGCCAACGCCTTCCGGCCGCACCGCGGCAACTCACCGGGTTTCAGCAGTGGGAACATACGTGAGAAGTCCTCGCCCCACCCGGCCTCCATGGTCGTGACAAGCTCCCGTGCGTTGTCGACGAGGCCAACCCAGGCGCCGTGATAGCCACGCGTCTCGACGAGGCTATCGCAAGCCCTTTGCAGCAGCCTGCCGCGGTCCTTTTCCTTGGCAATGAGTTGATTGACATTTCGGATAGCGTGCAGCACGGTATTGAGGTATTTGATTCTCTCCTCCGCTCGCTTACGCCTTGCCCTATTCACAAGAAGACCAATGATGATCACCGTTTGAAACATTAAAATCGCAATTATACTCCAGATCAGCACTTTGTTCTCTTCATAGAATGAATAAGGTTTATTGACAATAATACTGTCTTCGGGCAGGTCGGACTCCTTGATACCCCATCGTTTCATCTGCCCATAATCAAACATATATTGGGTTTGCGGCTTTGTCAAAACAGGGATGTTCCGCACCTTTTCCCCCATCAGGATGCGTTGACTCATCTCTGCTGCGATTTGGCCATGATAAAAACCGCCAAACAGTTTACCACCAACGATACCATAAGGCAAAACCTGGACAGAATAGCCATACATTGGCCGCGCACTTGCTTTGGATACGCGCACGGCTGCTTCTCCGAAAGAGTAATACTTTCCCGATTTATCGCGATTGTATGTCCCAAAAAGCACTATGGTATCATCGGATAAATTGCTTACCTCATCCTCAATCTGCTCCATGGATAAACTGTCATCAATACGGGTCATCCTGACATCTTCGTAATATTTGAAAAGTTCTTGTACCTGGTCCCAGAGATATTTTCCCGTCGGTGTATTGTCAACAACAAAGACGATCTGCCTGGTCTCGGGATGCAATTTTAAACCAAGGTCTATTGTTTCTCTTATCGAATGAAGCTCAAGGATCCCTGTAAATTCTTCCGGGTCTATAAGAGCAGGTGCTTCAAGATTATTTACTCCGCAAAAAACAATCGGCGTGTCCGGGAACAGATCTTCATGATACTCACGGAGAAAATTGAATGCGTTATCATCCGAAGATATGATCAGATCAAATGTTTGGTTGCCGTATTTATACTTATACAAGTCATATAATTTCTCTTTGTACTGACTATCATATTTTGTGGCTTTCGAATCCATGTATTCTATCCTAAGATCAATGTCGTTTTCTTCGGGTTTTAAGACAAATTCTACCCCATTTACAATTTCGTCAGTCTGAGCAAAACCCTTGTGATACGAGTTCAGCACATGCACACGCTTCAAATGCTCCTCCGGCGCATACACTAAAGGACTGCATAGCGAGAGGATAATAAACAGGGTGATGATAAAAATCGCTATTGGCTTACCTATCATTATTTCACTCCTTTTTTCGTGATTCCTTTCGATCATCGATCATCGATACCCGGTTCACGGTCACCGAGTTCAGGTCCTATATTTGGGATAGTAAAGAAAAAAGTTGTGCCTTTTCCTGGCACCGACTCCACCCATATCCGCCCGCCGTGCCGCTCTACGATCTTCTTGCAGACCGCAAGACCGATACCTGTGCCTGAATACTCTTCCCTGCTATGCAGACGCTGGAATATCACAAAGATACGATCGAAAAATTCCGGTTTGATCCCGATGCCATTATCAGCCACAGAGAATTCCCACTCATCATCTTTTTGTTCTGCCGAGATGTGAATACGCGGAGTCTCATCGCCCTGGAATTTGATCGCATTACTGATCAGGTTCTGGAGTAATTGGGTGAGTTGCGAGCCATCTGCCATTATGGTCGGTAAAGGATCATGAGTAATCATTGCATAGCTATCCCCAATAGCCATTTTCAGGTTGATGAGTACCTGCTCAAGGACAGTTTCGCAGTTAGTCGGTTCAAAGGACTTGCCTTGAGTACCTACACGTGAAAAGATCAGCAGGTCATCTATCAGTGTCTGCATCCGGTTCGCACCGTCCACAGCATAGCCGATGAAATCGTCAGCATCATGATCGAGTTTGCCTTTGTAGCGCCGTGCCAGAAGCTGTACATAGCTCGAGACCATGCGCAGCGGCTCCTGCAGGTCATGGGATGCAACATAGGCAAACTGTTCCAGTTCCTTATTGCTGCGTTCCAGAGCAGTGGCACGTTTTAGCAGTTCCTCCTCTGCAGCTTTGCGCTGGGTGATATCACGTACAACCACCAACAGTCGTTCACATCCTCCAACTACTGCGCTTCTCATACTTACTTCTACCCAGAATAGACGTCCGGATTTGTGTTTACCCATCCATTCAAATACCTGGGGTTCCCCTGCTGTTGTCTTCTTCATCCACTCGATAGCGTCTTCCAGGGTGTACGGCGCTTCGCCTATGCTTATGGTTTGCACGTCGAGTTTGCAGAGTTCCTCGCGGGTATATCCGTACATGTCACACGTCGTTTTGTTGACGTTTAGGATTGCTCCGGTCTCTATGTCATGGATAAAGACTGCATCATTGATCGAATCAAAAATCGTACGGAACCGGTCCTCACTCTCCTTAAGCTTATCCTCCGCTGCCTTGCGCCTTGACCGATTCACAACAAGAGCAACGATGATAAGCGTTTGAATGGCTATAAAAGCAATTATACCACAGATCAACCCTTTATTCTCATTATAGAATGAATAAGGTTTGTTGACGATAATACTGTCTTCGGGCAGGTCAGACTCTTTGATACCCCACCGCTGTATCTGATTGTAATCAAACATGGGTTGGGTCTGCGGCTCTGTTATTACAGGAATATCCCGCACCGCTTCCCCCACCAGGATGCGCTTTGCCATCGTTGCTGCGACCTGGCCGTGATGAACGCCGCCAATCAGTTTTCCTCCGACAATACCATAAGGCAGAACCTGGACAGAATATCCGTATACCGGTCGCACACTTGCCCGGCACACACGTGAGGCCGCTTCTTCGGAAGAGTAATATTTTCCGGATTTATCTCGATTGAATGGTCCGAAAAACACTATGGTGTCATCAGATAACCTGCTTACATTATCCTCAACATGTTCCATGGACAAACTGCCACTAATACAGGTCATCCTAATATTTTCATAATATCCGGATAGCCCCTGTATCTGGCTCCAAACCTGTGTTCCGGTAGGTGTGCTGTCAATAACAAAGACAATATCCCCGGTCTCGGGATGCAGGCTTAAAGCAATGTCTATAGTCTCTTTTTCAGACAGAAGCTCAATAACCCCTGTAAATATATCCCGGTCTACAAGATTAGGAGTCTCGAGATTATTCACCCCACAGAAAACTACAGGCGTGTCTGGAAATATGTCTTCATGATACTCACAAAGAAAATTAAATGCGTTATCATCGGTAGATATGATCAGGTCAAATGTTTGATTGCCGTACTTATATTTATACAGGTCATATAATTTCTCTTTATACCTGGCATCGTATTTTATGGATTTGGTATCCATATATTCTATCGTGAGTTCAATATTATTTTCTTCGGATCCAAAGACTGACTCAATCCCTTTCACAATGTTGTCGGTCCAGAGAAAACCCCTGTGATATGAATTCAGTACAAGTACATGCTTCGTCTGCTCCTCCTGTGCATATACCAACGAACCACTAAAAGAGAGGACAATAAGCAAGGCGACAATAAGGATCATTATAAGCTTATTCCATATACTCATTCTTGTTTACCTCCTTCTATTGGCATTGTAAAGAAAAACGTCGTACCTTTTCCGGATTCAGACTCCACCCATATCCGTCCGCCGTGTCGTTCCACGATCTTTCTGCACACCGCAAGACCGATACCTGTCCCAGAATACTCATCCCTGCCATGCAGGCGCTGGAATATCACAAAGATACGATCATAGAATTCGGCCTCGATCCCGATGCCGTTATCTGCAACCGAGAAAATATATTCACTTTCACTTCGTTTTGCAGATACATGAATACGTGGTAGTTTCTCACTGTGGAACTTGATTGCATTACGGATCAGGTTTTGAAGCAATAGGATGAGTTGTGAGCCATCTGCCATTACAGTCGGTAGAGCATCGTGGGTTATCTCTGCACTGCTTTCTTTAATTGACACTTCCAGGTTTGTAAGTACTTTCCCAAGAACAGCTTCGCAATCAGTCGGCTCAAAAGGCTTACCCCGAGTACCCACACGTGAAAAGATCAGCAAATCATTGATCAGCATTTGCATCCGGTTCGCACCGTCAACAGCATAGCCTATGAAATCATCAGCATCAGTATCAAGCCTGTCCTTATAGCGCCGCTGCAGTAACTGTACATAGCTCGAGATCATACGCAATGGTTCCTGCAGGTCATGGGATGCAACATAGGCAAACTGCTCCAGTTCGGAATTGGATCGTTTCAGGTCAGCTACAGTCTCCTTCAATTTTACCTCAGCTCGTTCACGTTTTACGATTTCACGTGACTGCTGTATATTCTGCAACCCCAGTAGAGAAATATTATTAGCCACACTCTCAAGGAAAGAAACAGCCACTTCAAATAATTCCTTAGAACCAGGCTCCAACTTATTCCCTGCTGCTGCAAGCTCATCCGGGTCAGCACCTATTTCCTCTGCATAACTGCGTATCTTTTCCTCCGGAAGATCACTGATTAAACGCTGTCCAATGCCCCAGGTAGCTACACGATTATCCCCTATGAATATTGGAACCGCAGCGTCCTGTATCTCTTTAAAATTCCTGCATGCAGTCAGTGCAAATGAGCCATCAGTCACTGCCGAAACAAGATATGCATCCGAAATTTCGCATCTTCTTTTACCCTTTTCAGTATCGCGAATTATCCGGCAGAACTCACTGAAGTTACCTGGTTTTGTTATTGGTTTACCTTCTTTATCAAATATAAGAGCGGCAACGCCGTAAGACTTAGCAAAATTATCCTGTAATTCCTGTAAAATATCAGTATCAATAATATCCTGAAGTTTTATATCACTTATCTCACCAACCGGTTGTGACAGTACAAGCAGTTTATGTTTCAGTGCTTCCTCTGTCTTCTTTCGCTCCCTCTCCAACTCGATGCTATATAAAGCAAAAGCAATATCCTCAGCGACTTCTCTAAACAAGGCTTGCTCCTGGTTATCCGCAGCCAGTACCGCAGGAACTGCAACTGAAAGCAGACCATAAACTTTTTCCCCGTGTTCCAACCGGATGGTCATTGCCCGTCTGCCTTCATACTGTTCCACCAGAGGACAATCGGTGCAGGTGGAGACAGGATCATCTATTAGTATAACATCAGATCGTCTAAGCGCCTTCTTAGCGCATTCGATTAACTTTCCCTGCTTAAGTCGTGCGATCATTAACTCAAATATATCACCCAACCCTGCCTGGGCAGTTGTTACAAGCCTCCCGGATTCATCCAGTAAAGCTATCCAGGCATTATGATACCCGCGTGTTTCGATAAGATTATTACAGGCACCTTGAAGCAGCCTGTCACGATCTTTTTCTTTTGTAATAAGTTGATTAACATTTCGTATGGCACGCAGCACGAGGTTGAGATGTACCATCCTATCTTCCAGTCGCTTGCGCTCACTGATATCCTGGAGAGTTTCGATCGCTCCGATTATTCCTCCCTGATCATCTCTTAATGGTGTTGCAGTGAAAAAGACCCATTTGCCGCTATCTCCCATATCAGGGAAAAAATCCTCAACCTCATAAATTCCCTCTATGATGGTAGATTTTTGATACTTACCACCATAGTATCTGGATATTTCTTCTTCTAATAGTTCATCCACAATAACATCACCCATAACCGGTCTTTGTGTAGAATAAAAAGGTTTCCACGTATTTTTTGTGCCGACCATTTCACTCATAGAAGCACCGGTCAGATTCTCACACGCTTTGTTCCAGTGGGTGATCGTGTGCTCGTTGTCAAGTACTAAGGTAGCTATTGGACTCCCCTCAATGATCTGTGAGAGTTTTTTCTCATTCTTCTGCAGCTCTTCCTGCGCTTTGATGAGTTCCTCGCTTTTTCTTTTTACAAATACATTAGCAATACCATAAGTACAAAGAATCCCAACCATTAGTATTAATATCGAGCCAAGTATACGGGCTGCACTTTGAAAACCAGAATCCCAGAGTCCCCATATATATTTTTCACCTGCAAAACTGAAGATAAGTATTCCACTAAGGATTACGGTATTTGTATAAATATAGAAAAAGCGTGGATCTGCTGTGCTCTTTGACAGCTTAAAGAATGCTCTTACAGAGTCTGAATATAGCAATCCCTGTGCAAGAAAAATTATCAATAGCCCGTTCACTGCTTCTTTGAACACGATGGAATGTGTCACTTCCAGCGGCATGAAGATATTAGCAGGTGATGTGTTCAGTGTAAATATCCATCTGAATACCGTGTACAGCAGTGCAGTATTGAAAATACGGAATATCAATTCTACAAAATAGATATTATATTTGGTGCGTGAGAACCAGCCGTGCCAGACAATCCATAAAGTGAAGGGAGGTACTGACACAAGCGGTGCATAACCACTTTGTGGCATCCACAGTATCCACATAGTCTGGCACCCACCGCACAGAGCTGATAACAGGCCGTATTTCCAGCCCCATGCAAGCGTTATTAGCATAGGGAATACCAGGCCTAAAAGAAAACTAATCTTATATGAGCCGTAAAATACAAAATCCAGTGAATAGAAATTTACAGCAAATCCCATAAGTCCGAAGATGATTGAGATTATGGTTTTATATGCTGTAATATTCCAGATGATCTGCTTCAAATTTATAAGATCACTTTTGGACAAACTATCCTCCACTATCAAGTAAGATTGATTGTCGAATATTTATTATTAGTTATTCCATTACAGGAATGGTAAAATATAACATCGTACCCAGTCCGGGTTCTGGCTCGACCCATATACGTCCACCGTGCCTTTGTATGATCTTCTCCCCAAGAGCCAACCCTATACCCGAACCAGGATAATCTCCACAGCCTATGTTATTATCACGCACACAAAATATCCATTCAGCTCCATTTTGCTCTGAAGAGATATGGATGTGAGGTTTCTTTACATTAGAGAACTTAATGGCATTCTCAACGCGACAGCGGATCAGGTTGATTATTTGTGATGCATCTATCTTTATAGTGGGAAGTGCATCATTAGTAATTACTGCAGCTGTTTTTTCAATTTCATATTTAAGGTCATCACAAACCTGTACAACTATATCTTCGCAATTAACAGGTTCGAGCGGTTTCCCATTCGAGCTTACCTGTGACAGGTCATGCAAATAATTGATCATGGACTGCATATGTCCGGTTCCGTCCATGGTATAACCAACAAGATCCAAAATATCAGTATCTGATCGATCGTTATTGTACTGCTGTTCGATAAGCTGTACTGTGTTTGAAACCATATGTAAAGGCTCTTCCAGGTCATGAGAGGTAGTATAGGCAAACTGCTCTAATGCTGCTGTAGATCGCTTAAGTTCTTCAGTCACAGCAGCAAGCTTCTCTGTTTGCTTCCTCACACGCTGTTTAAGTTCATTGTTGGCTTGTTGTTGTTCCTTTTGGGCCTTTTTGCGTGCCCGGGTAACTTCCATGTCATGTAGAGCAAGTCCGATATCACCTGCAACTTCCATTAACAGTTCTATCTCCTCATATTCAATAGCAACATCAATTGCAAGCGAAACATAAAGCAGTCCGAATAGTTTATCATCATGCCTGATGCGGATGATCACAGTATCTCTATCAAGATAATCATTTCCTGAGATACAGGATTCATATTTGGAATATTTATCCACCAGCAAGAAAGGATCATTCCGGGAAAGTGCGTTTTTTATACAGGAAGGATAATTCCCGCTGATCATGTGTTCCCTAATACTTGTGACCTGATCCTTTGAACCTGACCCCAGTACTGTAGTAAATGTGTTTTCATCATGTAGAAAACCGATCATTACAGTATCATAACCACGTGTATCTATCAAAGTATCACAGGTTTTCTGTAGTAGATCGTCTCTTTTTTTTTCCATTACTATTAACTTATCTACATTGCGTACGGTTTCAATGATACGGTTTAATTGTGTGATATTACTCTCAGCTCGTTTTCGTTCCACTGCATAATACATTGAGCGTATCAAAAGGTTAGTATTCATCTGGCTTTTAACCAGATAGTCCTGTGCTCCACCTCGTACTGCCTTATAGGCAATTGATGTATCATCAAGACCTGTAAGAATAACAACAGGTACTTGCGGGGATTGAGCATGTACTTTATGGAATGTATCCAGCCCCTGGCTATCAGGTAGTGCAAGATCAAGCAGTAACACATCGAAATATCCGGAAGCAAGACGCTCAAGACCCCTTGAGAGCCTATCAACGCGCTCAGAAATGAATGGAGAACCTCCTGCTTCTAAAAGCATCTCCTGTATCAATCGGGCATCTCCGGAGTTGTCTTCGATCATAAGATATTTAAGCGATGAATCAGTCATTTCCAACACCTTTAGGCAGTTTTACAATTGAGAACCAGAAATCTTCTATGGACTTTATTACTGCAATGAACTGATCCAGATCAACTGGCTTGGTGATATAGCAATTTGCATATAGATCATAAGCTCTAAAAATATCCTCTTCTGCCTTGGAAGTGGTAAGTATTACTACTGGAATATGTTTTAAATCCTTATCTGACTTGATCTCCTCAAGCACTTCACGGCCGTCCTTTTTAGGAAGGTTCAGGTCAAGTAGAATAAGGTCAGGAAGTGGTATATCAAGATACTGTACATCTCTATTTAGTAATTTTATAGCTTCCACTCCGTCATTTACCACATGCAGGTTATTGGCCAATTTAAATTCATTGAACACTTCCTGTGTGAGGCGTACATCACCTGGATTATCTTCGATTAATAAAATTTGAATTGGATCTGTTATATTGTCACCCCCCCGGGAGTTATCAATTATATTATTTACCTATATTGTATTACTATTATAGATAACTTTTCTTATAGAAGTAATCAAGAAGTAATCAAGAAGTAATCAAATTAAAATTAAATATTGTGTTTATTTGAGTATACTATTATATCATTCCGTAAGTATAATTTGGATCTTTAAATTAAATTTTATTAACAATCTGAGACCTTTTATTCTTCTTAAAATTACTTGGATTCATTTCAATTTAATTAACCACAGATAAACGTATCATTATACCTTTCGGTTCGTTTTGTATATATCTCGTATATAGGATAGGATAAGTGCACCTGGTATTTATCAAGTGTTGCAACATATTTGTTGAATGTAGGCTAAGAGAGATAGGCTACCATACATCCTTTATCTGTTCTCAACGAACCCATTAACAAATCAGTGTTAATCCGTGTCTGAAAATATTAAATACCATGATCCTTCTCCATCGGGAACAGCATAATGAAATTGCTTCCCTTTGTCTGATCACCTTTGATACGGTCCTCTACCCAGACCATTCCTTTATAACTCTCTATGATATTTTTCACGATAGTAAGACCTAATCCGGAACCATGTGCATTCTCACCAGCTCTTTCCAGGCGGTTGAATATAGTCTTTTTATATTCATCCTTAATGCCCTTTCCTTTATCCTTTAATTCAAGTTTCCAATACCGGCCATCATCAGACTGACTGATGTCAACATCAATTTCAACAATATCATGTTTATCAAATTTGACAGCATTGGTCAGGAGATTTGAGAATACATTAAATAGCAGTGCATTCCCGTGGATGAAATAAGTTCCTTTAATAATATTTGAGTTTACCCTGACATTTCTTGAATGTGATCTTACCACATTAACCGCACTGGTAAAAGCGGGATATATATCGATCTTTTTCAAATCCAGGCCACCTGAATCAAGCTCATAGAGTGTTTTCACGTTGGATATAATTTCGGCACTTTTTATTACATAATCAAGAGCTATTCTGGTATAATTCCTGAATTTATCTGGAAAATCAGGCATAGATAATATCATATTAAGATAACCCATTATGACCTGGTTAATATTGTTAATATCATGACCCATAAGATCTATATAGAACTCTGCACGACGGTATTCCTCTTCAACACGTTTTTGATCTAGCTTTCGCCTGGTAATATCCCTAAAGATGGTTAATTTTAATATTGTGCCGCCTGTTCCATTCACTGGTGTTTCAATAAGGTCATAGGTCCTATTTGTCCTGGGCGAGTGCCACTCCCATCTTATTTTTTTCATGTTCATTATCTCTGATAATTTGCATAAAGGACAGGGTTTATCTCTCCCATGAAATACCTGGTAGCATATATCACCTACATGATCTCCGAATCTATCTCGCAAAGCCTTGTTCATGAATTGTATCCTTCGGTCCCCGGAGATCAAATATACACCATCGATCATGCTGTCAAATATTAGATTTAGTTTATCTCTCTCATTTTTTATTTGTGCCTCTAACTCTGACACATTCTCACTTTTATTTTTATTATTATCCATTATGGGTATGCACCCCTATAGTAGATGGTAAAAATACTTTGCTTCTATCCGGTTTTAACTCCACTTAATTCATCCGCCGTAAAGCTACACTATCTTTATACAAAGCACTAACCCTATGCCTGCAAAGTAATATTTTATTTTAGTATATCAAATAAATCCGAGCGAGGATTTTATTCTTACTATATAAAAGCTGTTCTATTATTAGTTTGTTTCTAAAATTTTCAGTCCTTCAAACTTTTCATCACATTTACCAGGTTATCATAATCAACCTTAGTATCATAACAGCCATCATTTAGCAATGGGACTCCATAGGTCACTATTTTTTTGCTCTTCAATGAACGCATAACTTTATTCAACTCATAATTGCATGCAACAAGCAGAGCACCATCTGCAGATTGTTTTTTAATAATATGGCGTACATAGGATGAACCGGCAACAATATGTAAGTTATAATTATATTTTCGTGCATCTTCTTTCATCTGTGAGAATATACATTTTCCGCAGGACATACATTCGATCCCGAAACGCGTTGATGGCGCCGGACACTCAAGAGACCGCATACAGTGCGGAGTAAGCAGCAAACGGTGCTGTGTCTTTATAAAATCAGACCTGTGGGCCGTGTTCTTTAGCGATACCATCCATTTGTCAAAAGTCCTGGTATCACCGAATTTGAAGAATAATGATTTGATCGGGAGATAAAAAAAATCAAGGATATTGGCAAAAAAACCGGCAAGCCAGACATTCCGATTAAGACTAAGCCGGCCCATAAACAGAGCTAATAGGGCCAGTATTACAGATATGATAATAATTAAAAATATGCCGAATCCGATCAGGTTATAGATCATTTGTCACACATCTCCATTTTCTTAGACACTTCAACCAGATCTACTTTTGTGTCATAACATCCGTCTCGAAGCAGGCAGACCCCCTGAACAGGTACGATCTTTGAGACAGCCTGCATTGACTCTGTTAGCTCTCCGTGACATGCTACACCAAGGCAGGCCCCTGGTTTGTAGGACTTGAGGATCTTCCTGACAAAACTATCACCAGGTACGATAAACACTTTGAAATTATTCTTTTTTGCTTCATCAACTATATGGCTTATATCACACATTTTGCATTGTTTGCATTCATAACCTATTATGGGGTCACACCGCGCCCTGCACTGCGGATGCCTCATGCATTGCGGCAGGATGATAGCACGCCGTAAAGTTACATGCTTGAATTTCTCAAGCATTACTGCATTTTTTATCTCAATGAGTATCTCATCAACGAGCTGTTCCTTAACATAGAAGACCCTGCATATCCACTTTGCTGGCGAGTAGAATAGATACAGCATAAAAAGAATAAAATTGGGGAATATAATTGTATGTTTTTTAAAACTATAAATACCCAATATTAAAGCCAATGTAATTATGAAAAAAAAAATAACAAAGAAAAAAACAAACAATTTTCCAAGTATTTCATAGAATATTTGCATATTTATTTCTATCACACGAGGTAAATTCTCATACTATAATATATCTTTTCGTATTTTTTATAGTATATCAGGTATAACTTGATATATCGAAAATATTCACTTCGTTCACATTTTCTAATCCTCTATTCCTCTGGAATATCGGACGAAGATTCTATGAATCTTCTAATCTTCAGCTCCTTTGGAGCTTCAGTCAATAAAATCCGACCGAAGGGAGGATTTTGTTCTTCTAAACTACCATTATCTGTTGACCCTTAGACTCAGCTTTTATTTCCGGATCATAATATGAATAAGCACTGCTATCCGGTATCAGTGCCTTAACCGGAAATACTGCCTCTACCTGAAGATCAAAGGTTAATTCTTTGTCTGCTGGCAGATCATCTACATACAATATGATCTTACGACCTGCTATTTCATACCTGCTAATGTCACCTTTTTTCTTTAATATTTCAAGTCCTGATACCACCGGAGTAAAACCTGTAGGTACAGCTACATCCATTATCAGCATTCCTGTGGAATTGGCAGAGCCTGTATATTTTATGTGTGCATGTACATCTACAATGTCATTCACAGCCACATTCGATGCGTCATATTCAACCTCAAACTCCATATCACTATATACAGGTATATCAGGTAGTATCACATTGAATTTCTTGACCAGTTGGTAATTGATATTGCCGTTTCCTGACATGCTAAGTGTCACATCGTTTGCCATTGCGGGGATCTCAATTATCTGCAGCACATCATAATTATCCTGGTTTATGTCTATTTCACTGATCTCTTCACCATCTGCATAAACCGTAATAGATGCATCAATATCCCGTGTTTGGGCAGCAGCTGCACTTATCAGTGCTTCAAATGCCACCACTGTATCCTGGGTGCTACAGTATCCGCCTTTACTGTTGCGCTGGGCTGATATCCATTTCAATACATCGTTGGCTCTTGCATCATTATGCTCGATAAGTACCAGTGCACCGTAGGATGATACTTCCACATTCTTGCCTGATGGAGGTTGCAAGTATCTGTTATTTGTAGAGTTCCCGGGTTCCAGTTCCCAGTACATGCCATTCTCGTTTTGCCTGGCAAGTTCCATTAACATAGACAGTGCCTCATCTGCTTTATTGCTATCTATCTTCTCCAATACCAGAGCTGCCAGTGCAAGAGCATAAGGGTCGTTTTGACAATCATCCAGATTATTTTCCAGATAACGCGAAGCACTGGTAAGAGCATTCTGTGCATTGCCATATTCGCACAGTGCCAGTGCAGTATAAGCAGTCAGGGAATATTTTCCCTGCATTCCACCCAGGATCTCCTGGTGATGTACAAAACCTATCTGGTCCCAGGAACCATCCTGGTTCTGATGGTCTACTATCCAATCGGCTGCACTGTCAAGTACGTTCTCATCAATAGTGGTCACATTCCTGGCATTACCGAAACTCCTAAGAACAAAATCAGTTAGCCACAGGCTGCCTTCGGGGTCACTATCCCCGAATGCGGAGAATGAACCGTCCCTGTGCTGGAAGGTAAGCTGTCTCTGGTAGCCTGTGATGATGAACATTTCAGCTTTAGCCTGTATCTCAGGATTGGACTGACCTGTGGTCTTAAGGTAGCGCAATATCTCCACATCAGGAGCAAAGAACATCATATTCTGTTCTCCGCACCCGTACGGCATACCAAGCAGATCATCCAAACCGCTTATAGTCTGGGCTACAATCGATGGAGTGAAACTAAGCAATACTATGCCGGAATCATCAACTATATCCTGGGGCAGTAGAGCATCCAATGTAACATCCTCTCCCTGTATGACACCATTAACCACGATCTCGCGTCGGGTCCCTTCAGGTTCTACGATCACCTGTTTCTTTACTGCATCTGCCCTGGATGTAGTTTGTCCGGTTATCTCCACTATCTGTGTGCCTACCTGTGTGGGTTTTATAGTAAACCTTGCAGGCTGTACACTGTTTGCCGGGACAGTTACCTGTGTTTTATTTACTCCTATGATATCAAACCATCCGGAAGAGGAAAGGGTAATGCTTACCTGCTGTTCCTGGTCCAGGTAATTGTATACCTGGACAGTGACCGGGAATTCTTCGCCCCTGGTCACTGCATAAGGGAGGTCAGGATCAATAAAAAAGTCCTGGAACACTACCAGATCAGTTTCAGCCATACCAAAACCTTCAGAAGATGAGGATACGGCATGTAGCCTCCAGGTAGTTATGGAATCAGGAGCGACAATGGACACACTGGCCCTGCCGCTATCGTCAGTGACCATTTCAGGTTCCCATATCCATGTTTCAGGGAAGAACTGTCTAACATGCCCGACCTGCGCCAGAGTCCC